>NZ_CP162100.1:0-327244 GCF_040869035.1 Vibrio sp. NTOU-M3
AAAGAAGAAAAGCTCTTTAACAATATAAACCTATCAATCTGTGTGGGCACTCGTTGATGATAATCCAATTAGATACTCCGGTATCAAATTAGGTTTCAATGAAACGAAGTGACCATTGAATCGCAAGATTCAGCACAGTCAATTCAAACATTACTTTATGTAATGTTCAGTATTCATTGAGCCGACAAAATCTTAAATTGAAGAGTTTGATCATGGCTCAGATTGAACGCTGGCGGCAGGCCTAACACATGCAAGTCGAGCGGAAACGAGTTATCTGAACCTTCGGGGAACGATAACGGCGTCGAGCGGCGGACGGGTGAGTAATGCCTAGGAAATTGCCCTGACGTGGGGGATAACCATTGGAAACGATGGCTAATACCGCATAATAGCTTCGGCTCAAAGAGGGGGACCTTCGGGCCTCTCGCGTCAGGATATGCCTAGGTGGGATTAGCTAGTTGGTGAGGTAAAGGCTCACCAAGGCGACGATCCCTAGCTGGTCTGAGAGGATGATCAGCCACACTGGAACTGAGACACGGTCCAGACTCCTACGGGAGGCAGCAGTGGGGAATATTGCACAATGGGCGCAAGCCTGATGCAGCCATGCCGCGTGTGTGAAGAAGGCCTTCGGGTTGTAAAGCACTTTCAGTCGTGAGGAAGGTAATGTAGTTAATAGCTGCATTATTTGACGTTAGCGACAGAAGAAGCACCGGCTAACTCCGTGCCAGCAGCCGCGGTAATACGGAGGGTGCGAGCGTTAATCGGAATTACTGGGCGTAAAGCGCATGCAGGTGGTTTGTTAAGTCAGATGTGAAAGCCCGGGGCTCAACCTCGGAATAGCATTTGAAACTGGCAGACTAGAGTACTGTAGAGGGGGGTAGAATTTCAGGTGTAGCGGTGAAATGCGTAGAGATCTGAAGGAATACCGGTGGCGAAGGCGGCCCCCTGGACAGATACTGACACTCAGATGCGAAAGCGTGGGGAGCAAACAGGATTAGATACCCTGGTAGTCCACGCCGTAAACGATGTCTACTTGGAGGTTGTGGCCTTGAGCCGTGGCTTTCGGAGCTAACGCGTTAAGTAGACCGCCTGGGGAGTACGGTCGCAAGATTAAAACTCAAATGAATTGACGGGGGCCCGCACAAGCGGTGGAGCATGTGGTTTAATTCGATGCAACGCGAAGAACCTTACCTACTCTTGACATCTACAGAAGCCAGCGGAGACGCAGGTGTGCCTTCGGGAACTGTAAGACAGGTGCTGCATGGCTGTCGTCAGCTCGTGTTGTGAAATGTTGGGTTAAGTCCCGCAACGAGCGCAACCCTTATCCTTGTTTGCCAGCACTTCGGGTGGGAACTCCAGGGAGACTGCCGGTGATAAACCGGAGGAAGGTGGGGACGACGTCAAGTCATCATGGCCCTTACGAGTAGGGCTACACACGTGCTACAATGGCGCATACAGAGGGCGGCCAACTTGCGAGAGTGAGCGAATCCCAAAAAGTGCGTCGTAGTCCGGATTGGAGTCTGCAACTCGACTCCATGAAGTCGGAATCGCTAGTAATCGTGGATCAGAATGCCACGGTGAATACGTTCCCGGGCCTTGTACACACCGCCCGTCACACCATGGGAGTGGGCTGCAAAAGAAGTGGGTAGTTTAACCTTCGGGGGGACGCTCACCACTTTGTGGTTCATGACTGGGGTGAAGTCGTAACAAGGTAGCGCTAGGGGAACCTGGCGCTGGATCACCTCCTTATACGATGATTATTGCGATGAGTGTTCACACAGATTGATGGTTTATGTAGTTTAAGAGATGGAACATCCCCCAAGATGTTCGACTTAGTGTCCCGTTCGTCTAGAGGCCTAGGACACCGCCCTTTCACGGCGGTAACAGGGGTTCGACTCCCCTACGGGATACCATTGGGTCGTTAGCTCAGTTGGTAGAGCAGTTGACTTTTAATCAATTGGTCGCAGGTTCGAATCCTGCACGACCCACCATTCTTCTCCACGAAGAATCAAAACTTATGTGGGCGATTAGCTCAGTTGGGAGAGCACCTGCCTTACAAGCAGGGGGTCACTGGTTCGAGCCCGGTATCGCCCACCATTCTCTAAATGTTTTTGGATTAGGATTTCCAAACCACTTCAGTAAAACGTACGTGGTTGGAGTTTTCGACCGTCTAAGAATTTTTAGAAAATGTATTTCTTCGGAAAACATAGCTCTTTAACAATTTGGAAAGCTGACAAATCAACAATTTATTGTTGATTGTAAAGTTCTCAATGTTTGTCTTTATGACAAACACCAAAAATAACACATTCAAGTGTTCTTGGAATTTGAGTCCGGCAAAATCGAGTCTGCATCATGTTTAAATAATTGCAGACAACTTTGGTTGTTTAACATCAATTCGAAACTCCTTCGGGTTGTATGGTTAAGTGACTAAGCGTACACGGTGGATGCCTTGGCAGTCAGAGGCGATGAAAGACGTAGTAACTTGCGATAAGCCCAGATTAGGTAGTAACAACCATTTGAGTCTGGGATTTCTGAATGGGGAAACCCACGTGCATAAGCACGTATCTTTACCTGAATACATAGGGTAAAGAGGCGAACCGGGGGAACTGAAACATCTAAGTACCCCGAGGAAAAGAAATCAACCGAGATTCCGAAAGTAGCGGCGAGCGAAATTGGATTAGCCCTTAAGCTTTTAATGCGTCAGGTGAAAGTTCTGGAAAGTTCTGCGATACAGGGTGATAGCCCCGTAACCGGCAGCGCATTTTAAGTGAAATCGAGTAGGGCGGGACACGTGATATCCTGTCTGAATATGGGGGGACCATCCTCCAAGGCTAAATACTACTGACTGACCGATAGTGAACCAGTACCGTGAGGGAAAGGCGAAAAGAACCCCTGTGAGGGGAGTGAAATAGAACCTGAAACCGTGTACGTACAAGCAGTAGGAGCACCTTCGTGGTGTGACTGCGTACCTTTTGTATAATGGGTCAGCGACTTATATTCAGTGGCAAGGTTAACCATCTAGGGGAGCCGTAGGGAAACCGAGTCTTAACTGGGCGTTCAGTCTCTGGATATAGACCCGAAACCAGGTGATCTAGCCATGGGCAGGTTGAAGGTTGAGTAACATCAACTGGAGGACCGAACCGACTAATGTTGAAAAATTAGCGGATGACTTGTGGCTAGGGGTGAAAGGCCAATCAAACCTGGAGATAGCTGGTTCTCCCCGAAATCTATTTAGGTAGAGCCTCGGACGAATACTACTGGGGGTAGAGCACTGTTAAGGCTAGGGGGTCATCCCGACTTACCAACCCTTTGCAAACTCCGAATACCAGTAAGTACTATCCGGGAGACACACGGCGGGTGCTAACGTCCGTCGTGGAGAGGGAAACAACCCAGACCGCCAGCTAAGGTCCCAAATTATAGCTAAGTGGGAAACGATGTGGGAAGGCTTAGACAGCTAGGATGTTGGCTTAGAAGCAGCCATCATTTAAAGAAAGCGTAATAGCTCACTAGTCGAGTCGGCCTGCGCGGAAGATGTAACGGGGCTAAGCTATAAACCGAAGCTGCGGCAATGCGATTTATCGTATTGGGTAGGGGAGCGTTCTGTAAGCCGTTGAAGGTGTGTTGTAAAGCATGCTGGAGGTATCAGAAGTGCGAATGCTGACATGAGTAACGATAAAGGGGGTGAAAAACCCCCTCGCCGGAAGACCAAGGGTTCCTGTCCAACGTTAATCGGGGCAGGGTAAGTCGACCCCTAAGGCGAGGCTGAAAAGCGTAGTCGATGGGAAACGGGTTAATATTCCCGTACTTCTTACAATTGCGATGGGGGGACGGAGAAGGCTAGGTGGGCCTGGCGACGGTTGTCCAGGTTCAAGTGCGTAGGCTTAAGAGTTAGGTAAATCCGGCTCTTTTTAAGGCTGAGACACGACGTCGAGCTACTACGGTAGTGAAGTCATTGATGCCATGCTTCCAGGAAAAGCCTCTAAGCTTCAGATTGTAAGGAATCGTACCCCAAACCGACACAGGTGGTCGGGTAGAGAATACCAAGGCGCTTGAGAGAACTCGGGTGAAGGAACTAGGCAAAATGGTACCGTAACTTCGGGAGAAGGTACGCTCTTGACGGTGAAGTCCCTTGCGGATGGAGCTATTGAGAGTCGCAGATACCAGGTGGCTGCAACTGTTTATTAAAAACACAGCACTGTGCAAAATCGTAAGATGACGTATACGGTGTGACGCCTGCCCGGTGCCGGAAGGTTAATTGATGGGGTTAGACTTAGGTCGAAGCTCTTGATCGAAGCCCCGGTAAACGGCGGCCGTAACTATAACGGTCCTAAGGTAGCGAAATTCCTTGTCGGGTAAGTTCCGACCTGCACGAATGGCGTAATGATGGCCACGCTGTCTCCACCCGAGACTCAGTGAAATTGAAATCGCTGTGAAGATGCAGTGTACCCGCGGCTAGACGGAAAGACCCCGTGAACCTTTACTACAGCTTGGCACTGAACATTGAGCCTACATGTGTAGGATAGGTGGGAGGCTTTGAAGCAAGTACGCCAGTATTTGTGGAGCCGACCTTGAAATACCACCCTTGTATGTTTGATGTTCTAACTTAGCCCCATTATCTGGGGTGAGGACAGTGCCTGGTGGGTAGTTTGACTGGGGCGGTCTCCTCCCAAAGAGTAACGGAGGAGCACGAAGGTGGGCTAATCACGGTTGGACATCGTGAGGTTAGTGCAATGGCATAAGCCCGCTTGACTGCGAGAATGACAATTCGAGCAGGTGCGAAAGCAGGTCATAGTGATCCGGTGGTTCTGAATGGAAGGGCCATCGCTCAACGGATAAAAGGTACTCCGGGGATAACAGGCTGATACCGCCCAAGAGTTCATATCGACGGCGGTGTTTGGCACCTCGATGTCGGCTCATCACATCCTGGGGCTGAAGTCGGTCCCAAGGGTATGGCTGTTCGCCATTTAAAGTGGTACGCGAGCTGGGTTTAGAACGTCGTGAGACAGTTCGGTCCCTATCTGCCGTGGGCGTTGGAAGATTGAAGGGGGCTGCTCCTAGTACGAGAGGACCGGAGTGGACGAACCTCTGGTGTTCGGGTTGTGTCGCCAGACGCATTGCCCGGTAGCTAAGTTCGGAATCGATAACCGCTGAAAGCATCTAAGCGGGAAGCGAGCCCTGAGATGAGTCTTCCCTGATACTTTAAGTATCCTAAAGGGTTGTTCGAGACTAGAACGTTGATAGGCAGGGTGTGTAAGCGTTGTGAGGCGTTGAGCTAACCTGTACTAATTGCCCGTGAGGCTTAACCATACAACACCCAAGGGGTTTTGATGGACTCAATACAAGAATATTGAATGTGTTAAGAACGAAAACAGCTTTCCGAATTTAGGAATTGAATTTATTAACTACATCCATGTAGTTAACCCTTCGGGCCGCACTGAAGTGCGTTAAATTTTGTTCCAGACAAAATTTTGCTTGGCGACCATAGCGATTTGGACCCACCTGATTTCCATTCCGAACTCAGAAGTGAAACGAATTAGCGCCGATGGTAGTGTGGGGCTTCCTCATGTGAGAGTAGGACATCGCCAGGCTTTAATTGCGTACTTGCTTAGACATTAAGCAAGTCACCATAAAACTTTAAAAAACTTTAGAGTTTTATGTTGACTTTCAACGCAGACAGCGTATTATACGCGTCCTGCCTAAGTGCTAAGGCACTGAAAGCAAAGCTCTTTAACAATATAAACCTATCAATCTGTGTGGGCACTCGTTGATGATAATCCAATTAGATACTTCGGTATCAAATTAGGTTTCAATGAAACGAAGTGACCATTGAATCGCAAGATTCAGCACAGTCAATTCAAACATTACTTTATGTAATGTTCAGTATTCATTGAGCCGACAAAATCTTAAATTGAAGAGTTTGATCATGGCTCAGATTGAACGCTGGCGGCAGGCCTAACACATGCAAGTCGAGCGGAAACGAGTTATCTGAACCTTCGGGGAACGATAACGGCGTCGAGCGGCGGACGGGTGAGTAATGCCTAGGAAATTGCCCTGATGTGGGGGATAACCATTGGAAACGATGGCTAATACCGCATAATAGCTTCGGCTCAAAGAGGGGGACCTTCGGGCCTCTCGCGTCAGGATATGCCTAGGTGGGATTAGCTAGTTGGTGAGGTAAAGGCTCACCAAGGCGACGATCCCTAGCTGGTCTGAGAGGATGATCAGCCACACTGGAACTGAGACACGGTCCAGACTCCTACGGGAGGCAGCAGTGGGGAATATTGCACAATGGGCGCAAGCCTGATGCAGCCATGCCGCGTGTGTGAAGAAGGCCTTCGGGTTGTAAAGCACTTTCAGCAGTGAGGAAGGCGGGTATGTTAATAGCATATTCGTTTGACGTTAGCTGCAGAAGAAGCACCGGCTAACTCCGTGCCAGCAGCCGCGGTAATACGGAGGGTGCGAGCGTTAATCGGAATTACTGGGCGTAAAGCGCATGCAGGTGGTTTGTTAAGTCAGATGTGAAAGCCCGGGGCTCAACCTCGGAATAGCATTTGAAACTGGCAGACTAGAGTACTGTAGAGGGGGGTAGAATTTCAGGTGTAGCGGTGAAATGCGTAGAGATCTGAAGGAATACCGGTGGCGAAGGCGGCCCCCTGGACAGATACTGACACTCAGATGCGAAAGCGTGGGGAGCAAACAGGATTAGATACCCTGGTAGTCCACGCCGTAAACGATGTCTACTTGGAGGTTGTGGCCTTGAGCCGTGGCTTTCGGAGCTAACGCGTTAAGTAGACCGCCTGGGGAGTACGGTCGCAAGATTAAAACTCAAATGAATTGACGGGGGCCCGCACAAGCGGTGGAGCATGTGGTTTAATTCGATGCAACGCGAAGAACCTTACCTACTCTTGACATCTACAGAAGCCAGCGGAGACGCAGGTGTGCCTTCGGGAACTGTAAGACAGGTGCTGCATGGCTGTCGTCAGCTCGTGTTGTGAAATGTTGGGTTAAGTCCCGCAACGAGCGCAACCCTTATCCTTGTTTGCCAGCACTTCGGGTGGGAACTCCAGGGAGACTGCCGGTGATAAACCGGAGGAAGGTGGGGACGACGTCAAGTCATCATGGCCCTTACGAGTAGGGCTACACACGTGCTACAATGGCGCATACAGAGGGCGGCCAACTTGCGAGAGTGAGCGAATCCCAAAAAGTGCGTCGTAGTCCGGATCGGAGTCTGCAACTCGACTCCGTGAAGTCGGAATCGCTAGTAATCGTGGATCAGAATGCCACGGTGAATACGTTCCCGGGCCTTGTACACACCGCCCGTCACACCATGGGAGTGGGCTGCAAAAGAAGTGGGTAGTTTAACCTTCGGGGGGACGCTCACCACTTTGTGGTTCATGACTGGGGTGAAGTCGTAACAAGGTAGCGCTAGGGGAACCTGGCGCTGGATCACCTCCTTATACGATGATTATTGCGATGAGTGTTCACACAGATTGATATGTTTATAGTTTAAGAGACGATACTGGGTCTGTAGCTCAGGTGGTTAGAGCGTTCGCCTGATAAGCGAGAGGTCGGTGGTTCAAGTCCACTCAGACCCACCAATTTCCTTCCCAAGAGATTGGCATACAGTATCAACACCTGATGGGGCTATAGCTCAGCTGGGAGAGCGCCTGCCTTGCACGCAGGAGGTCAGCAGTTCGATCCTGCTTAGCTCCACCATCTTTAAGCGCATTCGATGAGTGCTTTTAAAAATGGTTTTCATCAGAAAATCTAGCTCTTTAACAATTTGGAAAGCTGACAAATCAACAAATTATTGTTGATTGTAAAGTTCTCAATGTTTGTCTTTATGACAAACACCAAAATAACACATTCAAGTGTTCTTGGAATTTGAGTCCGGCAAAATCGAGTCTGCATCATGTATAAAAATTGCAGACAACTTTGGTTGTTTAACATCAATTCGAAACTCCTTCGGGTTGTATGGTTAAGTGACTAAGCGTACACGGTGGATGCCTTGGCAGTCAGAGGCGATGAAAGACGTAGTAACTTGCGATAAGCCCAGATTAGGTAGTAACAACCATTTGAGTCTGGGATTTCTGAATGGGGAAACCCACGTGCATAAGCACGTATCTTTACCTGAATACATAGGGTAAAGAGGCGAACCGGGGGAACTGAAACATCTAAGTACCCCGAGGAAAAGAAATCAACCGAGATTCCGAAAGTAGCGGCGAGCGAAATTGGATTAGCCCTTAAGCTTTTAATGCGTCAGGTGAAAGTTCTGGAAAGTTCTGCGATACAGGGTGATAGCCCCGTAACCGGCAGCGCATTTTAAGTGAAATCGAGTAGGGCGGGACACGTGATATCCTGTCTGAATATGGGGGGACCATCCTCCAAGGCTAAATACTACTGACTGACCGATAGTGAACCAGTACCGTGAGGGAAAGGCGAAAAGAACCCCTGTGAGGGGAGTGAAATAGAACCTGAAACCGTGTACGTACAAGCAGTAGGAGCACCTTCGTGGTGTGACTGCGTACCTTTTGTATAATGGGTCAGCGACTTATATTCAGTGGCAAGGTTAACCATCTAGGGGAGCCGTAGGGAAACCGAGTCTTAACTGGGCGTTCAGTCTCTGGATATAGACCCGAAACCAGGTGATCTAGCCATGGGCAGGTTGAAGGTTGAGTAACATCAACTGGAGGACCGAACCGACTAATGTTGAAAAATTAGCGGATGACTTGTGGCTAGGGGTGAAAGGCCAATCAAACCTGGAGATAGCTGGTTCTCCCCGAAATCTATTTAGGTAGAGCCTCGGACGAATACTACTGGGGGTAGAGCACTGTTAAGGCTAGGGGGTCATCCCGACTTACCAACCCTTTGCAAACTCCGAATACCAGTAAGTACTATCCGGGAGACACACGGCGGGTGCTAACGTCCGTCGTGGAGAGGGAAACAACCCAGACCGCCAGCTAAGGTCCCAAATTATAGCTAAGTGGGAAACGATGTGGGAAGGCTTAGACAGCTAGGATGTTGGCTTAGAAGCAGCCATCATTTAAAGAAAGCGTAATAGCTCACTAGTCGAGTCGGCCTGCGCGGAAGATGTAACGGGGCTAAGCTATAAACCGAAGCTGCGGCAATGCGATTTATCGTATTGGGTAGGGGAGCGTTCTGTAAGCCGTTGAAGGTGTGTTGTAAAGCATGCTGGAGGTATCAGAAGTGCGAATGCTGACATGAGTAACGATAAAGGGGGTGAAAAACCCCCTCGCCGGAAGACCAAGGGTTCCTGTCCAACGTTAATCGGGGCAGGGTAAGTCGACCCCTAAGGCGAGGCTGAAAAGCGTAGTCGATGGGAAACGGGTTAATATTCCCGTACTTCTTACAATTGCGATGGGGGGACGGAGAAGGCTAGGTGGGCCTGGCGACGGTTGTCCAGGTTCAAGTGCGTAGGCTTAAGAGTTAGGTAAATCCGGCTCTTTTTAAGGCTGAGACACGACGTCGAGCTACTACGGTAGTGAAGTCATTGATGCCATGCTTCCAGGAAAAGCCTCTAAGCTTCAGATTGTAAGGAATCGTACCCCAAACCGACACAGGTGGTCGGGTAGAGAATACCAAGGCGCTTGAGAGAACTCGGGTGAAGGAACTAGGCAAAATGGTACCGTAACTTCGGGAGAAGGTACGCTCTTGACGGTGAAGTCCCTTGCGGATGGAGCTATTGAGAGTCGCAGATACCAGGTGGCTGCAACTGTTTATTAAAAACACAGCACTGTGCAAAATCGTAAGATGACGTATACGGTGTGACGCCTGCCCGGTGCCGGAAGGTTAATTGATGGGGTTAGACTTAGGTCGAAGCTCTTGATCGAAGCCCCGGTAAACGGCGGCCGTAACTATAACGGTCCTAAGGTAGCGAAATTCCTTGTCGGGTAAGTTCCGACCTGCACGAATGGCGTAATGATGGCCACGCTGTCTCCACCCGAGACTCAGTGAAATTGAAATCGCTGTGAAGATGCAGTGTACCCGCGGCTAGACGGAAAGACCCCGTGAACCTTTACTACAGCTTGGCACTGAACATTGAGCCTACATGTGTAGGATAGGTGGGAGGCTTTGAAGCAAGTACGCCAGTATTTGTGGAGCCGACCTTGAAATACCACCCTTGTATGTTTGATGTTCTAACTTAGCCCCATTATCTGGGGTGAGGACAGTGCCTGGTGGGTAGTTTGACTGGGGCGGTCTCCTCCCAAAGAGTAACGGAGGAGCACGAAGGTGGGCTAATCACGGTTGGACATCGTGAGGTTAGTGCAATGGCATAAGCCCGCTTGACTGCGAGAATGACAATTCGAGCAGGTGCGAAAGCAGGTCATAGTGATCCGGTGGTTCTGAATGGAAGGGCCATCGCTCAACGGATAAAAGGTACTCCGGGGATAACAGGCTGATACCGCCCAAGAGTTCATATCGACGGCGGTGTTTGGCACCTCGATGTCGGCTCATCACATCCTGGGGCTGAAGTCGGTCCCAAGGGTATGGCTGTTCGCCATTTAAAGTGGTACGCGAGCTGGGTTTAGAACGTCGTGAGACAGTTCGGTCCCTATCTGCCGTGGGCGTTGGAAGATTGAAGGGGGCTGCTCCTAGTACGAGAGGACCGGAGTGGACGAACCTCTGGTGTTCGGGTTGTGTCGCCAGACGCATTGCCCGGTAGCTAAGTTCGGAATCGATAACCGCTGAAAGCATCTAAGCGGGAAGCGAGCCCTGAGATGAGTCTTCCCTGATACTTTAAGTATCCTAAAGGGTTGTTCGAGACTAGAACGTTGATAGGCAGGATGTGTAAGCGTTGTGAGGCGTTGAGCTAACCTGTACTAATTGCCCGTGAGGCTTAACCATACAACACCCAAGGGGTTTTGATGGACTCAATACAAGAATATTGAATGTGTTAAGAACTTAAAAACAGCTTTCCAGATTAAAGAATTTTGCTTGGCGACCATAGCGATTTGGACCCACCTGATTTCCATTCCGAACTCAGAAGTGAAACGAATTAGCGCCGATGGTAGTGTGGGGCTTCCCCATGTGAGAGTAGGACATCGCCAGGCTTTAAATACTGTTACCCGTGTAAATGTGTAACCACATCATCAGTGTACTAATCTGTTGATGACAATTTGTGGAGAGATGGCTGAGTGGTTGAAAGCACCGGTCTTGAAAACCGGCATACGTTAATAGCGTATCTAGGGTTCAAATCCCTATCTCTCCGCCACTATCAAAGAAACCCGCTAGTTATCTAGCGGGTTTTTTGCTATTTGTTACACAGAAAAAGGAAGAACCATAGGAAGGGCTCATTAAAGTAAGGCTAAAATGTTGGTAGGTAGGTAAAAAGAGTTTAAGGCAGCAGCCGAAGATCGTGAGTCTGTTAGCCGTTAATCCCTACCTATTCGTGACTATTCTCATCCCAGCATGTTTATCAGTAGTATTGCTGGTAGATAGCTTCGGTTTCCCCACTTTCTTTCATCTGTAGTAAAACTTGCATCATTTTATATGCTAAAGAAGTTTCTTCGAGTTTAGTTGGGAAGTTATTTGGACTGAAGTTACCGTTCTGGTCAAAGTCTAAATTAGGCTGTTCTTTGAAGTGAATTGATTGGCGAGAAAAACCAAGATAGATAGGCTCAACACCACCGCAACAATTAGGATGCACTTGAATGTCTTCGATGTGATGTGTTTTTAAGTAATAAAGCAATGATGTACGATTATAGATATAAAAATCGCCTCGTTTTTTTCTTAGAAAACCAATTGCTTTGGTAATGGACATATCAGGAACCGTGTATATCTTGACGTTTTCCAAGTTTCTTACGAAATCAGGAGAGCCTAAAGCTTGTAAGATAGTATGTCCCTCTAGTTGTTTGAGTGCGGTGATCTGAGGGAAGTCTTGGCGAGATATACCGATCTCTCCACCAGGAAACCCATTTTCAATATAAAACGTATAATTGGCTCTGGCTTCATTGAAGTTGAATCCAGGGTAGAAGTCTACATCGCCATCTTGTAGCTGCTTTAGAATACGTTTCTTAGGGCCTCTTATTATGTTTAATTCACACCCTAGCTTTTCAGCAACTAATTGATAAAAATGCTTGTAGAGTCCGTTGTTGTTGGGTGCTGCTGCGATAAGGGGAGCACGATCGCTAGTGCGGTAACCCATTGTTAGCGTACAGCTGTAGGTGTAAAAAGGAATAAGAGAAGATATAAGTAACATACCCCAAAAAACCGCTTTAGCAGGCATTCTCAACTCTCCTAAGAAAATGAGATCTCTTACAGCTTAGTTGATGAAGTACTACTCTGTTTGGTTGATGGCGGTAATAAAAAAGCCGACAACGGTGTGTCGGCTAATCATGGTTGCTAGTGTCGCGTTATTTTCGATTCGCCACTTTTTCTCTTAGAGCTTGTTTTTCGGCTTCAGAAATAAAGGCCAGTTCTAAACCATTTATTTGTGCTTGACGTATTTGAGCTTGAGACAGCCCAGCTTGTGGGGCTGCAACTTCATATTCGAAAGGTAACTCTATTCCTTCTACTGCAGGATCATCCGTATTTAAACAAGCTAAAACACCGTGCTCTAGGAACTGTTTTAATGGATGATTTTCTAAAGACTCTACAGTGCTTGTTTGGAAGTTAGAAGTTAAGCAAGATTCAATACCAATACGGTTTTCTGCCAGATAATCCATTAGCTTTGGATCGTGGATTGCTTTGACGCCATGGCCAATGCGTGTTGCCCCAAGCTCTTGAATGGCTTGCCACATACTTTCAGCACCAGCGGCTTCACCAGCATGGACGGTAACACTTAGGCCAGCATCCTTGACTTGCTTGAAGTGAGTTACAAAGCGTTCGCCAGGTTGACCGAGTTCGTCACCCGCTAAGTCAACAGCTACAATCTTATCTTTTTGAGTCAGAATTGCATCAAGCTCTTGCTGACAAGCGTCTGTACCAAACGTACGGCTCATAATACCGATAAGATTCGCTTTGATACCAAAATCACGCATACCCGCTTGTACGCCATCAACTACGGCTTCTACAACACCTTCGACAGGGAGATTATGTTTCATTGCCATGTAATAAGGTGAAAATCGAAGTTCAGCATAATCGATTTGCGCGTTAAGTGCGTCTTCCACGTTTTCATAAGCTACGCGGCGACATGCATCTAAATCTCCAAGAACCGCAACTCCCCAGTCTAATTTAGATAGAAATGCGACCAGTGATGGCTCAGCTTCTACGATTTGAACGTAAGGGGTTAAGGATTCAACATCGTAAGCAGGCAACGGGACACCAAACTTTTGGCCGAGTTCTAAAATAGTTTGAGTTCGAATGTTTCCATCAAGGTGACGGTGAAGATCCGTTAGTGGCAAGTTTTTGGTTATCATTATAGTAATTCCATTATGTGACTTTCGCTAAGTATAAGAATCATAGACAAGAGTGTCAGTAGGATGAGCACAGAAAAACAGCAATCTATGATGATTTTGAATTCATGTTTACCAAATCTGTTGGCCATTCATCAAAAGGTACTGGACGGCTATAAAGAAACCCTTGTCCTTGAGGACAATTGAGTTGTTTAAGCATTTGCGCTTGTTCTACGGTTTCTATACCTTCGGCGACCAGATCAACTTTTAAACTTTTAGTGATATTAATGATCGCGGCAACGATGGATGTATCGAGTGTTGCCTGTTCAAGTTTAGTGACAAATGTCCGATCAATTTTCAAACAATCAAAAGGAAGTTTATGAAGGTAAGCGAGTGAGCTGTAACCCGTACCAAAATCGTCAATAGCAATATGGACGCCTAAATCTCGTATTAATTGCATATTACGAATGGTGATTTGATCGTTATCGACGATGCGAGATTCGGTAATTTCAAGCGTTAGATTTTTGGAGTGTAACCCTGTTTCAGCTAAGGTTTTTTGTAACATAGGAATGAAATCAGGTTGCGATAGCTGGTTTACTGAAAGATTGACGTGAAGGTGAAAATCTTCCGACCATTTGCCTTCTCGGATCCCGCGTACGGTATCAAAACATGCTTGATATAGGATCTGCTCACCAATAGCACCAATCAACCCACTCTCTTCTGCGATAGGAATGAATTCTAATGGGGACACCAGCCCCGCATGAGGCGATATCCAGCGTGCTAGTGCTTCAGAGCCGATGACTTTACCAGTATGCAGGTTGATTATGGGTTGATAAAACGGAACGAACTCTTTGAGTTCTAATGCGTCTTTAATTTTTGCCTGCATACGAGTACGTTGGCGTGAAACATCTGCCATTTCTGGTTTGTAAAAACTGATTCCGGCAATATCTCGTTTGGCATTGCTCAATGCAATACTGCCATTGCGCAGCCATAATGTCATATTCGGAGCGCTATCCTCATAGACAATACCAATCGATACGCTCACAACAATGTTTTCTTTCTCCATATTAAATGGCGAAGCAAACATTTGTTTAATACGCCTTGCTGTGCCTGTTACTTCTTCATGAGGGGGGCACTTAGCAAGGTAAATGGCAAACTCATCACCGCCAATCCGTGCGATGTAACATTGGTCATTGAAGAGCTGTTTCAGGCGTTCGGATATGATGATTAGAAGCTGATCCCCGCGATAGTGACCGAGGCTGTCGTTGATATCACGGAATTTGTTGATCCCGACTAACATGAGGCATCCGTTGAGAGAATCGAGACGATCACAGGTATCGATCATCCCTTCACGACTATATAGTGAAGTAAGGGAATCGTACAAAAGCTGAGAACGTAAAGCTTTGAATGATGCTTTCAGATTGTTGGCCATTTCATTAAAAGCAGACACGAGCATCGAAGTTTCATAGATATGCCCTGGCTTGGGCATATGGCTGTCCCAGTCCCCATTGGCTAAGTGTTTGGCTGCTGTGGCTGTTGAGGTGATCGGCGCAACAATACGGTTAAAGGCCAGTAATCCAATTAAAATTCCGATAAAGCCGGCAAAAGAACCTACGATCCAACTATTTCGCTGGCTTTCGGGAAGGGCTCCTAATAAATCTGCCTCGGAAATTGCCACACCAATATACCAAGTTAGGCCATATTCATCTTGGTATGGTGTGATGTGATGAAAGAAGCGTTCTCCATCGTGTTTTAGATTGAACCGATGAAGGGGGGCGGCTAAATCTAGCTGATTTTGCTCTATATAGTTTGCACTTTGCTGAATTATAGGGTGGGTACTTTCATTGGCGAGCAGTCGCTCTCCTTTTTGACTATGTGGTGTTCCCCAGGAGACAACGCTTCCATCGGTTGAATGCGCAACGAGACGTTTGTTTTTATCGAATAGATAAATCACAGCATGAGTTTGTTGCTGCTGCTTTCGAAGGAAGGCATTGAAGGTATCAATTTTGACGTCTGTGACGACAACCCCTTGAAACTTATCAGAGTAGAAAACGGGAGTTAGCGCTGAGAGTGTGATTTCCTGACGTTCATCAACGTTGGTGTAGATGGAAGACCACATCGGTTTCAGGCTTTGCGCTACAGGGGCGTACCATGGACGGATTCGTGGATCATAGCCTTCCACTACCGAACGGATATCCTGACTGACTTCTCTTCCTCGATAGATAACCAACTTATTTTGGGTTCGGTCATCTTGTATCATTAAGGTATAGCCTTTGTTCGCTTCTTTTCTAAAGCCAATGTATTCCGTCCCTTCTCCACCGAAACCGACAACATCAAGCTGTGGGATCGTGCGGTAGAGATCATCAAAGCTAGTTAAAAAATACGATTGGATGTCAGAGGTATCCCCTCGCTGATAGAGGCGGTTGAAGCCGATACTATGGCTTAAAGCAAGGCTTGCGTTGAAAGGTTTGTCGAGGAAGGTATGCAATTCCAGTTCAACATTGTGGGTAAGGGCACTGAGTTGTTTGGTACTGATATCTTGTACCATCTCCTCATAGCTGCTCTTTTGCACAGCAACAATAATCCCTATTGTGATCATGAAAATGAACACAAACGGTAAAATAACGGCTGTTCTCAGCGTGATTTTATTGGATGCTGACATGCTGTTTCTTAAAAATACCCACCATTATGGCTGGTCAAAATGGCTGACCAGCGTGAATTCCATTTATATAACTAATGCACGGCGGTTTACATCCGTGTATGAATGGGGGTTAGTAGAGCTCTTTGAGTTTTCTTGTGAGTGTATTTCGACCCCATCCTAGTACTTTAGCGGCATCTTGCTTGTGACCTTTAGTATGTTCTAGCGCCGCTTCCAAAAGTATACGTTCAAATTCAGGAAGTGCATAAGAGAGCAACTCAGAATCTCCTTTTGATAGTGACTGACGTGCCCAGGTTGCTAGTTGTTGTTGCCAGCTATCATCACCGCTTGCGTTCAGCGATGGCTTTTCCTGTAGGAGCTCTGGAGGTAAGTCTGCAGGAAGAACTTCACTGCCGCTTGCCATGACGGTTAGCCATCGACAGGTGTTCTCTAGCTGACGTACATTTCCGGGCCATTCAAGCTGCGTCAATGATTCAATGGTTGAAGGGTGGAGTGTTTTGATATCCACACCAAGCTCTTCTGCCGCTAAAGCTAAGAAGTGCAATGTAAGCTTTTCGATGTCTTGTCGTCTTTCGCGTAATGCTGGAATATGAATGCGTATCACATTGAGGCGATGAAAAAGATCTTCTCGAAAGTCTCCCTTATGGACCAGCTTTTCGAGGTTTTGGTGTGTGGCTGCGACAATTCGCACATCGACCTGAATAGGGGAATGGCCACCCACACGATAAAATTGTCCGTCAGCGAGAACTCTTAGCAGTCGAGTTTGAATATCCAGTGGCATGTCACCAATTTCATCGAGAAACAGCGTGCCACCATTGGCTTGTTCAAAGCGTCCTTGGCGAATACTGTTCGCTCCAGTAAATGCCCCTTTTTCATGACCAAACAGCTCAGATTCAATGAGATCTTTGGGAATTGCAGCCATATTAAGAGCAATAAATGGCTTCTGGGCTCGAGGACTATGACGATGGAGGGCTTGTGCTACCAATTCTTTACCTGTGCCGGACTCACCATTGATTAATACGGAAATTGATGAGCGTGAAAGGCGGCCAATAGCACGGAAAACTTCTTGCATTGCTGGTGCTTCACCGATGATTTCCGGTGCGGAATAGCCATCGTCTTCGAGCTCATTATGGCTGCGTTTTTGTTCTTGATTATGAGCAATGGCTCGTTCTACTAGAGTAAGCGTCTCATCGACATCAAAGGGCTTAGGTAGGTATTCAAATGCTCCTTGCTGATAAGCATTCACGGCAGCATCCAAGTCTGAATGGGCAGTCATGATGATGACGGGAAGTTCGGGAGAGCGAGCGTGCACCTGACTCAATAATTCAATCCCATCGATACCAGGCATCCGAATATCTGATACCAAGACATCGGGTGTTTCGCGCTCAAGAGCCAACAGTACGCTTTCTGCGTCTGAGAACGTATCACACTTAATATCAGCTGAAGATAAGGTTTTCTCCATTACCCAGCGAATTGAACTGTCATCATCAACGACCCAAACGTATCCTTTGCTCATGACTTTATTTTCCTTCCAACGTTATTTGTTTTTATTTAATCGGGAGATAGATTGTAAATGTGGTTTTCCCCGGCCAGCTTTCCACATCGATTTTCCCCTGATGCTGGTCAATCAAGTTTTGTGCAATGGATAACCCAAGTCCGGTTCCGCCTTCACGGCCACTGACCATGGGGTAAAATAGAGTGTCCTGAAGCTCTGTGGGGATACCGGGCCCGTTATCCGTGATCTCTATGCGTGCTGCAAGTTTGCGGCGTTGACCATGAATGATGGCCTGATGCACTGTTCTGGTGCGCACCGTTATTTGTCCTTGTTCTTGCTGTTGTAATATCTGTCCGGCATTGCTGACGATATTCAAAAGGGCTTGTTCAATTTGATCCACATCTATCAATAGCTCAGGCAGGCTAGGGTCGTAATCTCGTTCAATCAAAACGCGATGACCAACTTCCAATTCAACCAATTGACGGACTTTTTCAAGTATAAGGTGCAGGTTTTCTGGTTGCTTCTTACCTGGACGCTGGGGTCCAAGAAGTCGATCCACGAGTGAGCGCAAGCGATCAGCTTGTTCAATAATGATCTGGGTGTATTCGGTAAGGGAAGGGTCAGGTAGCATACGTTCAAGTAATTGCGCTGCGCCACGCAGGCCCCCTAACGGATTTTTGATTTCGTGGGCTAGCCCTCTAACCAGTAATTTTGCCGCTTGTTGCTGAGCATGTTGATTCAGCTCTTGGGACAGTCGTCTTTGCTGGCCAATTTTTCTCATCTCAACCAACAACATCAGCTCTTTGTTCCATGAAATTGGGCTAACTGTAACTTCAAGCATCAGTGGTTTGCCATCAACCACAAAAGTGACATCACTGTCCGTGATACTTTGGCCGCTTTGTAGCGGCTGTGATAGCAATGCTAAATCCATTGAAGCATGCTGAATGAGGTTCGACAGAGGTTGATCTACTATGCGTTTGGCACTTTGGGAAAACAGCTGCTCTGCGGAAGGGTTGGCGTATTTAACTTGAAGAGGTTCATTCATGATCAGAATCGCAGTGACCTGATTGTCCAATATTATGCTGTTTAGATCGTTGCTCACTATCATGCATCCCACTCGCTACTTAAATGAATTGCAGTGCACTAAAATGGTGCAAATGCAATTTAAGTATGGCGCATAGACTGAGCAAGCAAAAGCAATTCTTGGTGTAAGTTAACGCTTTTTCAGATAGGTATCGCTATTTCACGCTAGCTCGCTGCAGGTGCACCGTTATTGGAGAGGACGATGCAATAAGCTTGCCGTCTCTAATTACCTGAATAGCAAAGATATGGGTACCTCGATCGACATTTTTGAGCTCCCATGTCGGTTGGTTGATTGGCGCACCATATTTACGACCGTCCATTATTAGTTGAAGTTGTTCACCGATAGCAAGCTTACGATTGATTTCACCATTAATCATTAGGCGGCCAGCGTTGCTGCGAATCGCGCTATCGTGCTCGGGGGAGGCAATAGATACAGAGATGGGTTGGGGTGATTGTTTTTGCTTCTCGTGATTGGCTTGGCGTTCTTCTGCACTCGGCTTTTCAACCGGCTTAGAGCGTTCAAATTGTGGTGCCGGTGCTGGGCTATCGTATTTTGGTAAGTTGAGGGCTTTGGCTTTCTGCGTTTGAGGAGAATCACTAAAATGGATCGTCCCGTTATCATCCACCCATGTATAAACCGTTTGAGCTTGAATAGCTACGGTATATATCAGCGTTAAGCTTAATAGATAAGGGGGGAATTTCATTGCTGCAGTCCTCTTAGAAACAATGCCTAGCTTATGTTAATCGCAGAGACGAGAGGACGATATATGAAAAAGGCCCGCCTGCGAGGCGAGCCTTATATTTATGTAACGTGTTAAACGTTGTACAACATCGGTTCTTATACAGAGTAGTAAAGTTCGAACTCTAGTGGGTGAGTTGTCATGTTTACTTTCTCTACATCTTGAGATTTAAGGTCGATGTAAGAGTCAATGAAGTCATCAGAGAATACGCCACCAGCTGTTAGGAACTCACGGTCAGCGTCTAGGCATTCTAGTGCTTCTTTTAGTGAGTAAGCTACTGTTGGGATTTCTGCTGCTTCTTCTGCAGGTAGGTCGTACAGGTCTTTATCCATCGCCTCGCCAGGGTGGATCTTGTTCTTAATACCGTCAAGACCAGCCATTAGCATTGCTGCGAAACATAGGTATGGGTTCGCTGATGGGTCACCGAAACGTAGCTCGATACGACGTGCTTTAGGGCTTGGTACCACTGGGATACGGATAGAAGCAGAACGGTTACGAGCCGAGTAAGCAAGCATAACTGGCGCTTCGAAGCCCGGAACAAGACGCTTGTACGAGTTAGTTGATGCGTTAGCAAATGCGTTGATTGCTTTAGCGTGCTTGATAACACCACCGATGTAGTAAAGTGCCATTTCAGATAGGCCGCCGTACTTGTCACCCGCGAACAGGTTAACACCGTCTTTCGCTAGAGATTGGTGAACGTGCATACCGCTACCGTTATCACCAACTAGTGGTTTAGGCATGAATGTCGCTGTCTTACCGAATGCGTGAGCAACGTTATGAACAACGTATTTGTAAACCTGAATTTCGTCCGCTTTTGCTGTTAGCGTGTTAAAGCGAGTTGCGATTTCGTTCTGACCAGCAGTTGCAACTTCGTGGTGGTGTGCTTCTACAACTTGGCCCATCTCTTCAAGGATTAGACACATTGCGCTGCGGATATCTTGAGAAGAGTCCACTGGTGCTACTGGGAAGTAACCGCCTTTAACGCCTGGACGGTGACCTTTGTTACCACCTTCGATGTCTGAACCCGTATTCCAAGCTGCTTCGATGTCGTCAATCTTGAAGAATGAACCAGACATATCAGTTGCGAACTTAACATCGTCGAATAGGAAGAATTCTGGCTCAGGGCCAACAAGAACAGTATCAGCGATACCTGTTGCACGTAGGTAGTCTTCAGCACGTTTAGCGATTGAGCGAGGGTCACGGTCGTAGCCTTGCATTGTTGCAGGCTCAAGAATGTCACAACGGATGTTTAATGTTGCGTCTTCTGTGAATGGGTCAAGAACGGCAGATGCTGCGTCAGGCATCATTACCATGTCAGATTCGTTGATACCCTTCCAGCCAGCAACTGAAGAACCATCGAACATCTTACCTTCTTCAAAGAAGTCTGCGTCCACTTGGTGAGCAGGGATAGATACGTGCTGCTCTTTACCTTTTGTATCTGTAAAACGTAGGTCAACAAACTTAACTTCGTTTTCTTGGATCAGCGATAAAACGTTTTCTACTGACATCTTGGATAACCTCCAGTGTTATTAAAGCGGTTTTGCTTGATTTGATGGAATCTAGCATTGATTAAGTTGATTTCATTGGTGTTAATCGATGCTAAATTTACTTAAGCCAAAACCATGCCAAAAAATAAAATCCTTATAAATCATCTTGTTGTTTGTTTTTGTCAATAAAAACGATACTAACTTGCACCAAAATGATCTAGCTATGCACTATTATGGTGCAAATGGCTTTAAGTGCACCATAATGAAACAGAAAGCGTATACCATTCAGCCTTGGATGCGTTGTGTTGTCAATCGCGATTTCTGACAAGTTGATCCGAGTTTGTCGTAAAATATGTTTACGGAAATACGAAAAAAGCACAGAAAAGCTCAGGGATAGATCACATATTTCTAGGTTTTTCGCTAAAATCTGGTACATTATTGGCCGTTTTTTTAATCAAAGTAAGTGTGGCCTTAAGCACTAATGCAGACAGGCGGCACTTCTCCTATCGAGTGAATCAAATCCATGGCTACTCCACAGATTGATAAATTAAGAAATATCGCGATTATCGCGCACGTTGACCACGGTAAAACAACATTGGTTGACAAGCTGCTTCAGCAATCAGGTACGCTTGAGTCTCGCGGTGAAGCGGAAGAGCGAGTCATGGACTCGAACGACATTGAAAAAGAGCGTGGTATTACCATTCTTGCTAAGAACACAGCAATTAACTGGAACGACTACCGCATCAACATCGTAGATACTCCGGGACACGCGGACTTCGGTGGTGAAGTTGAACGTATCATGTCGATGGTAGACTCTGTTCTGCTTATCGTTGACGCGGTTGACGGTCCAATGCCACAAACGCGTTTCGTAACGCAAAAAGCTTTTGCTCACGGCCTAAAGCCAATCGTTGTTATCAACAAGATTGACCGTCCAGGTGCTCGTCCTGACTGGGTTATGGACCAAGTGTTCGATCTATTTGATAACCTAGGTGCAACTGATGAACAGCTAGACTTTAAAGTGGTTTACGCTTCTGCACTAAACGGTTGGGCTTCTTTAGAAGAAGGTGAAACTGGCGAGAACATGGAACCATTGTTCCAGACAATCGTTGACCAAGTTGCAGCTCCTGAAGTTGACCTCGATGGTCCACTACAAATGCAAGTCTCTCAGCTAGACTACAGCTCTTACGTTGGTGTTATCGGTGTCGCTCGTGTGACTCGTGGTAGCGTTAAACCAAACCAACAAGTCACCATCATCGGTGCAGACGGTAAAACACGTAACGGTAAAGTCGGCACAGTGATGGGCTACCTTGGCCTTGAGCGTCACGATGTGGAACAAGCGACAGCTGGCGATATCATCGCGATCACGGGTCTTGGTGAGCTAAAAATCTCTGATACTATCTGTGCACAAAACGCTGTAGAAGCGCTACCTGCACTATCAGTAGATGAACCTACGGTAACAATGACCTTCCAAGTAAATACCTCTCCATTCGCGGGTAAAGAAGGTAAGTTCGTGACTTCACGTAACATCCTTGAGCGTCTAGAGAAAGAGCTGGTACACAACGTTGCCCTACGCGTAGAGCAAACGGACGATCCAGATAAATTCCGCGTATCAGGCCGTGGTGAACTTCACCTATCTATCCTGATCGAAAACATGCGTCGTGAAGGCTTCGAGCTTGCTGTATCTCGTCCAGAAGTAATCATCAAAGAAGAAGATGGTCAGCTAATGGAACCGTTTGAGACAGTAACTATCGACGTGATGGAAGAGCACCAAGGCGGCATCATGGAGAACATCGGTCTGCGTAAAGGTGAGCTGAAAGACATGGCACCAGACGGTAAAGGTCGTGTGCGTATGGACTTCGACATGCCTTCTCGTGGTTTGATCGGTTTCCAAACTGAATTTATGACGCTGACTTCTGGTTCTGGTCTTCTTTACCATACATTTGACCACTACGGCCCACACAAAGGCGGTGAAATTGGTCAACGTAATAACGGCGTTCTGATCTCTAACGGTGCTGGTAAAGCTCTGACAAACGCTCTGTTTAACTTGCAGGAGCGTGGTCGTCTATTCATCGGTCACGGTGTTGAAGTTTATGAAGGTATGGTGATCGGTATTCACAGTCGTGATAACGACCTAACGGTTAACCCGCTTAAAGGTAAGCAGCTAACTAACGTTCGTGCTTCTGGTACGGATGATGCGCAGGTTCTTACTCCGCCAATCATCATGACACTAGAGCAAGCGCTAGAATTCATTGATGACGACGAGCTAGTAGAAGTAACACCTGAAAGCATCCGTATTCGTAAGAAGTTCCTAACAGAGAACGATCGTAAACGTGCTTCACGCGGTAGCAAATAACTCAACTGAGTGAATTAAAAAGGCGAGAGGTCACCCCTCTCGCCTTTTGTTTATCTGGAGAAAAGTGATGCAGCCTGTGATTATTTCTGGTGGACCGGGTGCGGGGAAAACCACTTTGCTTGAAGCCCTTGCTAAACGTGGTTATCCGACATTTTCTGAAGTGCCAAGAATGCTGATTGAGCAGCAATCAAGCATAGAAGGTGGGATTTTACCTTGGCATGATCTGCCGGGTTTTGCTCATCTTTGTCTCGTCGCGATGGAGCAACAAAAGCAGTTAGCCAGTCAGCATACGCTCGCTTTTTTAGATCGGGCCGTACCGGATATCTGTGGTTATTTGTCTTTGGCTCAACATACAATCGACCCCGCTTACCTAGAAGTCAGTAAAGGGTACCATCCCGTGGTGTTCTTCTTTGCTCCAGAGCGAAGCATATATGTACAAGATGAGGTTCGCCCGTACCCTTTTGACCAAGCGATGGCGATCCACCATGCCTTAATACAGACTTACCAACAGCAGGGGTATGAAGTGTGTGAGGTGCCTTTTATGGCTGTAGCGGAGCGAGTGGCGTTTGTACTGTCACAGCTAGATCAAAAAAGCGCCTGATTAACAGGCGCTTTTATCGTGACTAAACCGAATTATTTTTGATTAAGCTTGTTAAGAAACTTATCGGATTCTGCAATCGCAGCGTTCATCTGAGTGATCGCGTGTTGAATATCACGCTCTAGTAGCGAAAACTCGCCTTTTAGCGAACCAATCGCGCTAGCGTTAAGGTTATGCTTTAAGAACAAGGTATTGTCACGCAGTGTATCCAGAACGGGTGTCATTTTCTTTTCTGCACGTTTCATGGCAGCCAGCATATTGTTGTATGACACTTTGGTTTCACGCAATTTTTGCTCGCTTGAACGACGAAGTTTTGCGTTTGAGTACATTTCGAGCTCGTCCTGCCATTCTTCAAACAGCGCTTCAGAGACATCTTCAATTGCAGCAATGCGATCGCGAACACCTTGTGCCGCTTTTTCACTGTCTTTGTATTGGCCATCGATCTTGTTGTAAACCGATTCCAGTTCACCACCTTGGAAGTTAGTCACTGCAGATAGCGCTTCCAAAGCACTTGAGAATTGTTCTTGTGCGTCTTGTTGTGACTCTTTGGCATCCTCTACACGATCAACCATAATGTCACGTTTGTGGTAACCAACTTGTTCCATAGCGGAATAGTAGGCCGACTGACAGCCTGTTAAAGTAAAAATAGATAAGGCAATGGCCAGTAAGTAAGGCATGTTGATTTCCTTTGCATTAATATAGTGCGGTTAGAATGGCTTAGATAATGGGGAGATACAAGTTGAAAAATGCAGCGATAACGAGACAAACCATGCAATTCTTTCGTTATTTATTGACCAGAATGAATCATGACCGCGTAAACGTTAATGCGGGTTATTTAGCCTATATTACGCTGCTTTCCATCGTACCGATGTTGACGGTATTACTGTCGGTACTTTCATCGTTTTCAATCTTTGCTAATGCGGGTGATGTGATCCAAGATTTTGTCATTACGCACTTTGTGCCTGCAGCGGGAGATGCTGTGAAAACTGCATTGGCTGAGTTTGTTGCCAATACAGGCAAAATGACGGCAGTTGGTGGTGGTTTCTTATTTGTTGCGGCGCTGATGCTGATTTCCAATATTGATAAGAACTTAAATTACATCTGGCGAGTTCAGCACAAACGTCGAGCCGTGTTTTCTTTTTCAATGTACTGGATGGTATTGACGCTTGGTCCCATTTTAGTGGGCACCAGTATTGCAGCAACGTCATACGTAACTTCTCTGCAGGTACTAAATAGTGAGGCGATATCTGGAGCGTACAATTTACTGTTGCGCTGGCTACCTTTAATTCTATCGTTGTTTGCATTTATGGGGTTGTACTTATTAGTACCAAACAAAAAGGTTCAGGTTTCGCATGCAGCGATTGGTGCATTGATTGCGGCACTGCTATTTGAGCTAAGTAAAAAAGGGTTTGCGGCTTACATTACTCAGTTCCCTTCATACCAGTTAATCTATGGTGCGTTGGCGGCGATCCCTATCTTGTTTGTTTGGGTATATCTGTGCTGGCTGATCGTTTTGGTTGGTGCGGAAGTCACGGCAGCACTTGGCGAACGTGAACACTGGAGTCCTAAGCCTGAAGTGATACACTCGGTGCCAGAAAGTATTGAAGTCAAAGAGGAAAGTAGTAGTGATAGCTTTGATCCAACGAGTAAGTGAGGCAGCGGTTCGTGTCGATGGTGAAGTGGTTGGCGAGATAGACAAAGGTCTACTTGTTTTACTCGGCGTTGAAAAAGACGATGATGAAGCCAAAGCGAAACGTTTAATGGAGCGCGTGACGACTTATCGAGTCTTTGAAGATGATGAAGGCAAGATGAACCTGAATGTTCAGCAAGTTGATGGGAAAGTGTTGGTTGTTTCTCAGTTCACATTGCCCGCAGACACAAAGAAAGGTACGCGTGCTGGATTCTCTCGTGGTGCGCACCCAGCGGATGCAGAACGTCTTTACAACTACTTTTCAGATCAATGTGAACAGGTGTTACCGACCCAGCGAGGTCAGTTTGCTGCGGATATGAAAGTGTCGTTGGTGAATGATGGCCCTGTGACTTTCTGGTTGCAGGTGTAAGAATTCCTCTAAGCTTATCAAGAGAGAAACATTTAAGGAGAGTCGTTAGCACTCAATGGTGCTGACGGACAGGGAAGAGAGTCATGTTTAAACTGATAACGCCTAAAACGGATAACCAGCTCAACAAGTATTACCACTTTCGATGGCAAATGCTTCGTGAGCCGTGGCGCATGCCTATTGGTTCTGAGCGCGATGAATATGATCCGATGAGCCACCACCGCATGATTGTGGATGGTCGTGGACGGCCGATAGCCATCGGTCGCCTATACATTACTCCTGATTGTGAAGGGCAAATCCGTTATATGGCTGTTAAAGGGACACGCCGTAGTAAAGGAATGGGATCATTAGTGCTGGTGGCACTTGAATCTTTAGCGCGGCAGGAAGGGGCAAAGCGCTTGGTGTGTAATGCACGGGAAGATGCGATCTCTTTTTACGAAAAAAATGGGTTTGATCGCCGTGGTGAGCTAACGGATGAGCGGGGACCGGTTCGTCATCAGCAGATGGTTAAACCATTAGATCCGATGGCGAATGTATTGCGCAACCCTGAGTGGTGTGCTGAGCTTCAGGAGCGGTGGGAGCATCAAATCCCAATCAGTGACAAGATGGGGATTAAAATTAACCAATACACAGGTTACCAATTTGAATGTGGAGCTCAGCTTAATCCTAACCTGAATCCACACAACACTATGTTTGCTGGTTCAGCCTTTACGTTAGCGACACTAACAGGGTGGGGTATGACGTGGCTACTGATGAAAGAGCGCGGATTGAATGGCGATATTGTACTGGCAGACAGCCAGATCCGTTATCGACATCCAGTGACTCAAAACCCCGTCGCTTCAACCTCTTTAGATGGCATCAGTGGCGACTTAGATCGCTTGGCATCGGGGCGCAAAGCTCGAATTGCCATTCACGTCACTATCTATAGTGGTGATGTCGCAGCGGTTGAATTCATCGGTACGTATATGTTGTTACCCAACTATCAGGAAGTACTGGGAGATCCAGCCTCCGAGTGATCCTCACCTTTAGGAGCGGCTGGCGGATGAGTGGCTGCTTTTGGTGATGGTTTTATGGGAAGCGCCTTAATTATGGGCGCTTCTTTCATTTGAGCCGCGTCGGAGTGTTTCGTGGCTTCAGGAGTAACAATGTGGGTTGATGGACGTTTTGATTGGCAAAGTGGCACATAATCAGTTTCACCGGTTAAAAGATTTGTGGTGAGCTTTTGACAGCGCCCTCTCGCTTTTATTTCTGCCTGTATCTGCTCTGGTTGGGCAAAATCGCCGTCAACATTAAACCTTACCGATTCGTCGCGATAATTGGGTTGTTTGAGCTCAAAACGTCCTCTGTCTAGCATCAATGCGACGGCATCGACAGCAAATTTTTCTGCAGGGTAGGTTTGATATTGCCACTGGCTATCGCGAAGGCTTAAGCGGGCAGATCCGGAGACTGAGTGGGCGAACATGGAATAATCACCTGCTAGCCCTTTCACATCGAGTTCTAATTCGCTCATGCCATTGAGTTGCAGGTCGGTATCTTTTATCAATTTTGGCAATAATGGTAAGCCATCTGCGTGTAAGGTGAGCTGCCACGGAGCACTCGTCTTGCTGCGATCCCATTGCCCTGTTGCATCGATATACCCTTCTTGCAAAGGAACAAAGAAACGTTCGAGGGCCCATTTCCCATCATCGGCGTTCATCGTGATGACGGCTTGCGAACTGATCAAATTATCAATGCTGGCACTGTTTGCCGTTAGTTCAAACTGACCATGCCATAAGCCAAGGCGCCCATTTTGTATCATGGTTAAATCTGTACCTTCGGCATTGACGCCGGAGAGTTGCCAATGAGGTTGCTGTTCGAGGTTGATCCACTGACTGTTGTTGATGTCTAGTTTTGTGATTGAGAGTTGCTCAAGAGATTGAATGGCACGACCTAGTTGATGCAAATCCTTTTCGGTGTTGTCCAACCATTTAATACCTGTCGCGACAAATTGATCGAGCAGCACTGCATTGGGCTTTAGCTTGCCAGCTAACTGAATACTGCCCTGATTAAAATCACTGTTAAACTCTTCAATCTCGATCTGATTCGGTGTTAGGGCTAACTTGCCACTGGCTTCGATCAGTTGCATCTCATGATAGCTGAGCGCATCAGCGTTAAAAGATAAGTAGCCTTGGTTTTGCTGCCACAATGGTTTTGTTAAATCGATATTCTCAAGCGAAAGGTCCATGTTTTCAGCTCGTAAGGCTTGGGTAGACAGATTGCCTCGTAAGACATCTAAGCTATTCACGTGCGTCACAGTAGGTGCATACTGACGCAATTTGTGCCATATCGATAACTGTTCAATCGGCTGAGTTAGGTCGAGTTGGTTTATCGTGACATTAATCAAAGACCAGTCAGTGCCGAGCTGTTCGCCCTGTCCCGATACTTTCGCTCCTTGCCAAAGAAAAGAGGCACCATAAACCGTACTGTCACTTGCCTGATAATCGGCATCGATCAGAATCTGGTTCAGAGCTTCACCGTATAAGTACAATTGAGTAGCTGAGAACTGAATGTCACCATACGGTAGCCACTGCGAGCGAGTTAACCAGACCGGTTTATTGATCTGGAGCTTGGCATTCGTCACTGACCATGACTTTGTCTCAACATTCAGGCGCTCAAAAGCGAGCTGGTGGATCAAGATGGAGTTTGGCGCTTTTAAGCGGAGCTGTTGTTCGCTAAGTGTTGCCCCTTCAATAAGTACAGAGTCTAAACTCAGTTTGTTTTGTTGCAGCGGCCGTTGGCTTACCCAAATCGTCACCCGGGGTAGCGTTATGGACGCTGAGCTCTGTTTAATCGTGACGTTATCTAAGGTGAGCTGCTGTGGGAATTGATAGGTTGCTTTCTCTGCAGAGACATTTGAGTAGCCACTGAATGATAGCGCTTGGTTGACTACTTGAGTCGCATAAGGGCTATGCATGACACCAAACAAGACGAGTATGGTAATGCATAGCAGGGCGAAAAGAAGAATAAGCAGTTGCAGCAGTTTTCTCATGATAAACGCAGTCGTCAGAAGATGGGTAAATGACAGCAATAATGTTGGATAGAGTGAAACATTTTGCGTGCACTCGCAATAAAAAGCCCCTCAAATGAGGGGCTAAAGGTATTATTTACTAGTGAAGTCACTTAATCTAGCTGTGGACCCGCTGCGATTAACGACTTCCCTTCTGCATTGTCGGTGTACTTATCAAAGTTATTGATGAAGCGTTGCGCTAAGTCTTTCGCCTTACTCTCCCATTGAAGTGGATCAACATAAGTGTCGCGAGGGTCAAGAATGCTTGGGTCGACATCATGTAATGCAGTCGGCACTTCCAAATTAAAAATTGGAATGTGTTTGGTTTCAGCTTGCTCGATGGAACCATCTAGAATCGCATCAATAATCGCTCGCGTATCTTGAATTGAAATACGTTTGCCACTGCCATTCCAACCTGTATTCACCAAGTAAGCTTCTGCACCCGCAGCTTCCATACGTTTGACGAGAACTTCCGCATATTTGGTTGGGTGAAGCGTTAGGAACGCTGCCCCAAAACATGCAGAGAAGGTTGGTGTCGGCTCGGTAATACCACGTTCAGTACCTGCTAATTTTGCGGTGAAGCCGGATAAGAAATGGTATTTGGTTTGTTCAGGTGTCAGTTTAGACACAGGAGGTAAAACGCCAAATGCATCGGCTGATAGGAAGATCACTTTGTTTGCGTGACCACCTTTGGATACAGGTTTCACGATGTTGTCGATATGATGGAGCGGGTAAGACACGCGAGTGTTTTCTGTCTTAGAGCCGTCATCAAAGTCGATAGAACCATCGTTACGAACCGTGACGTTTTCTAGTAGCGCGTCACGACGAATAGCGTTGTAGATGTCAGGCTCTGCTTCTTTCGATAGCTTGATGGTCTTCGCGTAACAGCCGCCTTCGAAGTTGAATACACCATCATCATCCCAACCGTGCTCATCATCACCAATCAGTGCACGTTTAGGATCGGTAGATAGGGTGGTTTTACCTGTGCCAGAAAGGCCAAAGAAGATCGCCACATCACCATCTTTGCCCATGTTGGCACTACAGTGCATGGACGCGATTTCTTTGAGCGGTAGGAAGTAGTTCATCATCGCGAACATGCCTTTTTTCATTTCACCGCCGTACCAAGTACCGCCGATCAATTGCATGCGCTCTGTAAGGTTAAATACCGTAAAGTTTTCAGAGTTTAGGCCATGTTCTTCCCATTTCTGGTTAGTACATTTAGCGCCGTTCATTACCACAAAGTCAGGTTCGAAGGTTGCCAGCTCTTCTTCGGTTGGGCGAATGAACATGTTTTTCACGAAATGTGCTTGCCAAGCCACCTCTGTGATCACTCGAATACTCAGGCGAGTGTCTGGGTTGGCACCACAGTAACCATCAATCACAAACAAACGTTTTCCTGAAAGTTGGCCTGTGACTAACTGTTTCAGATCACTCCAAACTTCTTGATTGATGGGTTTGTTATCATTTTTCACTGCATCTGATGTCCACCACATATGCTCTTGAGTCGTGGCATCTTTAACAATGTACTTATCTTTTGGTGAGCGTCCGGTAAAAATACCAGTATCAACAGCGACAGCGCCCAGCTCGGTTACTACGCCTTTTTCATAGCCTTCCAGATCAGCGCGAGTCTCTTCTTCGAACAGCATTTCGTAACTTGGGTTGCGTACAACCTCTTTTACGTTATGAAGCCCGTGTTTGGTAAGATCAATTGTTGCAGCCTTTGTATGTTCCATAACGGTCATAGGTGCTCCTTATAAGGATTTTTGTAGGGATTTTGTAATAATTTGTAATTTTTATCTGCTCACCATGCTAGCAACGGGTCTGAGAGAAAACAGGGATATAGCTCAAAAATTATCCATGATATTCGTGTGGTTTTAGGTAACCCGTCACATATTGGTTTAGTTATTTTATCGTGTGCGCAAAGCATTGCGCTAGATCAATTGAATTATTAATTTTAAAAAATTAAGTATAGCGTATGGTTGCTTTGGTACCTTATTTCATCAGGCTTTGATCACAAAAAAAGCCAACACAAAGTTGGCTTTTTATTACTATTGATACGTTTGATAAGCTAGACGAATTAATGCAGCGTACTGTTACCAGAACCGGCTTGATTGTACAGCTCGCTCACTTCTGATTCGTCGAACGAATAATTCGTGCCGCAGTAATCACAATGTAAAGAAACGGATCCTTCGGTGCTTAAAATGTCATAAATTTCAGCACGGTCGACGGTTACAATGGCTGCACCACTGCGCTCGCGTGAGCAACCACAGAAAAATTTGACAGGTTGTGGGTCAAACAGTCGAACTTTTTCTTGGTTATATAAGCGGTAAAGTAGTTCGTTTGCTTCTAAGGCGAATAACTCTTCATTTTTTACCGTGTCTGTTAGTTGCTCAAGGTGTTCAAAATCATCTGGGGTACCAGTGCCGTCGGGCATCACTTGGATAAGCATGCCAGCCGCATGAGGTTTGCCTTCGACTTCACCAGTACGAATCCATAGGCGAGTTTTCAACTGCTCAGAGTTAGCAAAATAGCTTTCTAGTACCTCAGCCAATGTGTCACCATCTAAACCCACGACGCCTTGGTAGCGTTCGCCTTTTTGTGGTTGGATGGTGATGACCAAATGACCTTTACCCATCATGTCATGTAAGCTGGCGTCATCTGCAATGTCGCCTTCCCAACGAGCCACACCACGGATTTTTTGGTCGTGATCACCATTGATGACAACAAGGGATACAGGGCCATCACCTTGCAGTTGCATAGTGATAGAGCCTTCAAACTTTAAGGTTGCTGTCAATAAAGTGGTTGAAACGAGTAGCTCACCCAATAGCTTTTGTAGTGCTGCTGGGTATTCCTTGCTGGAAATGATCTGTTGGTACGCTTCATCCAGTTGTACCAGCTCGCCACGAACAGACAGGTCTTCAAATAGGTAGCGATTTAACACATTGTTTGCCATGTTACTCTTTTCCTCGTAAGCAAATGTCTCGTATAAGCCAATACGCTTACTGATGTTTAAATTTAATAATGTCGCGACGCTGTTTTTTATCCGGGCGACGATCTGGGCTCGGGTTATGTGCGTGCAGTTTTCGTTGCAACGAATTCTGTTCACGTTTGGCGACACTTTCAGCGGTCTCGGAGTATAAAGTTTGTGCTTCAGGAGCACCACGTCTTTGGTCAGAAATTTTCTCGATTAATACGGTTTTTTCTTCGTGACCTTGCCTTAATGTAATTATGGTACCGAGTTCGATGATTTTGCTGGGTTTTGAACGTTGCCCATTGTAGTGCACTTTTCCGCCATCAATCATATTGCGAGCGAGCGAACGAGTTTTGTAGAAACGAGCTGCCCACAGCCATTTATCGAGGCGAACGGCGTCAGAATTGGAACCCATACTGGTATTTTTCTCCTAATATACTTGACGTTTTTTGCCACATATTGAACTTACAATGGTGATGAAGGTCGTATTTTTCAAGTTTGTTCTAAAAAGTTATAAAAAACGGTAGTTGATGTTTTATTGTTCGCTTAAAACCTTAAATGTTGGTCTAGTTCGAATAATAATTATTTATAACCGTTATAACCCGACTTATTCTATGAAACACATAGGTTTTTTGAGAGAATTCGACCTTAACGAAACGTACTTTATACCGACGGGTGTATTGATAAAAACCACAAAAATAACTGAAGAAAGAAAGGATCTCCCGTGAGTCGTATGAACTTGGATCTAGCAAAGGGATGGGGCAGTTTCTCTAAACTATTCCAATACCAAAACACCGCCAGTACGGTGTTGATGGTGTTGTTTGCCGTGATGAGCGCCTGGATTGCAGGTAAAGCCGTTTGGATGGTGGCCCAAGAACAACAAATTGCAACTTGGTCTCCATCATCGTCTGTCAACAGTGCATCATCCTCTAAGCCGCTTCTTAATCTTTCCAGTCTTCAGCAAAGCCACCTCTTTGGTCAGTATCAAAAAGATGCCGTGGCCGAAAAACCTAAACCCGTTGTTAAAGATGCGCCTAAAAGTCGCCTCAACGTTATTTTGGTGGGCGTGGTTACTACGTCGATTCCTGATAAAGGGCTTGCTGTGATCGCAAACCGTGGCGCACAAGCTACTTATGGCATTAATGAAGTCATCGAAGGTACTCGGGCGAAACTCAAAGCCGTGTTGGCCGATCGTGTGATTATCGACAATCAAGGGCGTGATGAAACAGTGATGTTGCAAGGGATTGAATATAAGAAACAATCTGCGCAAACCAAACCTAAGTCACAATCTCAGAGTGCAACAGGGAATCCGACAAATTTATCTAGGGATAAGGTTGAGCAAGTTCGCGAACGCTTGAGTGAAAATCCACAAGAAATATTTCGTTATGTTCGTATGTCTCAAGTTAAACGCGACAATCAGATCACTGGATACCGCTTAAGTCCGGGGTCAGAGCCTGCTTTATTCGAATCACTAGGGTTAAAAAGTGGTGATGTCGCTACGCATATTAATGGTCAGGATTTGTCTGACCCAAGTGCGATGAACCAGATTTTCAGAACAATATCAGAGTTAAGTGAACTCAACCTGACCGTTGAACGCGATGGTCAGCCATATGAGATTTATATTGAATTTTAAGACTCACGCCGCCTGAGGGCGGGGTCATTTAAGGAGTATGCCGTGAAGGGTTGGCTGAACAAGAGTACATGGTTGTTGGCTGGAAGTTTACTCGCGTCACCAATGGTGATGGCGAATGATTATAGTGCCAGTTTTAAAGGTACAGACATTCAGGAATTCATCAACATTGTTGGACGCAACTTAGAGAAGACGATTATCGTGGACCCTTCTGTTCGCGGTAAAATTGATGTGCGCAGTTACGATATGTTAACGGAAGATCAGTACTACAGCTTCTTCTTGAACGTATTGGAAGTTTATGGTTTTGCTGTCGTTGAAATGGATAACGGGATTTTGAAAGTTATCAAATCGAAAGACGCAAAAACGTCTGCGATCCCTGTTGTGGGTGATGCCAGTGCCAAAGGCGATAGTGTTGTGACTCGAGTTGTGGCTGTTCGCAATGTTTCAGTGCGTGAGTTATCTCCTTTGCTTCGTCAGTTAAATGATAATGCTGGCGCTGGTAACGTGGTGCACTACGACCCTGCTAACATCATTCTGATCACGGGTCGTGCGGCGGTTGTTAATCGCCTAGCCGATATTATCAAACGTGTCGACCAAGCCGGCGATAAAGAAATTGAAGTGGTGGAATTGGATAACGCTTCTGCTGCTGAAATGGTACGTATTGTTGAAGCATTGAATAAAACCACAGAACAAAAAAATACCCCCGCATTTTTGCAACCAAAATTGGTCGCAGACGATCGTACCAACTCTATTCTTATTTCTGGTGATCCGCAGGTGCGCCAGCGTCTACGTAAATTGATTCAGCAACTAGATATCGAAATGGCGACTAAAGGTAATAACCAAGTGGTTTACCTGAAAAATGCTAAAGCTGAAGATCTGGTTGAAGTGCTTAAAGGTGTGTCAGATAACCTGCAGGCAGAGAAAAATGGTGGTGGTAAAAAAGGCGGAGGAGCTGCGAATCGCGGTGAAGTGATGATTTCTGCTCACCCAGAAACCAATGCTTTGGTACTGACTGCACCGCCCGACATCATGAATGCACTGCAAGACGTGATTGCTCAGCTTGATATTCGCCGTGCTCAGGTATTGATTGAAGCGTTGATTGTTGAAATGGCGGAAGGTGATGGCATTAACCTTGGAGTTCAATGGGGAGCTCTTGAAAGCGGTGCGGTTATTCAACATGGTAATGCTGGTGCTCCTATCGGCCAGATTATGGTTGGTTTGGAAGAAGCAAAAGATAAAGTTGAAAAAAAACCAATTCGCGATAGTGACACAGGTGCTATTAAATACTACGAAGAAACTACAACTAAAGGTGATTTTTCTACGTTGGCAGCGGCACTTCGCGGTGTTAATGGTTCTGCGCTTAGTATTATAATGGGCGATTGGACAGCATTGGTCACTGCTGTATCAACCGATTCTAACTCTAATATTCTGTCGTCTCCGAGTATCACAGTGATGGATAACGGAGAGGCCTCCTTTATTGTCGGTGAGGAAGTGCCTGTGATCACAGGTTCTACAGCAGGTTCTAATAATGACAATCCATTTCAGACAGTTGATCGTAAAGAGGTCGGGATCAAGCTGAAGGTTACCCCGCAAATTAATGAAGGAAACTCTGTGCGATTAGATATCGAACAAGAGGTTTCAAGTGTATTACCAACAACGAGCACAAGAACCGTTGATGTTAGTTTTGCTAAACGCCAGCTCAATACGTCTGTGATGGTTGAAGATGGTCAGATGATTGTTCTAGGTGGCCTTATCGATGAAAAAACAGAAGAAAGTGAATCGAAAGTACCATTACTAGGTGATATCCCAATACTGGGCTACTTATTCAAGTCGACCAGTTCAAAAGCATCCAAGAGAAATTTAATGGTATTTATTAAGCCGACAATTATTCGTGATGGTTTGACTGCGGATGGTATCACTCAGCGTAAATACAACTTTATTCGAGCAGAACAACTGTATAAAGCTGAAGAAGGCCTGAAGCTGATGGATGATGCTCACATTCCTGTATTACCCAAATTTGGTGAAGATCGACGTCATCCAGTAGAAATCCAAGCATTTATTGAGCAAATGGAAAGCAAGTAATGAGTGATGTGGAGTCTGTAGTGGCGTTCAGTCGCCTACCGTTTAGTTTCGCCAATCGCTTTAAACTGGTGCTTGAAATGGATCAGGGTGGACTGACTCTGTTTTACGTTGCCCCCTTATCCATGCCGGCTTTAATGGAAGTAAAGCGGGTGACGTCTGCCAATTTTACACTGATTGAAGTGTCGCAAGAGCAGTTTGAAAGCCGCTTAACCGTAGCGTATCAGCGCGACTCTTCTGAAGCTCGCCAGTTAATGGAAGATCTCGGTGCGGATAGCGATGATTTCTTCTCTTTGGCGGAAGATTTACCACAAGATGAAGATTTGCTTGAGTCTGAAGATGATGCGCCAATCATCAAGTTGATCAATGCCATGCTTGGTGAAGCGATAAAAGAAGGTGCGTCGGATATCCACATCGAAACCTTTGAAAAGAGCCTTTCCATCCGTTTTCGGGTTGATGGGGTACTGCGCGATGTCCTCTCTCCAAGTCGAAAGCTTGCACCGTTGTTGGTGTCGCGGGTAAAAGTCATGGCGAAACTGGATATTGCAGAGAAGCGAGTGCCACAAGATGGCCGAATTTCACTGCGTATCGGTGGTCGAGCGGTGGATGTTCGTGTATCGACCATGCCATCTTCTCATGGTGAACGTGTGGTAATGCGTCTGCTGGATAAAAACGCGACTCGTCTCGATCTGCATAGCCTTGGCATGACAGCTCGCAACCATGATAGTTTCCGTAAGATGATTGACCGCCCGCACGGCATTATCTTGGTCACTGGCCCTACAGGCTCTGGTAAATCGACCACGCTCTATGCTGGGCTTCAAGAATTAAATAGTAATGAACGCAATATTCTTACCGTCGAAGATCCAATCGAATTTGATATCGATGGCATTGGTCAAACTCAGGTGAACCCAAAAGTCGATATGACTTTTGCTCGCGGTTTACGTGCGATTCTGCGTCAAGACCCGGATGTTGTGATGGTCGGGGAAATTCGAGATTTAGAAACCGCGCAAATTGGCGTGCAGGCCTCATTAACTGGTCACTTGGTGATGTCGACGCTACACACCAACACCGCAGTAGGTGCCATTACTCGTTTACGTGATATGGGCATTGAACCTTTCCTAATTTCTTCTTCGTTACTGGGCGTTTTGGCTCAGCGTCTTGTTCGCACATTATGTAAAGACTGCAAAGAGCCTTTTGAAGCCGACAAAGAGCAGAAAAAACTGTTTGGTCTGAAGAAAAAAGATGAGCTAACCCTTTACCGAGCCTGCGGATGTGAGAAATGTAACTTCAAAGGCTACCGTGGCCGAACAGGGATCCACGAACTGTTGATTGTTGACGAAAGCGTGCAAGAGCTTATTCACAGTGAAGCTGGTGAACAGGCAATCGAAAAAGCCATTCGTGAGCATACGCCAAGCATTCGTAGTGATGGCTTAGAAAAGGTGCTTAATGGTGTGACTTCATTAGAAGAAGTCATGAGGGTAACCAAGGAAGCATAATGGCAGCATTTGAATATAAAGCGCTCAATGCTAAAGGGAAAAATGTCAAAGGTGTTATCGAAGGTGATAACGCCAGACAAGTCCGTGCTCGTTTAAAAGAGCAAGGTTTGATCCCTGTTGATGTGATTGAAACTCGCGCCAAAGCCAGCAAGCAACAAGGAACGGCAAAAAGTGATTTTAAGCGGGGTATCAGTACCCCAGATCTCGCGCTGATCACACGTCAGATCTCAACCCTAGTTCAATCAGGGATGCCGTTGGAAGAGTGTCTGAAAGCGGTATCGGAGCAATCGGAAAAGCCACGTATTCGTACAATGTTGCTCGCGGTGCGCTCCAAAGTCACGGAAGGTTACACGCTGGCAGACAGTTTGGCCGACTTTCCTCATATTTTTGATGAGCTATTTCGCGCCATGGTGGCTGCGGGTGAAAAGTCAGGCCATCTCGACGCAGTATTGGAACGCTTGGCTGACTACGCAGAGAACCGGCAGAAAATGCGTTCAAAGCTGATGCAAGCCATGATTTATCCGATCGTCTTGGTGGTGTTTGCTGTTGGTATCGTTGCATTTTTGTTGGCGGCTGTTGTACCCAAGATTGTTGGCCAATTTGTGCAAATGGGTCAGGAGCTTCCTCAGTCGACTCAGTTCTTACTTGCCTCCAGTGAATTTGTGCAAAACTGGGGACTGTATATTCTTGCTGCTGTATTGGTTTTGTCTTATCTGATCAAGTTTGCATTGAGTAAACCCAATATACGTCTGAGCTGGGACCGTAAGGTCATTCGAATGCCGATGATTGGCAAAATTTCTCGTGGCCTGAATACCTCTCGATTTGCTCGTACGCTCTCGATTTGTACCTCCAGTGCGATCCCTATTTTGGAAGGAATGAAAGTCGCGGTTGACGTTATGTCTAACCATTACGTTAAACAACAGGTTTTGAGTGCAACGGATAATGTCCGCGAAGGGGCAAGCCTGCGTAAAGCGCTCGATCAAACCAAATTATTCCCACCAATGATGCTACATATGATCGCCAGTGGTGAGCAAAGTGGTGAATTAGAAAGCATGCTAACGCGCGCCGCCGATAACCAAGATGCAAATTTTGAGTCAACAGTGAACATCGCATTGGGTATTTTTACTCCAGCTTTGATAGCGTTGATGGCTGGATTGGTATTGTTCATTGTCATGGCGACGCTAATGCCGATTTTAGAAATGAATAACTTAATGAGTGGGTGACCTAAGCAGGACACAAATACTTGGAGAAAATAATGAAAAACAAAATGAAGAAACAGTCAGGTTTTACCCTGTTAGAAGTGATGGTTGTTGTGGTTATTCTGGGAATTCTGGCGAGCTTCGTCGTACCAAACCTGCTGGGGAACAAAGAGAAAGCGGACCAACAGAAAGCGATCACCGATATTGTTGCGCTAGAAAATGCATTGGACATGTTCAAGCTTGATAACAGCGTCTACCCAACAACCGATCAAGGACTGGATGCGTTAGTAACTAAACCATCAAACCCTGAACCGCGTAATTACCCTAATGGTGGCTACATCAAGCGTCTACCATCAGATCCATGGGGTAACGAATACCAATACCTAAGCCCTGGTGATAATGGCGCTATCGATATTTTCACTCTTGGCGCAGACGGCCAAGAAGGCGGTGAAGGGGCAAATGCCGACGTTGGTAACTGGAACCTTCAAGATTTTCAATAATGAGTTTTAGGCGGCGTTAAGCCGCCTTAATTAGCATGAATAGCAAACGCGGTTTCACTCTCATCGAAATATTACTGGTTCTTGTGTTGTTGTCGATGGCTGCGGTTGCAGTGATTGCCACCCTCCCAAGCAGTACCGATGACACCTTAAAACAACTAGCCAAGTCTTTATCGCTGAGAGTGCAACTTCTAAATGAAGAAGCGCTACTGAGTGGCAAAGATTACGGCTTGCGTGTGGATGAAAAACAGTCACGCTACGTGCTATTAGAGCTAAAAGAAGATGGCTGGCAGCCTCTAGCAATAGATAAGATTCCTTCAGAAACGCAACTGCCGGACGGGGTTGCTATTGAACTTTCATTGGGTGGCGGCGTTTGGCAAAGCGATGATCGCTTGTTTAAACCGGGTAGCCTATTCGATGAAGATATGTTTGCCGACGTTGAGCAAGACAAAGAGAAAAAGCAGCGTCCTCCACAAATTTTTATTGTTTCCAGCGGTGAAGTGACGCCTTTTACCATTTCTTTATACCCTTCACAGGAAAACAGTGAACAAGATGGTTGGCGTATACGTGCAAAAGAGAATGGTGAAATTATCTCTTTAGCGCCAGGAGAAGATGATGCGTCGTGAGCGAGGAATGACCTTACTGGAAGTACTCGTTGCATTGGCGATTTTTGCCACAGCAGCCATCGCGACGATCCGCTCTGTGAGTCAACACATTAATACCTTAAGTTATCTGGAAGAGAAAACTTTTGCGGCCATGGTGGTGGACAATCACATGGCTAAGGTAATGCTTGATGGTAATAAGGTCAAAAAGCAAACAGGCAAAGACGAATTAGCGGGGCGCACTTGGTATTGGAGTGTGACACCAGTATCAACCTCTGGCGATCTGCTACAAGCATTTGATGTCAGTGTTGCTGTGGAAGAAAAAGGCACACCAGTGGTCACGGTGAGAAGTTATGTGCAGAAGTAACCGTCGTCAACATGGTTTTACATTGATTGAAGTGCTGGTGGCGATTGCGATTTTTGCCAGTTTGAGCCTAGGTGCCTATCAGGTCGTCAATCAAGTTCAACGCAGCAACGAGCTCTCTCTGGAAAAAAGTGAACGATTAAAGGCGATTCAACGCACATTGGTGTTCATGGATAACGATTTTCGCCAAATAGCATTAAGAAAAACCCGCACTAATGGGGAAGAGCCCGATGCCTTATTGGTTCATTGGAAAGATTATCTGTTGGACTCCGATGGAAAAGGGATCATGTTTGCCCGCACAGGATGGCGTAACCCGCAACAGCAGTTTCCGCGTGGCGAGGTCACTAAAGTAGGCTATCGCATTAAAGAAGAAACGTTAGAGCGTGTGTGGTGGCGTTATCCCGATACGCCAGCAGGGCAAGAAGGGGTTTATACGTCGCTTCTAAAAGAGGTCGAAACCTTAGAAATGCGCTTTTACGATGGTAAGAAGTGGCAGAATCAATGGGAGACCAAAGATACGTTACCACAGGCGGTTTCTGTTACTTTGACCCTAAAAGATTATGGGGAAATTGAGCGTATTTATTTAACTACTGGTGCTCAATTGACTGAGGCGGCAGAAGGGGAGCTGAAACAGTGAAGAGAAGCTCTCAAAAAGGTGTCGCGCTGATCGTCGTGTTGTTATTGCTTGCCATTATGGCAACGATTGCGGCAGGTATGGCTGACCGTTTATTTAGCCAGTTCAAGCGCGCGTCAAACCAGCTCAATTATCAGCAAGCCTATTGGTATAGCGTTGGCGCTGAAAACTTGGCGAAAAAAGCCATTGAACAAAGCTATAAAGACAGTGATACCACGAACCTTTCTCAGCCATGGGCACTGGAAGAACAGGTTTACCCATTGGATTACGGCACCTTGTCTGGACGCATCTATGATCGCCAAGCGTGTTTTAATCTCAATGCATTGGCTGGGGTTACTGCACAACCAGGAGAGAGCCAAATGCCTTTTCTGGTGGAAATGCTACAAAACCTGCTGGAAGAGCTGGAAGTGGAAAACTACCAAGCTGAAAGCATTGCTCAATCAGCGTGGGAGTTTGTCGACAAGGACAATACCGTGAACTCCGTATCCGGGGTGGAAGACAGCACATATGAAGGTTTTTCACCCGCTTATATGACGGCAAACGCGTTGCTGGCTGATGGTAGTGAGCTTCGAGCTGTTCATCAGGTTACGGGTGATGTGATGGCGAAAGTGGCGCCGTATGTGTGTGCCTTGCCTACCAGTGAAATGGCGCTAAATGTGAATACGATAGACAGTAAGCATGCTGCACTTTTAGCGGCGCTATTTCATCCGGCACTGAGTACGGATGATGCCAAGTCTATGCTTGAGAGTCGCCCATTTGACGGTTGGCCAAGTGTGGATGATTTTCTTCAGGAGTCAGCACTGTCAGGCATCAATGATGAACAAAAAGAAAAGGTTAAACAGTATCTTGCTGTAGATAGTGTGTATTTTGAATTGGATGTACAACTATTGGTTAACGAATCTCGTGTTCGAGTTCGTAGCCTGTTGTTTAGTGAAAATAGAGAAACTGCAACGGTAGTACGCCGTCGCTTTGGAGGAATCAGTGAGCGAGTTTCTGATCGTTCGTCTGAGCAGAAATAGTAGCCACTCGGTACAGTGGTTAGTTTGGTCTGAAGCTCAGCAGGACGTTATCGCCAGTGGTGAATTGAACAATCAAGACGATTTAGCTGAGCTAACAACGTATGCCGCCGGTCGTCAGGCGGTGTTATTAATTTCGGCCGCTGACGTGTTATTAGCGGAAGTGGATGTTCCAGCTGGAGCGTCACGCCAGTTTGAGAGCATGTTGCCTTACCTTTTGGAAGATGACATCGCGCAAGACGTTGATGATCTGCATTTTAGCGTGCTCGAAAAGCGTGGCGATAAAGCCAAAATTTGTGCGGTGGAAACCCAATGGTTAAGTGAAACCCTCACCGCACTGAAAGATTTAAATGTGGATGTGAAGCGTGTCCTGCCCGATGCTTTGGCGTTACCAGAACTGGATGGCATAGCGGCTGTTGAACTAGATGGTCAATGGTTGATGAAAAAAGACGCTTTTTCGGCATTGAGTGTTCATTCTGAGTGGCTGGAAATGGTGGCTCAGTCAGAGTGGGTGAAACAAGATGAAGAGTTTTTAACCTTAACCTCATACTCGCCATTGCCTGAATTGACTTTAGCTGAAGAGCAAACATGGCAAACCAGTGAGCCTAAGCTGGTAATGCAACTGCTGGCAGAGCAAGCCGTCAAAAGTAAGGTGAACTTACTCAGTGGTCGGTTTAAACCCAAATCGTCTTTGCTACGCCATTGGAAAGTTTGGCAGAAAGCAGTGGTTGCTGCAGCCGTGTTTGTGGTGATTGCTGGAGGCTATAACCTGTTAAAAATCCAGCAGTATGAAACTCAAGCCAATGCTTATCGTGCGGAAAGTGAACGTATTTTTAGAACTGTACTTCCTGGGAAAAACAAGATCCCGACTGTGAGCTATTTAAAACGTCAGCTAACCGATGAAGCATCAAGGTTATCAGGTGGTGGTTCGGGCGAAGGGGTTCTGAACTGGATGGTAAAACTGCCACAAGCGCTGTCTGGAATAAAAGGGCTGAAGCTGAACAGCTTTAAATACGATCAAAACCGTGGTGAGGTGCGTTTAGAAGCACAGAGCCAAGATTTCCAGAGCTTTGAAAAAGCACGTGAGCAGCTTGCGCAGCATTTTGCGGTAGAGCAAGGTCAGCTTAATCGTTCTGGTAACGCCGTAAATGGCACCTTTGTGCTGAAGAAGAAGTGAGGTGAGTTCAATGCAAAAATACATAGCCTCATTCCAAAGCTGGTGGAGTAGCATCAGCGTGAGAGAACAGCGCATGGTGATTGTCTGTTCACTCTTGTTGGTTGTCGGGATCATTTATTGGGGGATATTGCAGCCAATAAGCTCGCGAGCCGAGCAGGTGCAAAACCGCATTACTAGTGAGAAGCAACTGCTGAGTTGGGTACAAAACAAAGCGGATGAAATTTCTCGATTGCGTGCGCAAGGTGGGCAAGTGGTCTCTAGCCAGCCGTTGAACCAAATCATCTCCTCGTCAGCGAGTCGTTTTAATATTGAACTGATCCGAGTACAACCTCGTGGTGAGATGATCCAAGTTTGGGTCCAACCGTTGCCTTTTACTACATTGATTGACTGGGTTGCCTACCTGAAAGAAGAGCAGGGTGTGGATGTTGCTTTCCTTGATGTCGATAAAGCTGAACGCGCGGGTGTGGTCGAAGTTAAGCGCTTGCAGTTGAGCAAGTAAGAGAGGGTGGCGTGAAGAAAAAAATACTGATAACTCTGTTGGTTGTCATGGCATTCCTTGTCAGCCTTGTGGTTCATATTCCCGCGCAGTTTGTGCTTAGCCAATTTCCTTTACCACCTCAACTGAGTCTGAATGGCGCCACAGGCACTATTTGGAAGGGGCGTCTAGTGAGTGCACAGTGGGCACAATATCAACTTGGCGAGGTCAGCTGGAGTGTTCAGCCAAGCAAACTGTTGACGGGGAATCTGCAAGCACAAGTACGATTTGGCCGAGGCAGTGATTTAAATGTGAAAGGCCGAGGGATCGTGGGCTATGGTGTCAGCGGTGCGTATGCAGAGAATTTTGTTGCCTCAATGCCCGTTGATACCGCATTAGAGTTTGCCCCAAATCTGCCAGTACCCTTGGATTTAACTGGTCAGATTGAGCTAAGCATTAAACATTTTGACTATGCTGAGCCCTACTGCCAGTCTGGAGAAGGTGCTCTGGTTTGGAATACCGATACCATTGGTACCCCATTGGCGGAACTGAATGTTGGACCTGTTGTGGCAGATATTAGTTGTCAGGACAGTACGTTAACTTTGAAAGGTAACCAGCAAAGCGAACAAGTTGAAAGTGAATTTTCGTTGGTCCTTAAAGCGGATAGTAGCTATGACACCCAAGCTTGGTTTAAGCCGCGACAAGCGTTCCCTTCAGCATTACAACAGCAGCTGAAATGGTTACCAGAACCGGAAGACAATGGGCGATATCCATTTTCCTACCAAGGGCGCTTATAATCTTTGTGCCCATGTCAATAAAAAAGCCAGTCAAACAATGACTGGCTTTTTTGTGGTTAGGCGGTTGGGAAACTGATTTGGACTTTCAGGCCACCCTCACTGCGATTGGTTACTGCAACGGAGCCATGATGCTGGCTGATGATCCGCTTCACAATGGCTAACCCAAGCCCGGTACCTTCACTGCCTCTGGCGGTATCGCCACGGGTAAAAGGTTCAAACAATTTCGCAACTTGGCTTTCTTCAATACCGGGACCATTGTCTTCAACACATACCCAACATAATTTGTTGTCAGCGGTATTTCCCGTACTGACTTTGACCCAACCATTACCATAGCGTATCGCATTGACCACCAAGTTACTGACGGCACGTTTCATTGCGATGGGGCTGCCGTGCGCTAACTTGAGGTCGGTTTGCAATGCCGTTTCAATTTGAAATTCATAGCCACCTTCAGAAGAGGCAACATCGTTAGCGATGTCATTCAAATCCACCTCAACAAAAGATTGGGTATTAATGGGTTTCAGGTAATCCATAAACTGGCTAATGATTTCATTACACTCTTCGGTGTCGCTGATAATCCCTTCTGCTAAATAGCTGTCTTCGGGTGACATCATTTCTGTCGCGAGTCGGATGCGAGTGAGTGGCGTACGTAAATCATGGCTGATCCCGGCCATTAATAATGCGCGATCTTCTTCCAGCTCTTGAATCCCTTTCGACATGCGATTAAATGCGCGGGTAACCGAGCGAATTTCACTGGCTCCCTTTTCCGGTAACGGCGGGGGGATTTCACCACGGCCGACGCATTTCGCAGCGCTTTCTAATGACGTTAATGGTCGGTTTTGTAAGCGGATAAAGAGCCAGCCCCCCGCGATAATTAAGACAGCCATGATCAAGCTATTGCGAAAAAGTGGGGCAAAATCTTCTTCTTGTAGCTCAGATAAAGGGATCCTAAGGAGTGAGTCAGGCAAGGCATCGGTTTTCATCCAGAGAATGTAACTCTCTTCCCCTAGCATCATTCGCACTTCGGTTGGTGAACCCAGCTCATGACTCATTTCTTCACTCATGAGATCAATACTGACGGCATGCTCGTATTCACGGGCAATCAAACTGTTCTCTGCATGCATGGTGACGCCAAGCTGTTCGAGGACCTGACGGCGTAAAGGTGCATCCATTGCGAGCTCATTCGTTCCGTTCTCGGTGTCGAGTAGCATGAGCTTGATTTCGTGGCTAAGAATTTTATTGAACTGCTGCAAGCTGGGTAATAAGGCGTAATTAAACACCGCGTAATATGAATAAACCTGACTGGCAATGAGGAGAGTGATAAACAACAGGATCGATTGGGTGAAGGAGCTGCGAATGCGCATATGTAGAACCTATGGCTAGAAAGGTGCTGGTAACGGAAGGAAATACCAGCACCATGTGTGAAGGAGTTAAGCTTCTTTGCCGTCCGGTACAAAGACGTAGCCGAGGCCCCAAACAGTTTGGATGTAGCGAGGTTTGCTTGGGTCAACTTCGAGCATACGACGCAGACGGGAAATCTGGACGTCGATTGAACGTTCCATTGCGGAGTATTCACGGCCACGTGCCATATTCATTAACTTATCACGTGACATTGGCTCACGAGCGTTAGTGACTAGCGCTTTTAATACCGCAAATTCACCAGAGGTTAGAGGCATTGCTTCCTCGCCGTGGAACATTTCACGGGTGCCTAAGTTTAGGCGGAACTCACCAAACTCGACAATGGACTCTTCAGAACTTGGCGCACCCGGAAGCTCAATCGTTTGGCGGCGCAGTACGGCTTTAATTCGAGCCAACAGTTCACGTGGGTTGAATGGCTTCGGTAAATAGTCATCAGCACCAACTTCCAAACCAACAATACGATCGACCTCATCGCCTTTTGCTGTCAGCATCAAGATAGGTAGCATGTTGTTCGCGTTACGCAGGCGACGACAAATGGACAAGCCATCCTCTCCAGGTAGCATGAGATCAAGCACCATCAGGTGGAAGGTTTCACGTGTTAACAAACGATCCATCTGTTCACTGTTTGCCACACTGCGTACCTGGAATCCTTGCTCAGACAGGTAACGCTCCAGTAATGCACGCAAGCGCGCATCATCATCTACGACCAGAATTTTAAAGTTTTCTTGCATGTAATGATTCCACTTAATAAATACGCTGTCCCGATTTGGGTAATCAAAATGTAACACTGTTCTGACTAATGTGGCGCAAAGAATTGTTAACGTTTATTACCTTTTTAGCTAATGTATACAGTGGTTGCAAACGAATATTGCTAGGAATATGAAAACAAACCTGATTACACGCGAAGGCTACGATAGGCTGAAGAAAGAGTTGGACTTTTTGTGGCGTGAAGAGCGCCCAGAAGTGACGAAGAAAGTAACTTGGGCAGCAAGTTTGGGTGATCGCAGCGAGAATGCCGATTAATGATTAGATATACTTCAAACATACTATTCTAACCAAGTATCTGATACCAAGATAAAAATAATTAGTATCATTACTATTTATACATACTATTTAAGTTTGATGCACATAACCCACAAGTACAGAGATTAGTTGTACATCATTAATGCGCTTATGCAGTCGCTCTGATATATTCACTATATTCTCATCAGACATATCTATACTATGAAATTTGTTGTAATCAGCGACCTACATACTGGATCTGCCACAATTGCCCAAGACTTCTGTGTTGGAGATTCGTCGAGTGCAGTTAAAAAGGGTTACATGGATGACCTACGCAATTTGGTTAAAAAAGAAGAACTTGAAGCAGATTACTTAATCGTGACTGGTGATATCACCAATCGCTCTATGTATGACGAGTTTGAACTGGCAGCTAAGAGAATTAAGGAATGTGCAGAGGCTTTCAATATAGAAGACAGCAAGATTTTTTTTGTTCCTGGTAACCATGACAGCAACTGGAAAGATGAAGAAGCATCCAGAAAGAATGATGAACCCGACTCGCTTGTTATAGCATCTAAATACAAGTTCATATCCAGCCATCCATTTTTTAAGTCAATTCTTAACAACTCTCAAGAAGGTTGCTTCTACAATGAGCCATACTTTGCATACTGGTCTGATGATAAAGTTAATGTAATTGGTGTTAACTCTTCCGTTTTCGACAGCTACGATAAAAAACCACACCATGGAAGTATTCGAAGAGAAGACGTTCAGTCTTTAAGAAAACTACTCGAAGAAAAAGAAATAGAGCAAAGCTCAAAAATAAACATTTTGCTCGTCCACCACCATCCCATACAGCACCCTGACTTGCCATTTGAAGACGCTGACTTAAGCATTCTTCAAAATTCAGCCCAGTTAATGGAGTTAATGACAGAATATAACTTCAACTTTGTCATTCATGGGCACAAACATATCCCACGAATAGAGCAACATATGGATCGATATCAACACCCTGTAAACGTAATATGCGCGGGCAGTTTCTCAGCATATCTTGATGAACGTTGGTTTCAAGGTGTTCCTAATAGCTTGCACATTGTGGAAATTGATTCAATTTGTCACAAGCACAATGTACCTCAAGGAAAAGTAAGAAGTTGGTATCATTACTCTGGCCATGGCTGGATAATTGATGAGCCTGTTAATAGCATCCCGCACATTGAATACTTTGGTAGTTACCTAACAAAGTCTCAACTAAAAGACGAGTTAAAGTCGATTATAGAGAGTGAAATCAACAATCAAGGTAGTGTTTCTTGGGAAGAGATTTGCAAAAAAAACAATGCACTATCGTTTACCCCTAGAAAGTTATTGACTCAAGTAATTAATGGCCTTTCAGAACCTTTAAATTTTAAGATTTATTCAAGCGAGGGAGTTGATGATCTTTTCCTGCTTATAAAGAACCAAAGGAGTGTTGTTAATGAATAATATCATTGAGCTAAACAGTATATTCGAGCATTCGAACGCCAGATATTATAGTTCGCAGCAACTTGCTAATGAGTTCGTATGGACCTATTCATTTGAAAGGCTTCTTTCAAATAAAAATCACATTGTACTTGGTTCTAGAGGGTCGGGTAAAACTGCATTGATTAAAATGCTTTCTCACGAATATTTATCTAAGCTTGATCATCCTCAAGCTAAGAGCATAATAGAAAGCAATGGTTTCATCGCAACATATATACCTCTGAAAGTTGAATGGGTTAATTCAATAAAATCAGTTTCCCAAGAAGATGATTTACTTTTCACTTGGTGCTTAAACCTTTCTTCATGCGCTAGATTTATTGATACTATCAAGAGTCTAATAAAAACGAATATTAAAGAAAACATAGAAAGAGCACTTTCAGAAGAATCAATATCACTTTTAATATCTAGTATATGGCTTGATAAGGAGCTAGATACATTAGCTAAAATAAGCCAAGAGCTAGAAAGGATAGAATATAAGAAAAATATATACTTTAATAAGGTTAAGCTTGGGATAAAACTCAATGAAAGTGATCTAACCATTGGTGAAAACTTCAATGCTGATCTTTTTAAGCCTTTACATATGGCAATTAGAATTGTGCAAGAAAGGTTAAAAATCAGTGAAAAATCAGTTTGGTGTGTTTGTATAGATGAAGCTGAATTTTTGACCAAAGAGCACCACAAGATTTTAAATACGTATATGCGCTCCTATGGTGATATTGTGTTTAAAATAACAACAATGCCATATAGACACTATACTTTAGAAACTAAAGTAGGTAATCCTGTAAATATTGGTCATGACTTTGAATATTTATATATTGACAAACTAGGCTTAAATACGAGAAGTCAAAAATCTTATCAGCCATTCTTTGAGAGTTTCGCTGAAAATCTATTTCAAAATAGAATAAAAGGCTCAAGATTAGACAAAGAAGGTATCACCTTAAAGACATTACTTGGCAGTTCTGAGTTAATTGAACCGACAAAAGAATCCTATAAAGGCACTGAAGTAGAAGACTATATAAAAAGATACTGCGATGAAAAAACTATTGAAAGAGCCGAAGCATTAATAAAAACTGATATTGAACTATATCAAAGTTCTATACTCAGGAAGATCAAAGGCACTCTATTACTTCGACATGCGTACGAAAAGTATATTGGTAATAGTGCACCAAGTATATACTCAGGAAGTTCTCTAGTTATTAGGTGCTCAGATGGAAATCCTCGTAGATTATTAAGACTTTTCAATTACTTAATTTCAGACAAACTACAAGGTCAGGGAAGCATCGACTTTATACCTCAGAAAGAGCAAGGTAATAGAATCAAAGAGTTTTCGTATTCTGAATTAGATGGATTAAATCTTGAAGTTGATGGGAAAGAAGCATTTGAATTATTTAATCGAATAGGAAGGTTTTTCAAAGACAAACTACATAGCGACAAAATTGGAACAAACACCTATAACTCCTTTGTTTTTGACTCTAGTCAAGAAGACTGGAAGCACATAGAAAAGGCTGTTGACCTGGGGTTGATTTATCCTGACTTCAGAGGGATTGACAACAGTGACAAAATGCCAAATAGAAATGGTAAATTTTCACTGGCGTTTTGTTTGGCTCCTTACTTTTTCTTAATGCCAAGAAAAGGTGATGCTATTAGCTTATCGACTATTGAAAAGTTTGGTACGTATAGTAAATATTTAAGGTTAAATAAAAATAAAGAAAAATTCACAAACCAATATAGTCTCGACTTAGGAGATGAAGATGAATAACTTGCATGTAGACGATATCTCTTCTCGAGATTTAACAAATACAAAGTATGATATCTCTATATTTTCTTGTGGCTACGAGGAGCGTTGTATTGAGATTCCATCGAGAATTGAGCCAACTTCTGTGGAAGATACAATTGTTATATCTTTCAATCAACACCACCAAGATAAAGTAAGATTAAGCTGCTTGGATTTCTATAATGAGGTGTGGCCTCTATCTAGTTTTATCGAGTCATCACAAGATTGTGTTAAAGAGATATATAACAGCCTTCACCCTATTGTGGAAAAGAAAAACAAAGATGAATTAAGAATACTTATTGATTACACATCAATGTCTAGAGTTTGGTATTCTGCCATATTGAATTATTTGATAAAATTTTCAGAGAAAAACTTTATCATTGATCTCGCTTATGCTAGCGGTGTTTACCATGATGTAAACTTAAATGTTGAACTTGGTGACATTAAGATCATTCCGGGCTGTGAAGGAATTTCGTTAACTAAAAAAAATAATGCTGCTATATTTATGCTTGGATTTGATAATTATGGGCCTCTTCGTCTCTACAACCTCTTAAATCCAAATAAATGTTTTGGGGTAATGGCCTCTCCTGCATCTACTTATCAATATGAAGAAACTTGTTATAGCAAGAACAAAAGTTTCATTAAATATCACTTGGGAGGGCAAGAAAACCTCATAAGACTACCTATAAATAGTATATCAGCATGTTACGAGAATATGAGCCAACTCCTACAGCCTTTGGAAAAGGAACACAATGTGTCTATTATTCCTTTTGGTCCCAAACCCCACATTTTAACTGCCATATTATGCAGTTTTAATTTTCCTAATGTGACATGCATGTACTCTGAATATATTAGAAAATCAACAACCAGAGTCCAAGCTACTGGTGATCTAGTATTATCAAGAGTGTATTCAAAAGAGTTTCGAGATATATAGGTACTTTTAGGTATCGTTCTAGGGTGTAGCTGTTAGTTATGTAGCGGCTACAAATGCGGAGATTACGCGCTGCTTAAAAGTTCCTAATCGAAGTTCATCGTTCGTACTCAGGGAGCCAGTTGAACTAAGAACAGTGTTAGTAACGCTACTCCAGCTTAACTTTGAATTCACTTCGCTACGCTCTTCTAAAATACCACTATCAGTTAGATGAATTCGCTGAAGTTCTGACTCAAACTCTATCAAACTGTCTATTTTCGCAAACATACAAGACTCTGGAATATCTTGCTCTACTCGTTCCGAAAAATCTATCAAGCTTTGCTCTGCGAAAGTGAATAACCAAGCTTGTTGATTCGAGGCATGGTTCACTCGCAGAACTCGCCCTAGTACTTGCCTAAAGTAGAGCTCTGTCTTAACTGAACTCATATGGCAGCACACTTGAAGTCTGGGAATATCAGTACCCTCACTAACCATCCCGACGCTGACTATCCACTGACTACTATCCTTCCGATAGCGTTCAATCTCAGCCAAAGGATCCTCGTGACGATAGGTCACTATGGAGACGGTTTGTTGATACTTTTCCAAAAGTATCTTTTTAATCTCTTGGGCATGTTGAACAGAAGAAGCAACGACTAGCCCTCCTGCATCCTTATTCTGAGTACGTATCTCGGCAAGCTTTATACAACCAAGCCCAAGCAGGTATTCCATTGCCTCTTTATTATGTATTACGCTCTGATAAGAAGTTTTAGTTTGCTTTAGCATCTCAAGAATCGATGAGAACGATTCTGCTTTGCCATCGTTAGTTATCGATAGGTGTTCATTGTCTACGAGTACAATTCGTGGTGCCCTACAAACATGATCAGCGACGGCTTGCTTAAGAGTGTATTGATAGTCGACCAAAATCTGCCCATCAGGGGCGCTATACTGCGCCATAACTATCGGTAATGCATCTGAACGCCAAGGTGTACCTGACAGCGCTAAGGTGTAGGTAGCCAGTCCCTGAATCTTGGTAAGAATCTGCTGCCCCCAAACATTCGCTTTTTCATACTCAGAACCAGAGCAATGATGTATCTCGTCGAATACAACAAACACTCGATAACTACTCAGTGCTTGCCAAAACTCTTCGCTTAGAAACTGAATAGATTGGTAGGTAAGCGACTGCCCAATCGAACCCAGACCACCGTTAAAAGCACAATTGAGAACTTCTGAAAAGGTTCTTTTTATCCCATCTGATACTGTTAAAGATGGTGAAAAACACAAAACAAGATCAACTATGCCATCCTTCAACAATCTGGAAGCAATAGTTGCCGCTAATATAGTTTTCCCTGCCCCTGGAGTAGCTTGGCAAAAAAAGTGGTGCTGCTTGTTTTTGTAGTTGTGTACCGCTCTTTCAGAGCACTCTTGCTGCCATTTTCTCAACATTCGGCGACATCCGAAGATATGGTGTTAATTACGTTGGTTAGTACGTTCACTTTGCCAAATAGATGTGCTGAGCGATTTCTCGCTTGTTGTAACATAGGGCTGAGCCTCTGTTCCAGTTCGGGGAAACGACGATTGAGCGATTGGTATTCGTCGATCTCACCCAGAACAATCTCTAACTCAGCTTTGTACTGGTTTCGCTCATGGCGTAATACCGAGTAATCAGGGGAGGGTTTCACTGGAGGGGTTACATTTTCTCGTCCTACTTTGGGCTTCACATTAAGAGAGCGAAACAGTTCCGTTTGAAAGTATCTTTTATCTCGCCCTTCTCCCTTACTTTGAAGCCAACCGTTTCTCACGAAACGAAGAATCTGTCTGTAGAGTCTTTTTCTTGCCTCATCAGGCTCTTTCCTAAGATCACTAATAGAAAGAGAGGCGTCGCGTAGTTCAATAACCGAAAAACCATCTATACCTTTTTCAATCAATAACTTGTGCATAACCGCACTGATTTTCGTCGAACGTTTCATTTACAACTCATGCAGAACCAAAAACTAAGGATTGCTTAGTATACAGAAATCGATAAAACTAAGAAAATCTTAGTTACTGTAGGTTTTCACACATGAACCGAAAATGTCATTTACTAGTCCAATTCCAGCGCGACTTAAAGAAGCACGCAAAAAAGCCAAACTCTCCCAGAAAGCCTTGGGGGTGCGAATAGGTATGGATGAAGGCTCGGCAAGTGCCAGAATGAATCAGTACGAGAAAGGAAAGCATACACCGGATATCAGTACGTTAAAAAAGATGGCTGACGAGTTGGGTGTACCTCTGAATTATTTCTTCTGCGAAGATGAAGTCTCTGCCGAGCTGGTTTGTTTGATTGCTAAGATGACAAGCTCAGAGAGAAAAGAGCTATTAGATCAAATAGCTCTTAAAGGAAAACGTTGCGAATAATATAGTTGAGCAGCGTTTTCTTGAATGCACCTACTCGTTTAATCTGGAGTAGCTTCTATGCTCGGCATCGTGAACTTGTTATTGTTAAACCAAACTTGATTAACTATCTCCTTAGGTATGGGCTCAATGTCTATGTATTCTTTTTAGCTTGCCCGTAAGCAGGGCTTTTATAAAATAAGGCGTATTTTTTTGGTTCACATTTTCCAACATAGGGTTTAGTTCCTTCGATTTTTAAGCAGAAAAGCCCTAAACGGACTGACGTAACAAACCAAGTTGACGTATGCTCATTGGGCTTTATCAAAGTCTCTATGCTTCTTTCTGTTAGCGGTATTAATCAATGGAATGACGATTACAAAGCTTGACAATGTGATTAGAGAGTATTTAAGGCTTATGGCTGCTAAAAAACCGCCTAAAATCCCAGATGCGGACTCTCCTGTATTTGCTAGTGTTGAGAATAGGCTGAAGTTTTTACCTATATTATTATCATCGCTTTTCTTTTGAATGAAAGAAACTAGAAGAATATCAACAAAGGCCCCGACGAAACCTAATATAATTAAGACTAGAATAGTGAACTTAATTTCAGTTATTACAGCTAATGCACAAAATAGCAGTCCGTATATTGACCATGCTTTCATTGTATTGGATGCTGTTATTTTTAAGTTCAATTTTGAAAATGTAAGGCCTCCAATTATCGTTCCAAATGCTAGTGCTGAAAAAGAATAACTAACTAACGTTTCACTACCAGTTAACTCAAGCACATATGCAGGTAAAACGAACCTCAATAAAGATGCAACACATAGAATACATAAAGCAGATCTTGTAATAACCAGTATTAAATCTTGGTCATATCTGAGTAAATAATTCATGTGATTTAGAGTTTCATCAAAAGCTTGTTTAATGCTAAATTCTCTAATTGTTGTAGTCTTTTTCGGTATTAAACTTGATTTAAAATGAACGAATAATATTAAAATAAAAGAAACTAGATAAGATAAAGCGTCAACAATCAATACTATTTCTTTAGTATAAGCTGTTATTATTAGTGCAGTTAAAAGCGGTCCCAATAAACTTCCAATCTCCTCTAAAATCTGGTTTGTAGAGTTTACTTTTACAAGTTTTTTTTCAGGAGTCAATAAGGGAATAGATGACTGGAATGCAGGTTGGAAAACAGTTCTAGCTACAGTTAAAAGACTAAGTATAAACGTAAATGACAGTAAGTTTATCATTTTATAGTTAAACAGAAGATATAGTGATATTAGCAGAGTGCATCTAATTCCTTCCACTGCAAGCATCAATATCTTTTTATTGAAGTTGTCAGCTAGCCATCCACCAATGGGACCAAATATGATATATGGTATGAATCTAATGAGATAAATTACACCAATTAGAGTATAGTCTTCTCCTGATAACTCTAAAGCGAACAAAAATATTACAACTTCAGTTGAGTAGTTCCCTATTTTTGTTAAAAGGTTAGATAGTAAAAGTAGATTTATATTACGCATGACTTACCTCTAGCATCAACTTGTCTATGCCAAAGGATGCAGTCCCTTTCGTATACCCTATATCTTTAATAGATATATCATCGAATTTGCTTAAGAACTGTGAAATATAAAATTTTGTTGCATTTAAAGATAAACCCATACCAACACATTGATAAGGTGAAACACCAAAAGATAACGGTTTAAATTTTCTACTTGGAATGAAATCATAAATGTCCAAGCCAAAATAAGAATCATAGTTAGATAGGTCCAATCTAAATAAGATCTTTTCACCTTTTTTTAACGAAATTCCCTCTAGTTGATAATCTTCTACCAGTTGCCTTGAAACCGCTGTTACAGGACTATACATTCGCAAACTTTCATTGATATATTTTTCTATAGAGTTTTTGTCGATATTAATACCATTAGATACGAAATTCTCAATTATCAAGGCAATAGTGCAATTTATCAAATGGGATGTTGTACTTTGAGCTGCAATAAATATTACTAGAAGATCTACAAAATCCTTATCACTTTTCATGTTAAGATCTAACTTTATTTCTTCGTTTTCTGAGATAAAATCTAACATATAGTTAAAGCTTTTCGCTATTTCCAAAAAATGCTCTTTAGAAGATATCTTTCCATCAAAGAAGTCTCCACAAAATACAGCCTTTCCGATTATCGGTTCAAGGAGTTTGTGTGTAATCAATAAAGATACTTCCTTATTGAAGTTAAATGAATGTACTGCTAAATCAATATCTTTATAAGAAGCATCATTGAAATCATCAAAAGCTTCTAAAAATTTTAGGTTATTTGCCTTATTCATTAACCATTTTACAAAATTTGTCCTAACTTCATCTCTGAATATCAGGCTTGAAGAAATTTTCTCTTGGAATACAATTACTTCTTTTTTATCTTCATCAGATTCAAATATTTCTACAGGTAGATTTAATCGAGATTTGCTAAAAAGATATTTGTTTTTAAGTAAGTTATGAGTTAGATGGTATCCATAGCATACCCATGTTTTTTTTGTGTTTGACCAAAAAATTTTATCGTTAGTTTTACATAGGGCATTAAAACTATTTATTTCCTCCTTTATTATTTTGTTATTCATATGTTAACTCATCCACAACAATACTCTTACCTGCTTTGTCAAGCTCACTGTATACAAATTGACTTATATAGTTTTTTTCTACTTGAGGCATTAAATAATACATAATGTTTGTATACCATTCCCAACCTTCTTTTGTTAGCTTGTATTTGTCTTTTGTTTCCTCGATAAGACCACAATTAATAAGAGAGTGAAATTTAGATGTAAACTCAAGCGGTAGTTGCTTATAGTTGGTTAGATCTTTTCTTACTTCACCATGATAAGGTAACCTGAGAAGTAATGGCTTTACTAAGTCCATTATTTCTGGATGCTTAGAAATTGAACAAGAGATATTGTTGTTGTTGATTGATTTTATATAGGCTTCGCGCCCCGATGTATTTGTAATTACATGGTTTTTAATTGACGAAACAGCATTTACTCCAAAACCGATAAGATCTCTATCCGAATAACCATAAACATGTTCATGATATACAAAACTGTAGTTGTCTGATACTACATTGCTTGTTGCCTTTTCACGAAAATAACCATGCCCATTATGTGGCATAAAGCCATGTTCTCTCATGTAGTTATCAACAAATACTCTCATATTATGCTTATCAGTTGCTTTCGTAATAGGATAGCCTTTTCGCGAGATCAACTTATGTAGTTTAGCTTGTGTCATCACATTATCTATAGGATATATGTCGATGTTAGTTGTATTTAGTGCTATTGCTAGCTCTAAGTCTCTTTCTATTTCTTCTATTTTTTGACCATGCATTCCATATAGGATATCAAATGATACGTAATTAAAATGCTTGTTGAGAATCGTGCTAGCGTTGTCTATTTGCTCCAAAGTAGCGGTTAGGTCAAAGTTCTTTCGCCATTCACTGTTGAATGTTTGTAGTCCAAATCTAGGGTGGGTTACACCAATACTCTTCATCGCTAAAGCTTTTTCTAATGTTAAGCTTTTTACTTCAATTTCAAATGAAAACTCTCTGAGTTTAGAAAGATCAAAATTGTCTTTTATAGCTTTACCGATTTTTGTAATCTGTTCTGGTGAAAGTAAAGAAGGGGTGCCACCTCCAAAGAAGATCGCTTCAATAGGAACATTATTAAGTTGAATAAGATGTGACTTTAATTCTATTTCTTTAATAATTGCTGAAACGTAACGATCAATATCGCTTTCGCTTTTGTATATTCCACGAGTGAAAGGACAAAAAGAACAAATGGTTTCACAGAAAGGAAAATGAAAATACAATGCTCTACTTTTTATTCCCGTATTTGCATTAAGCAGAACTTCAGATAATTTTAAGTTTTTATCAATGTTAATCTGACTTGGGAAAAAGAAATTGTAAACAGGAAACTGTACATTGAATTTAATTTTGCTATTGGGTCTTAGTTGAAGGTCCATTTATACCCCTTTCAATTCTTGATATATTTGTTTTCTTTACTGGACTAAATATTGTTTCTATCTTATCCAAATCTTCATCTGTAGGTTCCTTACCACAGGTATAAAGGTCTATACTTATATAGTTGTTTTCTGGGTAAGTATGGTAGGATAAATGAGATTCAGAGAGCAGGAACACACCAGTTACACCACCACCACCATCTTCAAACTTTTTGTCCAAAAAGCCAACTACATTAAATTCTGACTCATTCAAAATATCATTGAAATTATCTTTTAGAAATTTTCCATTGTTGAGGTTTGGACTTTCAGTCTTTATATCAATTAAATAATGATACCCACGACTATCCATATTTAATTCCTATTATTAAAATAAAAAAAGGCTAGCTTGAGCTAGCCTCTAATGACAGTTAATTACCAAGCAACACCGTTGAAATCAAAGTTGTCTTCGCTTGGTTTTGTGAACATTTTTTTTGCATTTTCCATGATATTTTCCTTTTGAAGTATAAACCCAGTTATTTGGGTGAGTGCAAATTAATATGACTCCACATGCACTGCAATATTGGCATTGTAAATGTGTGACAATTGCCCCACTTATGTTAATGATGTTATGTTTCTGTTGTGTTTGTGGGCGTTTTGGGAAAGGTAGGAGTGTCCAATACGTTCGCTATTGATAAACATTCAGTGGCAAACTCGAGATCATCAAAAAATGGCTAATCTTCGTTCTCATGTATTTCATTAATGACGAAGTGTTAAATTGGGTCACTCTTTCTCGTGTTTATCTGTCATACCATGGCTTTGCGTACAGGTCGTTATCATTAGTGTTTTGGATAACTGTAATTAACTGATTGGTAGCGTTATTGTATTTAGCCAGTTGTTCACAAATATTGTTAGTCCCTTTCTAGATGGTGCTAGGGCAAGTATGTAGGGGTAGTTCTTCATTTAATGCGACAAGGTGGAGTGAATCAAACCCTTCGAAAAGAGCCCATTTGATATTGAGAAATGGTCAAGTACTTTCATGACTGATAATAACTTCTATCAAGTGTTCATAACCTTCATAGATAGATAATATGGGTTGACGTTGGCCAACTCTCAAGAAGCACTCACTTAAATTAGGGAGCTATCAATATACATCATGCTGTTATTGCACTAATGGAATAGTATATAAATTAGCTTGATAGAGTGGGTGATATAGGTGCTTGGCAGTGAGTTGCTTATGTGAGTTATATTTTGCTCAAATGAAGAGGCGTAAAGTAAAGAGTGAACCCTAAGTATTTATAACTCTACGTGGTTCTCGGTCATTGGGGTGTTTAAAGCTTTCCGTAGCTGATCGAGTTAATAAACCATTCTTTCTCACCTTCAGGTGTACGAACTGTTACTTCGTCATCAACTTCCTTCTTAAGCAACGCTCTCGCCATCGGTGAGTCAATTGAAATGTAATCTTTTGCATCACCATAAATTTCTTCAGGACCGACAATTCGAAAGGTCTTAACGTCACCAGCTTCATTCTCAATCTCGACCCAAGCTCCGAAGAAGACTTTTCCTTCTTGTTGAGGAGAGTAGTCAACGATGGTCACTTCAGGTAAAAATTTGCGAAGGAAGCGAACACGACGATCTATTTGACGAAGTAAACGTTTATTGAAGGTGTAATCTGCGTTTTCAGAGCGATCGCCAAGGCTAGCTGCCCATGTGACGATTTTGGTGATCTCTGGACGCTTCTCATTCCACAGATGGTCATGTTCCGCTTTGAGTTTGTTATAACCTTCTCTGGTGATTAGTTTTGTTTTCACTTCTGCAATCCAAGTTATCTATAAGTTCTGTAGGGCCTTTTTAATTGCGTCCAAAGTCGCAACAGGGAAAAAAGACTTTTGAGTGTCACTCGAGACTATACTGCTATTTTTTCCAAGCTCCAATTGATGTCTACGTAAAAACTCACTAGAAATTAGGTACTCTAAGGCGCTTCGCTCCAACTCAGTGAGCTTAATCGACGCCACAGAGACATCGACGTTATCGAACACTTCAATCACCTGATTAATAGGCACTACTTCATTAAGTAATCGCTCCGCTTCCTTTTTCTGAGCATAGAGAATGTTGGCTTGAAGCTTAACTACTGGATCTTCTAGTTCATCTATCCAAGCATGCATCTTACCTTTTGAGGTCTTTCGAGCAGGCTTTGGTTGGTCTTTTGTTGAAGAGTTGAAGCTAGCAATTAAAGTTCGGTAAGATTCACCGGTTTTGTTTCGGATGCTTTGTGCAGTTGGAACACCTCGCCCTTTTCCAAGACGAGCTATCGTTGAGTAACTAAAGTCGTTCAATCCGCGCTCTTGTTGTTCCTTGCATATGGTAAACACGGCCTCTAATGAGTCCTGTACCCGAGATGATGCTTTCTTTTTTAGCTGACTCAATACTTGCTCAGGAGTAATTTCTGACATGCTAACCGATCCTTTTTAGTGGTTTCGATTTCTCAAACAATTCACGAATCGTCTTTTCGTCGAACTGGTTATCTATCGATAAGTCCTTTAGGCTCAAGCTCCCATCCATGAGACGGTCGACGTTCTCCCAGCCTTTCAAACGTGTCAGCATTAACTCTGTTAACTGGTTCCCTACTAAGAGTTGTTCTTCTTCTGACAGTAAAAACAGTTGCGGCTGAATACCATTTTCAACCATCATTTTGTCGATCATTTGAGAGCGTCTAGTTACCGCTAAATCGTCGCTACAGCTATGGTACAGTTCTGCGTTCGAACATACCTCTGATAGCTGATGAAAGCTGCTTACTTCATCTAGTTCAACACCAAGTGTGAATTCATGCGGAACAATAAGCTGATAGTGATTCTCCTTGTTTTCTTTAGGGTTACGCATAAGTGTTTGACAATTATGTATATGTCGGTGAACCGCGTTCATGTCTGAGAGGTAAAAATCCAGCTTTTTCGCTCGTGTTTCAATTTCCGAGTTCAAGTGCATACGCTCCCTAACTAATTCACGTCTATCAGAGTCTAAAGCTGATTTCTCTGAACTATCCACTTTTATTTTGTATAGTTGGTGATCAATAACATCTATCTTTTCTGCAATATCATCAAGCTTCTGCCCAAGTGAAGTGTAACGTATGGACTGAGTATTTACGGCTAGGCTTATCTCATTGAAGATGGCGGCAAGTCCAACCAAAAAAACAGGGCCTGTAATAAAGAATCGACACTGAAAGCAGTTCTGCTCACCCAAATAACCTGCTGGTACTGGGTGGTATATGTTAGCTTTTGTGGTTACTGGATAGCCCCCTTCGGAACAAAAAGCACCTCCAACAGGGCAGATACCAAAGTCTTTCCATAGGTAGCTGGAGGCTGGTCTAGCATTGTCTAATGAATTTAGTAGATCCGCAGATGAACCTACCAACTGTGATTTAACCTCTTCAATTCGCTGCTGCTCAACAAACGATTTTAAAGTTTGTGTTGCTTTGCTCATCGCCTCTTTTTCTCCCAACTCCATTTTCTCTCGTAAGTTAGCTCTTGTTTTATCGCTCTTGGTATAGTAGATAGTCATAATGATGCTGGAGTGACCGACCAGTTTCATTATGACCTCCAAAGGAATGCCAAACTCATAAGCGTACGCATTGATCAAACTGACGCGCATTGAATGTGGAGTGTAGGGGGATTTGAAGTGTGAAAGCGGTATCGTTTGACTCTTTTCCAACTCTTTTATCGATTGATTGTATTTCAGTCCTTTGTAGGTAGCCGTTGTAATATCACTCTTAGCTGAGAAATATAATGCGGCTGCTAATCTATCCGTTAGGCGCCCACTGAAATATCCCGGTTCTATCTCTTTAAATTCCCTAAATAAAAAGCAATTAACACCTTTTTGCTTACGCTGAACCTCATTCAAATTGGTGCGGGTGCAATCCAACCACTTAGCTGGCTCATCAATAGGATTATATTTTTGTTGCCACTTTCTCATTTTTACTAACCAGTATGCGAGGTCGATTGGCATGAATGGAATCGTATAGCCTGAACCATCAAACAGTGTCTTGTTCGATGTGTAATGTACTCCAAAATCTCCTTGCCCCGACTTGCTTACCATACTCTGCCGATGGGTTAGACCGGCCAACTTAGTTCTATTTTTCTTCCAAACGACTTTATCATCCTTAAAGTCGGCGAGTTCTTGGTCGGCTTCTCCAGAGTCACAATAGGCGATTTGCATTCCTCGTGCTGGGAGTTGCATTAATGAATACGTATAGGTCCAGTATGCAGGAAACCAAAGATAGGTTTTTCCATTTTCAACTTTGAAAACGCAATCAGGGTCGTTTTTATCTAGGAGAGAGCTATCGTTGATCTGCACCCAATCTGATGAAAAACGATGCAAATGCGCCAAATCCCGATAACTTAACTTTTTCTCGACAGAGTCCAATGGAAATATCCACTCTCGTCCCGCTTTTACATATTGGTAAGGCAGCGCCATCTTTCTTGTTTCATTGATAACTTGAGGAGCAGTCTCTCCATTAAAGTTAATGTGACTAAAAGGGTTTTTAGCGTCCTTGACGTGAGTAATTTCTCCGGTCTCTGTGTCTTCAAAAATAAGATAACTCGAGATAATCCAATCCAAGAACTCATTGATTGAAAAAATCCACTTTTTCTTGCGTGTCGGAGAAACTTGTTCAAATAGTTCGAGCATCGGTTGAATATTTGTTGAGCCCCTAGTAAGAAACTCTAAAGGACATACTTCAAAACCGTTTGGTTCTATATACTCTCGAACAAATTCGCATAGATCTTTTGCTTTTGTATCGCCACCGCGTGCTGATTTTAAAAACTCTTTTATTTTTTCGGCCCAAAGGTGCCATTCATCAGTAAAGTATTTAACCTGATATGGTCGACTCACTCCCCAGAAGTCGTAAGTGTTTGTCCAACCCTTTCCTTGATAATGCTCTTCTGGTTTTGCTGGCATTCTAGGGTCACTGGATTCAGCTCGAAGCTTCGCATATTCTGCAAGACTGCAAACACTTTTCCTTTGAACCAAAGCAGCTAGTTCGTCATATCCATAAGATCTTGGTATATCAAGAGCGTTATACCAATTGCTCCAGTCGGGTATTCTTTTTTCAGGTTTGGAGGGTAATTGGGGATAGTTCTTTTGTGTAACTCTATATTGAGATGAGTCTTTGATTTTTAGAATCGCACATGCTGTTCTGAACTGTTTCAGATTAGATATATCTCTGGGCAATAAGAAATGAATCCAATTGACCCAATCATCGGCATAGACCTGATTTGGATTCGAGGGAAGGCGCTCATCTTCTTTGTAACGCTGCTGATATTCTGGTTGCGATTGAATGCCCAATCCTATCGCCGCTTCGCTGGCCTCTGCATATGTCGAATACAAAGACCGCTTCTCTTTATCCAGAAAAATAAACCAATCAACCCAGTCATCGGCATAAACCTGATTTGGACTCGAGGGAAGACGCTTATCTTCTTTGTAGCGCTGTTTATATTCCGGTTGCGATTGAATGCCCAATACTATCGCCGCTTCGCTGGCCTCTGCATATGTCGAATACAAAGACCGCTTCTCTTTATCCAGAAAAATAAACCAATCAACCCAGTCATCGGCATAGACCTGATTTGGACTCGAGGGAAGGCGCTCATCTTGTTTGTAACGCTGCTGATATTCCGGTTGCGACTGAATGCCCAATCCTATCGCCGCTTCGCTGGCCTCTGCATATGTTGAATACAAAGACCGCTTCTTTCTATCCAGAAAACTAAACCAATCAACCCAGTCATCGGCATAAACCTGATTTGGACTCGAGGGAAGACGCTTATCTTGTTTGTAACGTTGTTGATATTCCGGTTGCGATTGAATGCCCAATCCTATTGCCGCTTCGCTGGCCTCTGCATATGTCGAATACAAAGACCGCTTCTCTTTATCCAGAAAACTAAACCAATCAACCCAGTTATCGGCATAAAGTTGATTTGGGCTCGAGGGAAGACGCTCATCTTCTTTGTAGCGCTGTTTATATTCCGGCTGCGATTGAATGCCCAATCCTATTGCCACTTCGCTGGCCTCTGCATATGTCGGATACCAAGGCCGCTTCTCTTTATCCAGAAAACTAAACCAATCAAACCAATCATCGGTATAAACCCGGTCTGGGTGCGAGGGAAGACGCTCATCTTCTTTGTAGCGCTGTCTATATTCCGGCTGCGATTGAATGCCCAATCCTATCGCCGCTTCGCTGGCCTCTGCATATGTCGAATACAAAGACCGCTTCTCTTTATCCAGAAAACTAAACCAATCAACCCAGTCATCGGCATAAAACCGATTTGGACTCGAGGGAAGACGCTCATCTTCTTTGTAGCGCTGTTTATATTCCGGCTGCGATTGAATGCCCAATCCTATCGCCGCTTCGCTGGCCTCTGCATATGTCAGATACCAAGGCCGCTTCTCTTTACCCAGAAAACTAAACCAATCAACCCAGTCATCGGTATAAACCCGGTCTGGGTGCGAGGGAAGACGCTTATCTTCTTTGTAGCACTGTCTATATTCCGACTGCGACTTAATGCCCAACCTTATCGCCGTTTCGCTTGCTTGGCTTAGAGTTTCGTAAAATTGTCTCATTAGCAAATATTCCTCATCCGAGCACGCACTTCGTCGCCTGAAGGTTTTAAATAGACGAAACAACTATCAGGGCTTTTATGATGCATCGCTTTTTGAATTTCTAGCTGAGAAAAACCTCCTTGGCTTAATCTATAGCCGTAAGAATGGCGATGTGCATGCGGGGTTGTCCCCAATGGCTTGGAAGGTTCGAGTCCAATTCGTTGAATTGATCTATTATGCTTTTGGTTGAAATTTTTTTTATTCTCGGGATTACCTTTTGAGTTAACAAAAAGGAACGGAGATTCTGAAGTGGGTTTAGTCGAAAGATACTTTTGTAGTAACAGAGTAAACTCAACGGCTTTACTTGCTGGATAAAACATGACATCAAAAGACAGATTGCTATTTGTAAGCAAAGGTCCTTTCCAGCCCGCGTAGAGTCTATGACTTCTCGGATACTCATTCCTTGGGTTCAGTCGGTATTTATGTGCCAGGTATGTTCTTCGTTTACTGAAGCGTTCGTCAGGAGACTTTCCGTCACTTGGGTGGTAAACAGATATAAGAGCAGAGCCTGATTTGGGGTCTATTGATATATCATCGGTATATATGTGGAAACACTCTGACAGTCGCAACCCACCGAAATGCATTAACATCACGATCAACTGACTAGCATAATCCGGCTCTCCTGAAGCAGAAACAAAACCATGTAGAAGTAGGTCTTCAATTCGGTCCTCAGGAAAGCGATATACTTCTTCAACATCAACAAGATGCCTCTCAGGTCCGCGAACTACTCGTGCAAGCGAAAATTGTTGGGTAGATGGTTTAGTCAAATGATTCAGAAAGCTACGACTATGCCTCCGATAGTAAGCACACCATTGCAAACGCTCTTCTGCATGAGTCGCTTTCCTCAAGGGATTTAGTTTGGGCAAGTCAGTGCCATGAATAGTGTCGAGGTAGTCGCAATAATCCGTAATGTGCCGAAGAAGAACATTTACGTCTTCATTTCTTCGAGGACTCCAGAACAAACCAGAATCATCTTGCCCATCTTGAATAGTTCCGAACTGTAATGCTTCAACAAAAGCTCTGAGTAAATCTGTTGCCGATAAGAAGCTTGATACTTGTCGCTCTATGAACTTTAAGAGAAGCTCTACAGCAAATGTATTACGCTCCATCCACGATTGGGACTTGTAGCGATTCTCATGCAAAAATCTCAAATGAGAAATCAGCAAACCACTTTCAGTAAAAAGCGCTGGAAAGCGAAAAGGAGGCTGGCCTGTATCAGGTTTGTAGTTCACTGATCGCTTGATTACGAAGCTCATTTCTTTGTTTGTTTGAAGTAGTCACACCATCCAAACCAGTTTTTGGTGTAATAAAGGGTCATATTAATAGGAACATGTTTAAACTGCTGTGCATTTTTACATTCCTGCCCATCACTATCAGGGGATCGACTACTGTTCTCTAATAACTCACCCCAACCCGTCCATCGCTTGTCATAGTTCATAGATTACCTCAAATACTAAGGAATTCTTAATATACTACTTAGTATATAGTTGATGGTTCTCACTAATTCAAATGACTCAACGATAAAAGCTGGCCAGCTTTTAATATCAGATATTTAGAGATAGTATTGCAGCTATTAGTACGTTCTTAAGAGTAGAACTAATACCAATATAACAAAAAACGTCTGCGTGAAATTGACCGTCGGGTTCGTTATCTGCGTAAGCGTTTGGAGCAAGTTAAAGTAGTCGATTATTCATCGCAGCAAGAAGGCAAAGTCTTTTTTGGTGCATGGGTGGAAATTGAGAATGAAGCCGGTGAAACTAAACAGTTTCGTATTGTTGGCCCCGATGAAATTTATGGCGATGCGAAAGGATATATCTCAATTGATTCGCCAATGGCTCGAGCATTGCTGAAAAAAGAAGTCGATGAAGAATTTGTCGTCCGCACCCCAGAAGGTGAAAAAGAGTGGTTTGTAAATAGCATTCGCTATCACGCTGACTAGAAATCCTACCGATTTGTCCCCATATACCCAAATAACCTCGCCCAGCGGGAGCTCATTTCGAGGTCACTTTGGGTATATAGACATGTAAAAAATCAAACAACAAAGAGATCCCACGGATGAGCCAAGCTATCTGTAATTTGATTGCGCAAGAGCTGAATGTACGCCCTGAGCAAGTTAACGCTGCTGTGACCCTGATTGATGATGGTAATACGGTGCCATTTATTGCCCGTTACCGTAAAGAAGTCACGGGGGGGCTGGATGATACCCAACTGCGTAACCTCGATAGTCGCTTGTCCTATCTACGTGAGTTGGATGAACGTCGTCAAACGATTCTTAAATCCATCCAAGATCAGGGCAAACTGAGCCCAGAACTTGAGGCAGAGATCCACTCTGCTGACAGCAAAACCCGCTTAGAAGATTTATATCTACCTTACAAACCAAAGCGACGTACCAAAGGCCAAATAGCGATTGAAGCGGGTTTGGAGCCTTTAGCTGACAAATTGTGGAATGAACCACAAACTGAGCCAGAAAGCGAAGCGGAAAAATACATTGATGGTGATAAAGGTATCGCAGATAGCAAGGCCGCACTGGATGGGGCTCGTGCCATTATCATGGAGCGTATTGCTGAAGACGCTAACTTGCTTGAGAAAATTCGTCATCATTTGAATCGTAATGCTGAATTGGTTTCGCGTGTCGTGGATGGCAAAGAGCGTGAAGGCGAAAAATTCAAAGATTACTTTGAACATAATGAAGCGTTAAGCAAAGTCCCGTCGCACCGCGCACTTGCGATGCTACGTGGTCGTAACGAAGGTTTTCTGACGTTGGCGATGAATGCTGATCCTGCGCAAGAAGAGAGTGTTCGTCAGTCGTACTGCGAAACCATTATTGCCGATCACTATGGTGTGACGCTTAGCAGTGCCCCTGCGGATGCTTGGCGTAAGCAGGTGATCAGTTGGGCATGGCGCATCAAAGTTTCGATGCACATGGAAACCGAACTCATGGGGGCGATGAAAGAGCGCGCTGAAATTGAGGCGATTGAAGTTTTTGCCACCAACCTGAAAGACTTATTGATGGCCGCGCCAGCTGGCCCTCGTGCTACATTAGGTCTTGATCCTGGTTTACGTACAGGCTCAAAAATAGCGGTAGTGGACTCTACCGGTAAAGTGTTGGTGACCGAAACCATCTACCCACACCCGCCACAAAACCAATATGACAAAGCCGCACAAGTGGTGGACCAACTTGTGCGTAAGTTCAATGTGGATCTGATCGCGATTGGTAATGGCACGGCTTCACGCGAAACCGACAGTTTTGTTGCTGATCTGATCAAACGCGGCAACCTGAAGGTGCAAAAAATTATGGTCAGTGAAGCGGGGGCATCAGTGTATTCTGCCTCTGAGCTTGCAGCGAAAGAGTTCCCGAATATGGACGTGTCACTGCGTGGCGCGGTGTCTATTGCTCGCCGTTTGCAAGATCCACTGGCTGAGCTAGTGAAAATCGATCCGAAATCCATCGGTGTAGGCCAATATCAGCATGATGTTAGCCAATCAATGTTGGCTAAACGTCTTGATGCGGTTGTGGAAGACTGTGTAAACGCCGTGGGTGTGGATGTGAATACCGCTTCGCCTGCGTTGCTAACACGTGTTGCAGGGCTGTCGAGTACCATTGCACAAAACATTGTCGACTACCGTGATGAACACGGCCGATTTGAAGCGCGTACGACATTGAAAAAAGTCGCTCGCCTTGGCCCGAAAGCGTTTGAGCAGTGTGCGGGCTTCTTACGTATCATGGATGGCAAAAATCCTCTGGACGCTTCGTCTGTACACCCAGAAGCGTACCCAGTCGTCAAAGCGATTTCTGAAAAGAACAGCAAGGACATTAAATCGCTAATTGGTGACAGTGATTTCCTACGTCGTTTACATGCGGTTGATTACACCGATGAGACGTTTGGTGTTCCAACGGTTACTGACATCATCAAAGAGCTGGATAAGCCGGGACGCGACCCGCGCCCTGAATTTAAGACCGCTACCTTTGCTGATGGTGTGAATGAAGTCTCTGATCTTGAGCCCGGTATGGTACTCGAAGGCGTTGTGTCTAACGTTGCTAACTTTGGTGCGTTTGTTGACATTGGCGTTCACCAAGATGGCTTGGTGCACATTTCTGCACTGTCAGATCGCTTTGTTTCCGATCCACGTGAGGTCGTGAAAGCTGGTGATGTGGTGAAAGTGAAAGTGATGGAAGTGGATGTGCAGCGCAAACGGATTGGTTTGTCGATGCGTTTAACTGATGAACCGGGCCAAGATAACCGAGCGCAACGCAGCTCTGCACCGCGTAGTCCGTCACGTAACCATAGTGGTGGTCAGCGTCGTCGCGAAGAGCCGCAACAGAGCAGCGTCATGGGCGGTGCATTTGCCAAAGCAAAACGTTAATAGACCTTTTGAAAAAGTAAAAAAATACCCACTTAGTTAAGTGGGTATTTTTATTTTCGGCATACTCCGCAAACTGCGGAGACTACAATACCGCTATTACCTCTGATGGAACGTTTGGGGCAACCGCATGGCCATAATGATATTTGATCACCGTTCGCCTGCGCGCCATTTTTCCCTCAGTTATCGCTGCATCGATTATGCGCCTGGGTAACCGAAAGCGCATCGCGTAGCCTTTCCCCTGATGTTTACTGTAACTGTCCAGTGCTAGCAGACTGAAGAGCCGTTCCAGTGCATCGGTTGGGTCTTCGTGATAAGCGTGACGGACTCCTGGGTCATGTTCCGTCTCGTAGCCGGGGTGCTCCGACGGATCCCATGAAGACTGTTTGCGCCGCTTATCGTCTGATTTTACCTTTCGTTCAGCGTTTGTTTTTGCCAATGCGACTGTCGGGGTGACAGGTTCGCGAACGCGATTGTCGCGTGCGGCCTGCTCCGTTTGCACATTAACCGATGGGGCGATAAGTGGCACACTAACATTCGTCGGTGACACGATCATCGTCGAGACCTCCTCAGTATCGCCCATGCCAGTTGAAAGCTGTTACACACTTCTGACTGGTTACCATCTCTATCGACTGTACTGGTCAAAAATTTAGCGATTATTATTAATAAAGTTTATTTTGCGTACGTCGTCTAGTTTTAACTGTATGAATAAAATCTGGTTTTTATCATTAATTTTTTAATGCAAAAGCGACAATTTGCTGACAGAAATGTTCGGCTTCAGTCATGAAGGGAGCATGAGAAGATTCACTAAATACGTATTGTTCACTTTGAGGCAAATAATCGGTCAGATCAGATGCGACCTTAAGTGGAACGAGGCCGTCTAGGCGACCGTACATACGCAACACGGGAATGCGGATCTGTTGAAGCTGGTGGCGTAAATCGACATTAGCCAGAATGTGTAGCCCGGCTAACAGTGAATCAGGGTTGGGAGATGGGCGAGATAACACCGCTTGTTTTAGCTGTTTGACGTCTTTTCTGGCTGATGGACTGCCCATGGCCTGTAGCGCCATAAATCGCTCGATAGTCAGTTGGAAATCATCCACCAACTGTTCGGTAAAGGCACTCAAGACATTGGGTTGAATACCTTGCCATGGCCTATCTGCGGCAAATTTAGGTGAACTGGCGACGGTGATCAGTTTGTCAATTCGCTCTGGATGGTGCAAGGCAATATGGGTGGCAAGTAAGCCCCCTAAAGACCAGCCAAGCCAAATCGCGTGCTTCGGAGCTTCTGCTAGCACCTGTTCCGCCATCTCATGCAAATTGTCAGCATGAGTGTGATTGCTGTGACCATAACCGGGCAAGTCAACCACATGAACACGGAAATGAGCACTTAATGCTTCAGCGGTTTGATGCCAGACGGCGCCATTCATCCCCCAACCGTGGATCAACACCAAATCGGGACCATCACCCATTACATCCCAAAATAATGATGCGGCACTCTTCACGCTTTCTGTCACTTTAATCATCCTTTGCTCATCCTGGGGGCATCACAATAAAACATCGCCCATTTATGAAGAGCCCCATGTTAACGGATTGGTTACGGAAAAACATCGTTTCACACTGGGTGAGAAGCTGTGATTTATGCCACCTCCCCGCGGAAGACAGTCAGCAAGCCTTTTGCTTACATTGCTCGCAATATATTGCGCCAATTCCGCGTTGTGACCGATGTGGCTTGCCGATGCCAGAATCGGTTGAGGCATGCGGGACATGTCTGGCGGAGCCTCCTCCTTGGCAGAGGCTTTATTGCGTATCTGATTATCGTCCACCGCTTTCTGGCTACATTCATAGACTGAAGTATCAAAAGCACTTTCACCAAGCAAAGCCACTCGCACAGTGGTTAGCTGGCCGAATTGAACAACCCGCGCCATTAATTACCAGCGTGCCACTGCATTGGAAGCGACAGTGGTGGCGTGGTTACAATCAGAGTGAGCTGTTGGCAAAATCTCTGGCGGCAGAGTTAGCATTGAACTACCGAGTGCTGTTTCGTCGCATTGAGGAAACCAAGCCACAGCAAGGGATGGACAAAGCCGATCGCGTGCGAAATCTGCGTCATGCCTTTGTGTTAAATGGTTCTCCGTTAGCCAAACATATTGCGATTGTTGATGATGTGGTCACCACAGGCAGTACGGTGTATCAATTATCTCGATTACTGCTTGAAGCGGGCGTTGAAAGGGTTGATATTTACTGTATCTGCCGCACTCTTGCTCCATCGGATCTCGTTTAATGTCAAAAAGGCTAGATCTCAGATTTCACAAGAGTAGAATGGTGAACAAATAGCCTACAAATTCACTCAGGTATTGGTCGTGTCAAATATAATTACTATTTCAGAATCTGCCCAAGAGCACTTTGCTAACCTGCTGTCACAACAGCCAGAAGGGACTAACATCCGTGTATTCGTTGTGAATCCGGGAACTCAAAACGCAGAATGTGGTGTTTCCTACTGTCCACCAGAAGCCGTTGAAGCCACGGATACAGAGTTGGCATTTAGTGGTTTTTCTGCTTACGTTGATGAGCTTAGTCTTCCATTTTTAGAAGATGCAGAAATTGACTACGTGACAGATAAAATGGGTTCTCAGCTTACATTGAAAGCCCCAAATGCGAAGATGCGTAAAGTGGCGGATGATGCCCCATTAGTTGAGCGTGTTGAGTATGCGATTCAGACTCAAGTTAACCCACAGCTTGCAGGTCATGGCGGTCACGTTAATCTGATGGAAATTACCGAAGACGGTGTTGCGATTGTGGCATTTGGTGGTGGCTGTAATGGCTGCTCGATGGTGGATGTGACGCTAAAAGAAGGGATTGAGAAAGAGTTACTGCAACAGTTTGAAGGTGAATTGACCGCAGTACGTGATGCAACTGAGCATGATCGCGGTGAGCACTCTTACTACTAATCGTGATGAAAAGGTTGGCCAAGCGCCAACCTTTTTGTTTTCTCGATAACCACAATGGAAAAAATTCCGCTTCCAGACTGCATTCTTTTCTTTTCAACGTCCTCATCTTTCTCATATATTAGGAATCTTCCCCTCAAGCTTAGGAGTGAGCGCGTGAGCAAAAAAGCGTTACCAGCAATTCTGGCGAAACAAACTGTCGCTCAATCAAAACTGTTTGCTATTGAAGCGCTGGATTTGCAATTTAGTAATGGTGTTGAGCGCACTTACGAGCGAATGAAACCCAGTGGTCGCAATGCCGTCATGATGGTACCAGTCACAGCACAAGGTGATTTATTACTGGTTCGTGAATATGCCGCTGGAACGGAGCGCTATGAGCTGGGTTTTCCTAAAGGCTTAATTGATGAAGGGGAAAGTGCAGAACAAGCTGCCGATCGAGAGTTGAAAGAAGAGATTGGCTTTGGCAGTCGTAAGCTTACCCCACTCAAACAAGTGATTTTAGCGCCGTCTTATTTTTCCAGTAAAATGACCTTGTTCATTGCTGAAGAACTATACTCAGAACAGTTAGAGGGTGATGAGCCCGAACCACTCGAAGTGATCCGCTGGCCTCTGGCTCAAGCAGAAGAATTACTCACCCACCTTGATTTTTGCGAAGCACGCAGTATCACTGCGTTATTATTGGCTCTGCGTACTTTAAAATAATAATTCCGGGCTAAGGATGTAACCATGTCAACGACCCAAGATTTATCGCCTCTATTACCCGCAGTGATTGAAGTTGCTCGTTCTGCGGGACAGTTAATTCTCGATATTTATGAGAACAAGCAATACGAAGCTTATACCAAGAGTGATGAAACTCCTGTGACAAGTGCTGATATTGCAGCACACAAATTGATTGTTGATCGACTGACAGAGCTGACACCAGAGATCCCGGTATTATCCGAGGAAGCCGCTGAGATCAGCTTAGCGCAGCGAGGGGAATGGGAACGTTACTGGTTAGTGGATCCATTGGATGGCACTCAGGAATTTATCGCTCGTAGTGGCGATTTTGCCACCATCATTGCGCTAATTGAACATAACCGTCCTGTGATGGGCGTGGTGTATGCTCCGGTATCTGGTGTCACGTATTACGCTTATCACGGTAAAGGGGCGTGGAAAATTCCAGATATGAGTGAAAGCCTTGCCATTGAGACGCATAAACATGGTGGGGAAGGGAACCCGATTACAATTGCGATCAGTCGTCGCCAAGACATCAATAGTGTCACCAGTCGTATGAGCAGTGCGTGGAACTATGATTTAGTGCCATTGGGTTCGGCGGCATTAAAAGCTTGTTTGGTGGCAGAAGGCGCGGTGGATTGTTATGTGCGCCTTGGTCCTACAGGGGAGTGGGATACTGCTGCGACACAATGTATTGTGGAAGAAGCGGGTGGACGCATTTTGAGTACTCAGTTAGCACCGCTGTCGTACAATGAGCGAGAAACACTGGAAAACCCCAACTTTATTGTCCTAGGGGATGAGCGCTTACCTTGGGATACAATCTTACAAGTGAAAGATTAATAGGAGCGAATGAGGCTCTTAAGCTTTCGAATACACATCTCGGTTGCCTAACCAACGGTCAATGATCATCGTTGCGTTGGTTGGGTAATGATCATGAATATGGCGCGCAATGCGCTGAACTTCGGGAATTAAGCGCTGATCTCGAACTAAATCTGCGATTTTAAAATCAGCCATCCCCGTTTGCTTGGTACCCAATAATTCTCCGGGGCCTCGGATCTCTAAATCTTTTTGCGCAATTACAAAGCCATCATTGCTCTCTCGTAGCACGCTCAGGCGTTTTTGAGCGGTTTTCGATAGCGGAGCATGATAAAGCAAGACACAGTGGCTAGCGACGCTGCCACGCCCAACACGCCCACGCAGTTGATGCAACTGTGCGAGGCCAAGACGCTCAGGATTTTCGATGATCATCAGGCTGGAATTAGGGACATCAACCCCCACTTCAATCACGGTTGTCGCTACTAAGAGATGTAGCTCATTGTCTTTGAATGCTTGCATCACCGCTTGTTTTTCTGCGGATTTCATCCGGCCGTGCACCAAACCAATTTTGACATCTGGAAGCTTTCTTTGTAGCTCATCGGTGGTATCGGCTGCCGCCTGAGCTTCTAATACTTCAGATTCATCGATCAGTGTACAGACCCAATATGCTTGTTTGCCTTCGTTGAGACATGCGTGACGTATACGCTCAACAATATCATCACGCTTGGTATCGGGGATGGCCACGGTTTGAATTGGTGTTCTTCCCGGTGGAAGTTCATCAATGACAGAGGTTTCCAAGTCGGCGTAAGCGGTCATGGCTAAGGTTCGAGGAATTGGGGTTGCTGTCATGATCAATTGATGAGGGTAAGCACCTTGTTTCGCCCCTTTTTCACGCAATTCTAAGCGCTGGTGTACCCCAAAGCGGTGCTGCTCATCGATGATCACTAAGGCCAGATGGTGGAAATCCACATGTTCTTGGAAAAGCGCGTGCGTACCGACCACCATTTGTGCTTCACCAGAAGCAATGCGAGCCAGTTCGGCTTCTTTGGCTTTTCCTTTGAGTTTTCCTGCAAGCCAACCCACTTGTATACCCATGTTTTCAAACCATGCGGCAAAGTTAATCGCGTGTTGTTCTGCTAATAGCTCTGTCGGGGCCATAAGAGCGACTTGGTAGCCGTGTTGTATTGCTCGCAGGGCAGCCATCGCCGCAACAAGTGTTTTTCCAGAGCCGACATCACCTTGCACCAGACGCATCATTGGGTGCGGCTTTTCTAAATCAGCTTCAATTTCTTGCACAACGCGTGCTTGGGCATTGGTTGGGGAAAACGGAAGCTGCGCGAGTAATTGCTGCTTAAAACTATCAACGGCGGCAAGTGGAAGTGCGTTATCTTGTTGTCCTTTGCTGCGAACAGCCAACATCGAAAGGTTTTGTGCAAGTAGCTCTTCCATGATCAAACGAATTTGTGCTGGATGCTTACCTTCATCAAATGCTTCCAAATCAATCTCTGGTGAAGGTCGATGGATGATATGCAAAGCTTGCGATAATGTCAGCTGATGGGGATAAAGCCCGTCGGGCAGCAGCTCTTGTACCGCTGATTTATCCAGTAAGTCCAATGCCTGATCGGTTAAATTGCGCAGTGTAATTTGGCGCAAACCATCGGTCGTAGGATAAACAGGAGTCAGGCTTTGTTCGACATCAGGCTTTTGCTGCGCAGCATAGAATTTGTAATCGGGGTGGATGATCTCAAGACCCATCCCTCCACGTTTAATTTCACCGTAAGCGTGAACTAACTTCCCTTGGGCAAAATTGTTCTTCATTGCTGCGGTAAAATTGAAAAAGCGTAGGGTAATTGTGCCATTTCCATCACTGAGCTTGACCGTGAGCATTTTGCGCTTGCCAAAGAGGGTATCTACACTCATCACTTTGCCTTGGACCGCTGCCCAAAGACCAGCATGGAGTTTAGCAATTGGATAGATGCGAGTGCGATCTTCATATCGTAGTGGTAAGTGAAACAGAAGATCTTGAACCGTATTGAGCCCCACCTTTGCCAGCTTTTCCGCCACCTTGGCGCCAACACCAGAAAGTGAAGTCAGTGGGATCGCAGATAATAGCTGGGACATAAGAGGCTCGTTAGGTGACAAATGATGTCAGATAGTTAACCATCTGGCTGTGTTTTTGTACAGTAAAAAGTCGTGGGCTAAATGTAGGGAAATCGTGTTGAGGTGCCCAGTTTATCGCACTGGGTACAAAGGTGTGATTAGGCTTTTTGCATCTCTTGCCACCACGCATCGTCAGCGACGATTTGCCCGTTTTCATCCAATGGTGGATAAGGCAAGCCTTTGCGTTTGGCAACTTTAGCCAGTACCGGATGACCACGTTCAAATAGAGTTCGATGGATCACCGCTTCAGGTAGTGCACTTTTTTCGCAATCATACATACCAGCAGCTTCGCGTTGGCGCTGTGCCTCATATAAGATCACTGCACTAGCTACCGAAACATTGAGGGATTGAACCATGCCAACCATTGGGATGATGATGTCTTGGTCGGCGAGTTTCTTCGCTTGTTCAGATGCGCCAATTTTTTCACTGCCAAGGATCACGGCAGTCGGCTTGGTGTAGTCGATTTGACGAAAGTCGACTGCGGTATCGGATAAATTAGTCACCAATACCTGCATCCCTTGTTCTTTTAGAGTGTGGATTGCGGTTTCAATGGTGTCATGGGTTTCAACTTCAACCCAATTGCGTGCACCCGCAGACGTGTGGCTCAGAGTGCGCATTTCGTTCAGCCAGACGGCATGGACTTTGTGCAAACCAGTCGCATCTGCTGTGCGGATCACGGCTGAAACATTGTTTGGCTTGTGAACTTCTTCAAGGCACAGTGTTAAATCAGTTTGGCGTGTTTTCAACACCTGTTGAATACGGTTATAGCGTTCTAAATTCATAACAAATCGAATAAAACAAAATGCCCTTGATGGTTATCAAGGGCATGAATGAACATTGAATGGTTAGTTCTTACGACGTCGTACCCTCAGAGTCTGAGGCATCGCTTTGATCTTACGGATGATACGAGCGAGATGGACGCGGTCTTTGGTCGTCAACAACACGGTTACCGTATACAAACGTCCGTCGCGTTCTTCGGTCGATAAACCATGAATGTTAGAGCCTGTTTTTGAGATCACATTGGTGAGCTCAGCCAGTGCCCCCTGACGATTTTGGACATCAATTTTAAGCTCAGTGATGAACTCTTGATCGTATTCGTCTGACCATTCTACCGCCATGTACTTGTCTGGTTCTTTTTGATAGCCACGGACATTTGGACAGGTTTCACGGTGAACCACTAACCCTCGGCCAGGAGAGACATGCGCGATGATGTGATCATCTGGAATCGGATGACAACAGTTGGCAAAAGTCAGCAATATGCCTTCCGCACCACGGATTGGCAGCTTTTTCTTTGGCTTACTGTTATTAGAAACCACTTCGGTTAGCTCTTCGACATCGCCCAGTAAACGACGAGCAATCACGATGCTCATCAATTCGCCCAAGCCGATATCTGCGAGTAGATCATCGACACTGTCCACTTTCAACTCAGCCAGTACATGCTGAATGTTCTCTTCGCTAATATCTGACAGCGAGAGATCACCGAGTGCATGGTTGAGTAAGCGGCGGCCAAGCGTGGTCGATTCTTCGCGGCGCATCGTTTTTAGAACCTGACGGATCTTGGTACGGGCACGCGAGGTCACGACATAGTTCAGCCATGCTGCATTTGGTCTCGCGCCTGGTGCGCTGATAATTTCGATCGTCTGACCGTTTTTCAGTGCTTTACTCAATGGGTACGGATTGCGATCAACACGAGCGCCAACACAGGTACTACCTACGTCAGTGTGTACGGCATAGGCAAAATCTACGGCAGTCGCGCCAACGGGTAGCTCGACGATGCGGCCTTTTGGTGTGAAGACGTAAATCTCATCTGGGAACAGATCAGATTTTACGTTTTCGATAAACTCAAAAGAGTTACCAGCACTTTGCTGCAATTCCAACAGGCTCTGCATCCAGCGCTGAGCTTTCACTTGAGCGGTTGTGCCAGTGCGTTCACCGTTGCCTTTGTAAGACCAGTGAGCAGCCACCCCTTTATCCGCCATTTGATCCATGTCTTCGGTACGAATTTGTACTTCGACAGGTACGCCGTGAGGGCCAACCATAGAGGTGTGAATCGATTGATAACCATTTGCTTTCGGTACCGCAATGTAGTCTTTCATGCGGCCCGGACGTGGTTTGTACAAGCTATGAACTTGACCAAGCACGCGATAGCAGGTGTCTGCATCTTCAACCACAACACGAAACGCATAGATGTCCATAATGGTATGGAAACGCTGCTCTTTGGTTTTCATCTTGTTGTAGATGGAATACAGGTTTTTCTCACGACCAAATACACGTGCTTTCAGGCCAACTTCTTCTAATCGGCCCTCGATTTCATCGTGAATACGCTGGATCATCTCTTTTCGGTTACCACGTGCGGCTCTAACAACCTCTTTTAGCACGCGATAGCGATTTGGATACAGGGCTTCAAAACCAAGCTCTTCGAGCTCTGTTTTAATGTTGTGAATACCTAAGCGGTGTGCAAGTGGTGAGTAGATTTCCAGCGTTTCTCTGGCGATACGACGTTTTTTGTCGGGGCGTAGTGCACCTAATGTGCGCATATTGTGCGTACGGTCAGCCAGTTTGATCAGGATAACGCGAATGTCTTGCACCATGGCAAGGACCATCTTGCGGAAGTTTTCTGCTTGGGCTTCTTTACGATCGCGGAACTTCAGTTTGTCCAGTTTGGAAACACCATCGACCAATTCAGCAACGGTAGAACCAAATTGGTCTTCCAGCTCTTCTTTGGTGACTTCGGTATCTTCAATGACATCATGAAGTAGGGCGGCTTGTAGCGTTTCGATATCAAGGCGCATTTCGGCCAGAATTCGAGCGACGGCTACGGGATGGATAATATAGGGTTCACCACTAGAACGGGTTTGACCCTCGTGCGCGTTTTCCGCTACCACATAAGATTGACGCAGAGCCTCAATTTGAGGCTCTGTAAGGTATTCTTGGGCAACGTCTTTGAGACTATCGAATAGATACAAATTATAGGCCCGGGAGTGTGTTGAATCGAATTAACGATGGCCGCGTGCGATGCTGCTTACTGCAGCAAGCTCAGCCGCTTCTTGCTCTTGTTGCTCCTGGCGCTCACGAGCGTCTAGGATTTCTTTAGTGATCAGACCTTCTTCGATCTCACGTAGAGCGATAACCGTTGCTTTATCGTTCTCTTCTGGCACCAGTGAATCTTTACCGCCAGTTTGCATTTGACGAGCGCGGCGTGCCGCAATTAGAACTAGGTCGAAACGGTTGCCAACTTTTTCAACAGCGTCTTGAACAGTTACGCGTGCCATGAGGACTCCAAATTAGTTAACTAAAATTTTGAATGACGAGAAAGTATACAGCCTAACGCCTTTATATTCTAGCGCTTAGGTGACTTCCAATTAGGTACTGTGTGCTTATTCAGCCAGCAGTGCGTCAAGCATGCCTTTATATTTAGCAGCTTGTTTATCTTGCTTCAATCTTTCTGCGCGAATGATTGCTTTAAAATCCATTAATGCCGTATCGAAATCATCATTAATAATGACGTAATCGTACTCACCATAGTGAGAAATTTCAGATTTCGCTTCTGACATACGTTTTGCTATCACCGCATCACTGTCTTGACCGCGAGCATTCAGACGACGTTCTAACTCACCATTAGAAGGCGGTAGAATGAAAATGCTTTGTGCTTGTGGCATCTGTTTGCGGATCTGACGAGCGCCCTGCCAGTCAATATCGAGGAAAACATCAATGCCTTTATCGAGGTTTTCTTCGATCCAGATGCGGGAGGTACCGTAGTAGTTACCAAACACTTCTGCGTATTCTAGAAATGCGCCTTGCTCGATCAGCTCTTCAAACTTCTCTTTTTGTACAAAGTGGTAGTGTATACCATCTTGTTCGCCAGGGCGCATGCCACGCGTTGTGTGTGAAACAGAGACTTTCATTGCGTAGGTTGGGTTTGTTTCCAACATCGCTGAAATTAAGCTCGATTTGCCCGCACCACTTGGTGCAGAAACGATATATAGAGTGCCTTTGCCCATCTGTACACTTCCACGTTTGGTTGGATAAGAAAGTCGATATTATCGGCTTATTTAAAGATAGCACTGACCTTGAATGAACGTGTCATTGGTGAAAAACAGGTCAGAAAAATGGAGGCGAAGAGTAGCACAAATAGACAACTCAGAACAACTACAACCGAATCCCCCAATTATCATGGTTATAAGGCTTGTTTTAGAGCTGGTGGTGTATTCAGTTGTACCAGCCACACTGTATTTAGCTTCTTAGCCTAAAGTGCTGAGGTAAAGAAGTGTAAAGTCGTGTCTCATACCTTGTTTGTTCACTGGTGGAGGGTTATCTTGACGCTGACCTTTTCTATTGATGGTGATGAGAGGTTGTGAAAATGCGTAAAAGTACATTCACAATTTATTTTCTGCTTAGTGCATTGATGGCCGTTGTGCTTTCAATGGGTATTGCTCGTGCAGAAAACCTACCAAACTCAAGCCATCTCACGACATCAGATGTTCATCATGCACTTACCTTGGGCTCAATAGAAAAAAGTGAACCAGGTTGTTGCGAACCTGGCGGTAGTTGTTTTAAAAAACAATGCTGTTCTCATGGTCATGCTTCGAACACTGCGGTAATGGAATCCCGCCAACGCTCTTATGATGCGCCATACCGTTATGAGCACATTTCCTATCAAACCATTCTTTATGCCAGTGCAGATATGCACGTTCATTATCGCCCTCCGATAGCCTAATTCCTATCTCGCAGCATTCTGCTGCTAACGACTTCATTGCACGAATGTTCGTGTGAGTTTGTTATGCGTGTAAATAACAGCGTTTATTTGCACCACCCTATGATGGGAATAAAAAATGAAAATAAATTTAATTGCGCCTGCTGAGCATCTAACTCGCTATCGAAATCTCCATATGTTTATCAAGTTGCGGGGAGGTTGTTATGATGTCTAAACACCTACCTATCATGTTGTTTATCTCTGTATGCTTGATCTGGGGAACGACCTGGTTTGCCATGGAAGTTGCGGTGCAAACCATTCCTCCGATCTTTGCGACAGGGCTGCGTTTCCTGATTGCAGCACCATTGCTAATTCTGTTAGCAAAGTATTATCAACAGTCCCTGTTTTTCCCCAAAGGAAAAAGGCATTGGATGTTTATTGTGGCGATTTTCTATTTCGCCATTCCGTTTACATTAATGATTTTTGGTGAGCAGTATATTTCATCAGGCTTGGCATCCATTATCTTTGCCAACATGCCGATAGCCGTCATGATCACATCCAGTTTTTTTCTCGGATTACGTTTACGTAAATCGCAAATTGCGGGCTTATTAGTCGCTGTACTGAGCTTAGTATTGATTCTGGCAAAAGAGATGAGCTTAGGCGGTGATGATTATTTAATTGGTTTCCTTGCGTTGGGGGGCGCCGTGGCGATTCATGCGGTGATGTATGTATTTGTGGAGAAGTTTTGCAAAGGCATTCCTGTGCTAACTTACAACGCTTTGCCAAATTTTTTCGCGGCGTTAATGTTATTCATTACGTCATTGGTGTTCGAAAGAGCAGAGATCAGCCAGTTCTCGATTTATTCCGTGACTGCGGTGATCTATCTCGGTCTGTTTGCCAGTGTGGGTGGTATCGTGGCTTACTTTAAACTGGGTCAAGTCTCGACTCCGTTTACCGCATCGCTCTGTTTTCTTTTCTTTCCGTTAATTGCTTTAGGCCTCTCAACATGGATCGCTGATAACCGTGTCTCATTGGTATCGGTCGCTTTGTTAGTGCCGCTTTTAGGGGGGATTTTTGTTACCAAAGCTGACCCTAAGCTTTGGCGGCGTTTTCGAGGGAAGAGATTTCATTCAAAGCGAAGACTAGGTGAATACGGCTCATAAAATGAAGGAAAACAGTTAAGAGCTGCAGTTAAAGCTGATAAGCCCCCATAGAGTGGGGGCTTTATTTTTATGGCCGCTTATTTACCTTGTTCATTGCGAAGATAAATGATCGCTACCATATTAAAGCCAATGAACTGCCATAAGTACTGGCCATCACTTGCGCCAGTGAGGGTTTGAGTAAAGGCCATACAACTGGTGACCAATAATGAGGCAAACGCTGAATAGAGCAGCCAAGGGCGTTCTTTGTTTGTCATAAACTCACCGGCTAACACCGAACGGATCGCGAGTAAAAATGGCAAACACTGCAAGACAATAAGAATCGGGAACATAAAATCAAAGGTTGGGCTTAATAAGGCGTGGCCTACTTGGCTTTTGTCCCATGTACCCACGATATAACCTTTCCACCCTGCCCAAGTATCTCCGGAATAGGCGGTATCGGGTGTGATGACGCCGAGTAATACCCCCATTACCTTATCGATAAAGCCGTTTTTGAACCAAAAAACGAATAGGAAGATCTGGATTGGAATGATCTGAAAAGCAAGCTTCTTCAACATGTGTGTATCCCAAGTAATGAATGAATTGGATGCCGAGTATGTCGAAGCGAGGTTTTTTATCGGTTGATGCAAGGCAAGCGGCGCAGAGTCCAAACAAAAATCAAACATCAAAGGCATTGATAGATACGAGGTGGTTCGCGCTGGAGTATTGATGCTGGCTAAGCCGAACTCTAAAGACTGAATTTGAGGCTATTTATCGGTTTGGAATAGGTTTGATTTTTGTGAAGATTCAATAAGATCAAAGAGTTGCCCATTTTTCTCTTTATTCATCTCTATGTAGCGTTGGTAGTTATATTTGGAGCCTTTTGGATTGTCTGATTGTTGTTCGACAACACTGAGTAAGTAAAAGCTGATTGGGCTAGGGGTGCTTTCTGCTGCATAAAACAAGTAAGGAAAGGCTTGATTGGCTTGTTGATTGATCAGCAGCGCGAGCCCTAACGTTAAGTTAGCAATATCGCAACGCGGGTTCATCTCAAAAGCTTGCTTTGCTAATTGCAGAGCATGCTGGCGAGCTTGGTCATTGCGGTGATTTAGATAGCTGAGTGATTCAGAATAAGACAGCAGTGCATTGACCAGATAGTTACCTCGCCCTTGTTGTTGTATGTCGTCAAGCTGGAGTGTGATGTTAGAGAATGGTTGGCCGCCTTTGCCTTGATAAAACAGGGATATACCTTCAGAGATCACTTTCCAGTCGTCATAGTTATCAATAGCGGTGACTCGGTGGTTAGCCATTTCGTACTCTAAATCTACCGGTGCAATAATGGTTTTTATTTCCAAAATCACATCACCAATGGCATCAAAGAATTCCTCTTGGCTGAACGTCTTCTCTACTTTTTGACTTGGCTGATGATTATTTTGGATTAATACGTTAAGTACATAGCCTTCATCATTCTGTTTTAACCAACTTTTGATTTCTACCCCATGATCAGAGATAGATTGTTTTTCATCGGCTGTTAACTGAGAAAAGTGATAGCCAGACAGATTCTTAGCAGAGTTCAAACCGTAGAACAGATAGTTGTAAATGCTTTCCGCCATCTCATAATCTTTGTTGGAGTCGAGTGTAATATCATGAATATAAACGGGAATGATAGCGCTTTGGCTATTGGTTTGGACCGTTGTGTTATCAACTGCATCATCGCTTTGCCAAATTGAGCTAGTGAGCAAGCCAACAGTTAGTATAGCGATGACAGCAAAGGCGATAGATTGTTTACGGGCGTTGAAAATAGAAAGCGGCGTGATATGCGCTATTTCTTCATTGGCTGGTTTAACTTCAATACTGGACTGGGTGACTTCAAGATCGAATAAGTAGCCTTGTTTGGGAATGGTTTGAATGATGCGATATGGGCGTGATTTGTCTTGGAGTTGGCTACGTAACAAGCTGATGACTTGTCTGACTAAGTTATCGGAAACCAAACGACGTTGCCACACATCAGCCGCGATCTGTTGCGTCTTAACCACCTTGCCTCGATTTTCAATAAAGTAGTGCAGCAATCGTGCTTGTAGAGGCTCTAGGTGTATCTCTTCACCATGCAGTTCTATCTGATTTTTATCGGGATAAAAGGTGATGGGAGCATCATGTTGCAACACATAGCAATGTGAACTGGCCATAGCAAATCAGACGGTTAGAAATAACCCCACAAGCCTATTGGTTTTACAAATAGGAAGCAAGTTCCGTTACCGGAAATAAAAAGCCCTGCATTGCAGGGCGTTAGCATAGAAGTTGATTGTGGCTTATTCGATATTCTGAATTTGTTCGTTGAGCATTGAGTTTTTATCCTTTAAAAACAGTAGGCTAGTGATTTTATTTTGTCTGTTTTACGATCTTACTACCCAATATACTACCCAATATACTACCCAGTTGGTTTAAGTCGCTGTGTTTCTTAAATTGACAATAGTTCTGTTTTTGATGAGATAGTCTTCACTCATTCACTTTAGGTTGCGACATTATCATGTGACTCAACCTTTGAATAATATGTCGTTAGAATTTTTCACAAAGCCTAGTGATAATCATTTTCATTGGAAAGCCCGACATTTTGACCAGCCGAAGCATTAAGCTGTGAGAGTTAAATTTGTTTACTAAGAAACATATAGTGTCATGTAATTCTGCCGTAAACAACCGTGTCTTTATTTTAGGTTGTTGCTTCATCAGAATGCCTAGAGCAGTGTTCGATAGGCGTGAACTTTAATCACTTCCTCCACCTCTGGCTGGCTTACTAAGTTCAAGAGTTTCACTTTAAGAGTGTATATTTGATTTTGATACCAGAAGAAGCCTTCCTTACCATGCAGATAATAATCTGGTTTCTGAGTGTCTAAGTTTTTCTCTATGTCATCATACATGCTTTCTTTATCGGCAATGCTTTTTATGAAGTTGTCATAATCTTGTTCAGGGGTAGTCTGAATCTTAGGTGTATCTGCTCCTGGCTCTTCTTTTGGTATTGTTTTCCCTTTTCTAAATAGAGACGTAAATTTCAGTACAAATGTGCTGGTAGGTTCAATAAAACAAGGAAGAGTCACCTTGTCGATATCAGCCCGCCTTTGGTGAAAAACGATTAATCCCATTTCTTCGAGTGATTTGATACTGACGGTTATCTTACGGCTGTTAGTTCCAAGTCTAGTGGCTAGCATTTTTATCCCCATTGGGATCCCGCCTAGTTTCTCATCATAATTTTTTGCTAGCAACATACACAAACAAATGAGAGTAGATTTTGGCTGTTGCCTGATGTTCTTTTCTTCGAAATAACGATAGATGTTTTGATACTCAACGAATTCATCAGCTATGGGTTTATTTCGAAATCTTGATTCGCTTAACGGGCTGAATGGCATCAGGTAAACATCATCAAAAGGGGTGAACCCCGGCAATATTGACTCTAGTTGTTCCCAGCTTTCTATTCCCAAATAACGTGTGGGAGAGTGACGATTTATATCAATAACTAGCGTCTTTGAATGCCCTTCTGAAAACAAAATGTAACTGCCTTGCCTATCAAACGGGTTGATGAAATTGTAGAGCTGGTAGGTTGTATCTGTTATCTGATTTGGGGTCATAATGATCTACTATTGGTAGCTGTTTTTCGTTGACTCTCTATGTTTATATAGTGTAGTCCGATTGATTTATATAAATAAATTATTTTTGGAATTGTCACTTTTTATGTGAGTAAATTCCAGAAGTAAAAATGCATGAACCATGATTTTTGATAAAAAATGAAGGTTGCTGGATAGATTTAGCTGATGTGAAGGCTCAATAATCATTGAAAAATAGGGGGTGAGTAAATCGAGGTGGATCGGTAATTAATAATATATACATACCCATCTACTAACCTAATCCCACACCTCAACCAACTACCTCATCACTCGATATCTTGGTAGGGGAATCCATCCCCTACCCAAAGAGAGACTTAGAAAATAACGTCACTCTCAGTACCTATGTCATTAACAAAACATAGGTCTCTATCATGTCTAAGAATCTAACCATCCCACACGAATCCACTTTCAACGGAAACCAAGTATACATCGACAAGGAGGGTTTGGTCGTTGAATACCTAGAAGGGATAGACTCAGTCCTTGAGAAAGCTCTAGAGCAATACGCGAGACTTTTTATCGTTCGAGTGGACCTTAACTTACCAACAGACTTTAGAGGGGATGATTCAGTAGTGATGACTCGTTTCTTCCGATCTCTGAAATCTCAGATAGCGGCATATCGAAGACGTAGTGCTCGGTTAAATGGCAAACCCTATCGTGAAACCACCATTCGATATGTCTGGGCGAAAGAGTGTAATACCTCAACAAGCAGCCACTACCATGTTGCACTTATCTTTGACAGAAACGTCTTTCGTTATCTAGGGGACTTTGGTGAGCATCAGCAAAGTTTGGCTAACCGTATCCGTAATGCTTGGAAGCGCTCTGTGGATGCCATCTACTCAGGTAAAGAGAAACCCGCGATACATTTCTCCAAACAAGGCCAGTATCACTTGCTACGTAACTCTGAGGAGTTTGAGGAGGTGTTTCAGTCCGTCTTTTATCGACTAAGCTACCTAGCGAAGAGAAGAACGAAGCATTTTGGAAAACGAATGAACAACTTCGACCATAGCCGTAAATAGCTTAAAAATTACGGCAGTCACAGTTCCTTTGAGAATGACAGTAAATCACAGGAACTCATTATGCCAAATCACATCAACGTTGCTCACAATCGCTTAGAAGCGTCTAACCACCTCACCATCACCTATGACAAAACGTTTAATGGGAAGCCGCTCTACTACCACAAGGATGGTCTTATTCTTGAGCATTTGGAGGAAATTGATCGAGTGCTGGCTGAAGCGCTCGGCCAATACCCTAAACTTTGTGTTGCTCACTTTACTGTACGTCTACCGAGTGATTTCGATGGAGACTATTCTGAGGTATTCCGTCATTTCTTTTGTGCCTTGGAGTTGGAAACCAATGAGTTGTGCCTAATGAAGTACAGGCGTAGGCCTCATCAGTATCATCAAACGGTCATTCGCCATGTTTGGTTCAAGGCGTGTGAGTCCACCAGCCAGTACCATATTGTCTTATTCTTTGATAAGCGGCTGTATCTTTGTTTAGGCAAAAGTGGGGACGGGAGGAGTCGCTACCTATCCAGAGTCAGAAAAGCATGGGATAGAGCGGTCGAAACCGACTGCGGTAGAAGATGCTTAGGGCTGGCCTATTCTCCTGCTGATGACATGTATGAACTTCTAAAAGGGGATGAAGCGTTTCCATTGCAGTTTAATGAGCTCTTCTATCGGATGAGTCGTCTAGCGAAGCCCGTCCCCCTAAACGACGATAATCGCAGCATGAGTTTTGGTTGCAGTCACGACTCACCTTAAAAAATACAGCGTGAGCAATACCTATGTCATTCACAGACTCAGAGGTATTACTCATGTCTAACAATACTTACCTTCCCAACATTACCCATTCGAAAACGTTCAACGACTACCCCGTGTTTTTCAGTGATAAGGGGTTATACGAATCGGCCTTAACCTCCATGACGGAAGTCTTTGAACAAGCAATGGAGGAGTTTGACGCAACTTTGGCTACGCGCTTGGATTTGTTTCTGCCAGAAGACCATCAAGATACCGACCTCAGCATCATTAACGATTACTTTAAGCTGCTTAAAGAAAAGCTCGATACGGATTCAGTGTTCTATGTATGGCGCAAGCGAGAGGACAAGGTGCCGTCACACAACTATCGCGTGATGCTGTTTACTGACTACAGCCAGTATTTTGGTGATGCTATTTGCTGGGAAAAACGCAACGAATTGGTTGAGCACCTTAAAGAGGCTTGGCAAGAAGCGATAGAAAAGCACTACAACGGCAAAGCGCGCTCATTGGTGTTTCTCAATAACCGAGGTAACTATGGTTTGGGGACACGCTGTAGAAATAAAGACATGAACATCAAACGGACTGTCTTTCATCGCATGAGCAGTCTTGCTGAAGCATGGAATGAGCAGCGTTACTTCTTTGGCTCTAGTTCAGAGTGAACGACTGCATTTTTTTACAGTGGCGGCTTATCTCATGGGTATATACAACACAGGAGACGATTCCCAATGAGGTTCCTAAGACTACAAGAAGTGATGTCGCTAACGGCGCTAGGCCGCTCAACTATCTACAAATACATGGCAGATGACACCGACTTCCCTAAGAGTGTACCACTCGGCGGACGAAGGGTGGCTTGGGTCGAAAGTGAAATAGAGGAATGGATGGAGCAACGTCTAGCACTGCGAGACAACCAAGAATCCTTTCAGTAACACAAACAGCAAATCACATCATCAACGGGGCGCTGGCTAAGCAAAGTCATGCGCCCTTTTTCAATTAGAGAGAGATAAAAATGAGCTATTCAATTTACGTAGACGGCGCAGCACCAAACAATCAACACGGCTGCAAACGAGGTGGTATTGGGCTGGTGGTCATGGATGAAGACAATGAGATTGTTCATGAAGAGAGCTTCACTATCAATCGAAAGACTGACAATGCTGAGCTTGAGCTACTGGCCTTAATTGAAGCATTGGAATACGCAGAAGACGGGGATGTTATCTATTCGGATAGCGATTACTGTGTGAAAGGTTTCAACATCTGGATGGACGATTGGAAAGACCGAGGTTGGCGCCGCGCGGATAAGAAACCCGTCAAAAATCGCCAACTTTGGCAACAAGTGGACGAGTTGAGTTCTAGGAAGTATGTCGAGGTATTTAAGGTCAAAGCACACTCTGGCATAGAAGGAAATGAGAGAGCTGACCTGTTAGCGGTTGAAGCAGCAGAAGCCGACTAATACAAGAGTTCATGGTTTGAGAGGGTAACATCTCTCAAGCTATGTCCTATTTTTTGTTTGGGACAAGTTGGCTAATGATTAAGTCATTATCAATAGGTCTAGATTCGGTGGGTGAAAATCACAACGCCTGAAATTTTTACACCGAATCCATGGTTATAAATGCTGCAATTCTCATCGGTTAGGTAGAATACACCCATTGAATGTAGTGGATGGATTTGACTGTGGGTTATCGAGTGGTACGGCTAACCGAACTGATGACATATGAGTTTGGACAGGTTGAAGGTGATATCGAAAGGCTAGACGAGAGAGCGTTGGGTTCTGCGTTGCCTCAGGGAATGAGCTATTCCCGTTTTGTGGACAAGCTGAAAAGTGGTGAGTTAGCTTTGTTGTCCGACTCTCCCTCTAAGCCTGTGATGCTCAGAGATGGAATGAGCAAATCGTGGAGTTTGTCGACGGAAGGGCAGGAGGCATTATCGCCAGAAGCGAAGAATGCCTACCTGTCTAGGACAAGAATGTCTGGCGGTGCGGCGGGCGGTGCTGCACCAAGTCGAAACTCTGCTGGTTATATTCCCAACATTGAAGATACTTATGTTCCAGAGCCCGTAAAACCTGATACCTCTGATGTTCCCCCTAAGCTCAAATACGAATATTGCTTTGAGGTTGCTTGTTCAGAAGAGACGTTTAGAAAAAGCGTAGGTTGTGCGTTTCAACTGGGCAAGACAAAACAAGAAGCCATGATTGGCCGCTGGCAGACGGAGCTCACTGAACACGGTACTAAATATACTGCTCACACTGCCTTTGATGAGCCGAAGAAACTGTTTGCGAAAGTGGCGGACAGCTCAATGGGTATCAGCGTACCTGACAGTGTGCAGGTCAAGCCGATAGGCTCAGGTGTCGTACGAGAGGCTTTTATACCAGTCATTCCATCTGTGCAGCTAGGAGAGCGTTTAGGGCTGCCGACTGAAGGTTATTACTACCACTTTTATAATGACCGCTTAGTTCAAGAGTACAAGCTGCTTGGAAATGGTAAATGGGCATTCTACGCGACACGTTCAACCCACGAGCAGCTCAATGATGAGCAAGGCTACAACGTCTATCAAAGTGCCATTCTAGTTTACTGGAAGCTCGAAGGTAAAGACGTTGAAAACCAACATCTGATTTATCTTGAACAGCCAATAACGCGAGAAGAGCTCGATAACCTCAATGATAACTGGTTGGCTCAACATGGTATCAAAGTTGATATCAGCGAATTGCTTTCTGCACCAAAACAGCCTGTTGTAGAAAGACAAACCATTCAACCAGCGGAAACGGAGAAAGCAGAGAGCAAACCAGAAACGCATACCGTTGGGGCGGACTCCAAAACCAACCAACGGGAATCATGGGGAGCCATTGCGGGGCAATATGGTTTGTCGGCGAAACAGTTACTTGATTTGAACCCTCAGTATGATGCTGATCCGATGACATTGAAGGTTGGTGATTCACTTATTGTTCAACGAGTGGAGCAAGCTCAGGATTCTCCAGAAAAAGAAACGTCGTTACCTCCGATCTCTCCTTGCACTTATAGTTGTTTAGTGAATACTCATTATACTTATTCGGAATCGCTCATAGCAGGAACGCCGTTTAAGGCAATAAACAGTGAGAGTCTATTCGCGAAAGAATTGCCTGTTGCAAACTTAACCACCATCACAACCGACTCTAAAGCAACGGATTTTGGTAAGGCGGCTTTATTTGCGATTCCAGCGTATACAGCGACGACGAATCTTGGCATTCTCAGCTCTAGTACGACCAATACTATCGGAACGTGGTCGATTTCAGGAGAAGCGTTGGCGGGCTTTGCTCGAATAGGCGGCTTTCTAGTTGCGGCCTTATGGCCCTCTCAGCTTAGTGATGGGACCTTAGAGGGCAATTCTAATGTATCTACTAGTGACACCACAACGATGCGCGTACGTTTCAATATGTACTTAGATGAGAATGGCAAGCAACAAGTGGTGGGTATCAAAACGGGTGAAGGCAGTGCATACGGTGATCGCGTTGCGAAACGTGAGGCGCTGCAACAAGGACAAAACTTTGTTGCGGAGCTAGACAGCGGCATTACTATAACGTGGACGCCCGATGGTTCAGCAGATGTGCTGACACCCGATACGGTGTTGCCTGAAAATGACCAGCTTGATGTTCACAATATCTGGGTTCGTCCTATCGAAGAGCATCAACAAGAGATCGGCACAGTTCTCTATCCAGAGGAAGATCTTGCCGAATATATTGTCACCTTCCCTGTTGATGCGGGACTGTCTCCTCTCTATCTGGTATTCAGGAAAACTGCGCGTGATGAATCTGGGGTAGTAACGGGTAATGGTGAAGATGTTACAGGTATATGGCTAGAGAGAGCTAGTGAAGGGTTAGGCTCTCCAGTTCCATCGCAAATTGCTGACAAGTTGAGAGAAAAGGAGTTCAGTAGTTTTGATGCGTTTAGGATGGCTTTTTGGATAGAGGTATCTGAAGACCCAATATTAGCTCAACAATTTATTCCTTCGAATATAAAACGGATGAAAGATGGTAAGGCTCCCCGAGCAAGATTCAAAGATACGGTGGGTGGACGCCGTTCATTTGAATTGCATCACCTCAAAGAAATTCAACATGGTGGGGATGTCTACAATGTTGATAACATAAGAGTTAATACACCTAAAAACCATATAAACATTCATAAGGGTTAGCGATGAGATTACATGATAGGTTAGAAGACTATACCGAGTTAGAGTTTTTGGAATTACTGAACACTATTATCAGCGCAGAAGGTTCTGATGAATATCAAGATGAATTACTTGAAAACTTTATCGCGACAACAGAGTATCCAGATGGCTCAGATCTAATTTACTACCCTGAGAACCCTGAAGCTGGAACACCAGATAATATTGTTAGGATTGTCAAAGAATGGCGCTTGTCGCAGGGCTTGCCTTGCTTTAAGAGTTAAGCCGCTACGACTTTCAAATTGGTATTTTTTACCGCTGCTGGTGGCATTACTTTTTCTTCGATGGTTTCACAGCCTCTAGGCATTGTGATGGTTGTAAGAAGAAAGGTTGACGTAGAGCAGATAAAAAACAGATTAAGAATCGACGTCTGTGGCAACAAGTAGATGAGCTGAATTCTAGGAAGTATGTCGAAGTCGAAAAGGTCAAAGCACACTCTGGCATTGAAGGAAATGAAAGAGCGGATTCGTTGGCAACTGATGCAGCGAGAAGTGATATCTACTGACGCAATAATGCGGCTTGTAGGGGAATAACTACAAGCCGCTATTACCTGTTATTTGCGTTTTTCTAGATAACATATACCTGAAGGCGGATACGATGCAGACTAAGTATAGCTCCCAATGAGCTGATAGCGCGCGAATTATATTTGTGATTCATAGAAATCCAACAAAGACTACAGCGGGTAAATATGTATGAAAAATGTATTGATGCAGGTCTCGTATGTCGATGCTGTGGTATTTCTAGACCAATATTACGTAAATGGTAGAATAGATATAGGCAGTGTGGAATCTCTGGATTCAAAAGCCAGAGTAAATGCCCTCATTCTTCTCCAGATGCCAAAATTACTAACGAACTATGAGCATTGATCCTTACGATGCGTGAGAAACGCAATGTAGGGGCTCGGCGTTTACAAACAGAATTAATCTGACTTCACCAAGTATACCTAAGCACCGCGACACTCCATAAAGTTTTATCCGAAGCATCAGTCGACCCCATCGTAACTTACCGACGCAAAAAAAGATTTCCAAAGATATGAGCGTCCAATTCCTGGTGATAGAGTCCAGATGGACACCTGTAAAATAGCGTCTGGAATTTACCAGTATACCGCTATCGATGACTGCTCTCGCTATCGGGTTCTAAGGTGCTACTCTCGGCGCACAGCAGCCAATACCAACGATTTTATCGTGGAAGATGATGCCATTTCATATCCAGCGTATTCAGACGGACAGAGGGCGTGAATTCTTTGCTGAGAAAGTCCAAAAACAATTCATGATTTATGGGATCAAGTTTCGCCCAAATAAGCCTGGCTCACAACACTTGAATGGCAAAGTGGAACGCTCGCAGAAAACAGATAAAAGTGAGTTCTATCCGACCATAGATGCCTCTGTGGAGCAGGAAGAACTGGACCTGCTACTAGCTGAATGGCAACACGACTACAACGGGGAACGGCCCCACAGCTCGTTAAATGAGCTAACGCCGATAGACAGGATTACAAGCTCGATCTTCAGTTGGCTTTGTTGCGTAAATCGATGGAACTAAATCCAAAGCTTACGATCTGATCGGCTACATTCATTTACTCTGTAGCCTCATGCCTAAACCACGTTACAAAACAAGCGTGGAGAACTCGTGTTTTCAGTGACTTAGCCATCACAACGGCTCTGATGGTAAACCGTATCTTTTCCATGCCACTGCGTGCTTCGCAAGGCTTTATGGATCCCGTTTTTCAGCTTGCTCAGCTTCCATTTTGTCTGCTGATCTTGCTGGTTTAGGCGAAGATGTTGAAAATGTCATTGCAGCAGGTGCCGATGTGATTCACTTCGACGTAATGGATAATCATTATGTACCGAACTTAACCTTTGGTGCTCCGGTGCTTAAGGCTCTGCGTGATTACGGTATCACTGCTCCCATTGATGTCCACTTAATGGCAAAACCCGTTGATTTAATGATCCAGGGGCAAGTATGATTACTTTCCATGTTGAGGCGTCCGAACACGTTGATGATCAAGGAGTGTGGTTGCCAAGCGGGTGTAGTGCTGAACCCTGCAACACCATTAAGCCATTTAGATTACATCATGGATAAAGTGGATCTTATCTTGGTGATGTCTGTGAATCCTGGCTTTGGAGGTCAATCGTTTATTCCAGTGACGCTAGATAAACTGCGTGAAATCAGACGACGTATTAACCAATCGGGGCGTGCAATTCGTTTGGAAGTCGATGGTGGAGTGAAAGTAAATAACATAAAAGAGATTTCTGATGTCGGTGCTGACATGTTTGTAGCTGGGTCGGCGATTTTTGATAGCGAAGACTATCAGCAGACGATTGATGCGATGAGAGCGGAATTGTCTAAGTAGCGCCAACAAAGCTCTACAAGTAAAGGCTTGGTTTCCCTTTATTTTAAGGTGGCTCCAAGCTTTTTTGTATCTCTCAATCTAGAATGAAGATTGCCTAGAAGAACCTTGAGATGTCGTTGGCTTCTTTTTTCTGTTACCAAACTAACGATTTGCTATTGTGTAATAAAACTACAGAAATTATTGACTTTAATCACATTTAGGAGGAAAATTAGCCATAAATCACACAACAGTGAGAACGAACAATGAATGCTACAGTAATCACAAACGAAAGCAGCAAAACATTAGTAAAACCTTCTGTAATGAATGAAGTTCTTTTCTTTGCAAAGTCTACGGCAATCATGGGTGCAATGATCCTACTTGTTGCTTCTGCTTGGGTTTAATCTCAACAGATAAACACTAGCTAAGTGTGATCAGGGGTTATTCAATATCACCTACTGATACAACTTAGCTCAAGCTCAATTCAACCTCTCTTCACTTTCCTTGTACTTTCTTCAGTAGTCATGCTGATCTTTATCTCTTCGTTATATTTAAACGCTATTTAAGCGATTGATTTAGCTTGGTGCTTCACCACCGACCAATACAATACGACCATGCCGATATAAGCCAAAGCTGGTGCAACATAGCTCATACTCAGCGTAAATGTGTCAATTAAGCTCGCTTGTACAAAAGGCAATACAATTCCACCAATAGAACACATGATCAGAATCGCGGCTCCTTGTGAATTTTGTTTGCCAACAGCTTGAAGCGCTTGAGCATAAATGATCGGATATAATGTCGAATAACAAAGATCGACGACCAGCAGTCAATATCCTGTCCAAAGGTGATCAAATAGTAATGTAATGATACTGATAGCAATAGCAACCAAGCATGAACACAAAAAAGTGTGTGAGTTCAGGCGTTGGCCAAACTTGACAAACAACAAACGGCCAATAAACATAAAGAACCAATATGCAGCAATGATCTGGGTGGTCGAGATAAGCCCTAAATCGCCATATTTTACGTTTGTCAAGTAGGTGATAGTGAAAGTACCAAAGCTCACTTCAACATCAATGTAGAACAGAAGAACCAGAGCCAATTTTAAGAAAGGACGATTTTTCAATAACGTAAGCAACCCACGCCAGAAACCAGTTAGCTGCTTAGGCTTAATATCAGGTATATCAATGCGCTAAAAAATACGAGTAAACCAAGGAAAAAGAGCGCGATCAGGAGAAAGAGAATGGAGACTTGCTCTGCATAATCACGCTTTTATCGGGTGCTGAAAGCAGAGACACATAAGGTGAGCGGACGACTTGAATTGTAGATAGCACCGATGCCATTAATGAAATACCAAGCAAGGTGAGTGTTAAATCTTGTAAGCGGACTAAATAAGCTAGCACCAAACAGGTATTTAATATGCGGCGATAGCCGATTTTTGCCATTATGAATGACGTTGGAAGCGAGCGGTCACTCGAGTGATAAAAAACGCCATCGGAAACAGCAGTGCCATTTTATAGTCGAGAGCAAAAGCTTCTTTGTAGTAAGGAATGAGTGAGTTACTCGAGATGGTGATCAGTCCCCAGATAAAAAATATCAGAGACAGTAAAACCAGAGAGGCATCTTTTAACGGGAATACTTTCATAGTGATTCCTTGTGAATAGCGATAAAAAAGCAGAAGATCATCTTCTGCTTTTGAATAAAGGTGCTAGGAATTAGTCACGCACAAAATTAATGTGGTGAACATGAATATTGTATTTTTCAATGATTACCTTAGTGGCGTGCATGCTTTTAATGCGAGCGTCAGAGTCGAGTGCTTCTGCCATTGCGGACTTACTCTCATAGCTGTGCTGCATCATAAGTAGCAGGTTTTTATGGCTTTCTGCTTCAATCGCTTCAGGTTTATTAAGCGTTAAACCCTGATTATTCGGAAAAGTACGAATGATCGGTGCGACTTCATTTTCCATGTATTGGTAGAAGTCTTGTTTTTGCTCTTCGGTTAAATCAGCTTCGAAAAATGCGGTGCGAAAAATAGTCATGGTCGCTCCTTATAGCTCAAAGCCAGATTGGCTCGCGATTGACTTCAAGGTTGCTTTCGCTTGTTTGATGTCTTCTAACCAGTTGTCATTTTGAGCCCACATCTCGATCACTAGTGGTGCGCTGTAATCAATGTCTGCCAAGGTTTTGAAAATCGCAGGGAAGTCGACTTGGCCTTCACCAATCACAAGGTCTCGGAACTGACCTTTACAGGTTTCAGAAACGCGCAGTGTGTCTTTTAAGTGCACTTGCACTAGGTGGTCACGGCTCAGCTTCAGCTCAGTACACACATCGTAATTCCAACCAGAGATATTGCCGACATCTGGGTAGGCCATGAAGTAAGGAGATGGGATCTCACGTTTTAGTACTTCAAACTTGCTTAGCGAGTTGAGGTAAGGCGTATCCATGATCTCAACGCCCAGCATAATGCCAGCGCGCTCTGCCATTTTCGTTGCTTTCTTCATACCATCGATAAAGCGTGCATGTGTTTCAGCTGATTGCGGCTCGTAATACACGTCGTAGCCCGCCATTTGAATACAGCGGATGCCCAGTTTGTATGCAAGAGAAATCGCTTTCTCCATGATGATGAAAGACTCTGTGCGAATCGCTTCATCCATAGAACCGAATGGGAATTTACGGTGTGCGCTTAGACACATTGATTGGAAAGGCATTTTATGCTTTTCACATAGGCGGCGAAGCTCGTAAATTTCTTCGTCTGACCAATCGAGACGTGCACGACGCTCGTCGGTCTCATCGACAGAGATTTCGACAAAGTCGAAACCAGCGTCTTTAGCATAAATAAAACGTTCTTCCCAAGTGAGAGAAGCCGGCATTGCTTTCTCGTAAATACCCAATCTGAATTTGTTTTTAGAATCAAACATTCTTTTTCCTTAAAAGAGTTGTTGTTCTATACGCGCCGTGATGTCTTGGATTTTGTTGGCAATTTCTTCATAGCCTAACGCTTTCATTTTTGGCGTTAGTGAAGAGACACTTACCGCGTATACAGGGGATTTGTTCTTGTCGAAAATAGGGACAGCAACACAAGAAATGCCCGCTTCGTTCTCTTCATCATCGAGCGCATAACCGCGCGCTTTGATCTTGTCGAGAACATCGAAGAACTGAGATTTATCGAGAATCGTATTCTCAGTTAATGGCTTCATGGTGCTGACATTACGCTGCCAGTAGGTTTCGCGCACAGCGTCAGAGCTGAACGCTAGGTAGCATTTACCAGCAGCGGAGCAGTACATAGGAGAGTGCAAACCGACGTATGTGCGAGTACGAAACGCGGAATTTACCGGCTCAAACTTATCTTTGAAGATGATGTTGTCAGCGTCAAAAGAGAGAAAGTTCACCGTCTCATTCACATCGTCGAGCAGCTCAGAGAGGTAAGGCTTAACAGTGCCAGTCACATCAGAGTTGATGGCTGCGTGACCTAGCTGAACTAGCTTCATTGTTAAGCGATACTCTTTGCCCGAGCACATTTGAGCAACATAACCAGAGGCTTCAAAGGTTGCCAAAATTCGGTGGACAGAAGACTTATTGAAGCCTGTCCCTTCAGATACTTTCTGTAGTGAAACGCCATTAGGATAATTCCCAAGGAATTCCAGAACAGTCAGTGCTTTAGACAACGATTTAATTTGCTCACTCATATATGTGCTACCAGTGTTTACCTATTTCAGTGTGGAAATTTTCCGCAATATCACACCCATTGCTTCCGGCTAAAGCGCGGCCAGCAATAAATGACTTTGCAGACAGATTCTTAAACAAATGCAGATCGTCTGGCACAATACCACCAGTTATGGATAGTTCAATTCCTATATCCGATAATTTCTGCATTTTTATCAAATCTTCTTCGGTCCAGCTCACACCAGCCAGTTCAGCATCGCGTGAACGATGATAAATTGCTTGCGTAATACCCATATCGACCCAAGCGCGTGCGTCATCCATCGTCCAGTGGCCGTACAGTTCGATTTGTACTTCGCCGTTAAATTCATCGGTGACTTTCCTCGCTGAACGGATAGTTTCAATGTGAGCGGCTGCACTCACGGTTACCCAGTTGGCACCGGCTTCCATTGCTAGACGGGTCAAAATTGCGCTCGCATCGGTGATTTTCATATCACACACGATAGTGTGGTTTGGGTACTTTTCTCTCAGGATTCTTACGCTGTCTACACCGTTAGCAAAGGCCAGAATCGTCCCGATCTCAATCACATCGAGCTTGTCGGCGACGTGCTCAATAGATGCGAGTGCGGTATCAATATCCGTTGCATCAAGCGCCATTTGTAACAAAGGCTTAGATGGTTTTAGTAAGGACTTAGACATCCATTTCTTCCTCAAATTGTTTAAACAACTGAACCAGTCGTTGGTAGTGCTTGTATTTTTTCTGATATTTTTCGTAGTTTGCTGGGTTCGGCTCAACGCGAGAGGCTGAGTGAGTAACGCTTTGCATACACTCTGCTAAAGAAGCAAATTCAGCAGCGCCAACCATAGCCATCATGGCTGCGCCAAGTGACCCTGTTTCATCTACGTCGGAGACTTCAACCGTCATTCCGGTAAGGTCTGCCAGCATTTGCATCCAAACCGGGCTAGAGGCAGGGCCGCCAGTCACTTTCAGCACATCCGCTTTCGGGAAACGTTGACGCATACGTTCAAGATGAAGGTTGTGACAGAATAGAATGCCTTCCCAAATCGCTTGAATTAGGTGGCCTTTGGTGTGGTGAGACTGTAATCCGTAGAAGCCAGATTTAAGTCCTAAGCCTTGGTTTGAACCATAAAGGAATGGCACGAAGTAGACCGAGCTAGATGCCGGGTCTAATGCATCGACTAAGGCTTGATTTTGAGCATGGTCGAGCTTGCCATCTTCACCAAGGTAGTCGACAAACCACTCATAGTTACCTGCTGAGGTTGGGCTTGCTTCATGAATGATGTATTCCCCATCGACCGCGTAGTGGCCATAGACAAAGTTGTGCGTCTCTTGAGTGACTTGCTTGGAAATACCTGAGGTGACCGCCCAAGTGCCCATCACATAATTCAAGGTGTCTTCTGATGAATTGATACCAGAGCAGATGGCTGTTGAAACCACATCAAATAGACCACCAAAGACTGGAGTGCTTAGTGCAAGGCCTGTTTCTTCAGCGATAGCGGCTGTAATTTTGCCCGCTTGCTGCTGAGGTTTTACTACCGGTGGCAGCGCATCCCAGATCTCTTCAATACCAAAGGTTTTCAGCAATGCTTTGTCGTATTCGCCAGTAATGGAGTTGAAGACATTGCTTTCTGAGATGTTGGTCAGTTCAGCGGCAACTTCACCTGTTAAGCGATAACGTAGGTAATCGTGCGACATCATGACCGCTCCGATTTGGTCGTAGCGCTGACGGTCGTTCTCTTTGATCCAGCGAATGATCGATACTGGGTGACCGGTCCAAAGAGTTTGCAATGTGGTTGGGTAGATCTCTTGTACTTTGCCTTGCTCTAACCACTCTTTAACGATAGGTAGCGAGCGAGAGTCTGACGACATGATGCCGTGGCCCAAATTTTTACCCTGCTTGTCTAGCAAGTAGATGCCTTTACCTTGCGCTGAAATACTTAAGCCTTTGATGGCTGTTGGCTCAACCTGTGTGGTTTCAAGTAGCTGTTTAATCACGGCTACAGCGTTGCCCCACAGCGCGTCTAGGTCGCGTTCTACCCAACCTTGCTTTTGGTTAATGACGCTCGCTGAGACACGTGCCAAGCCTTGCTGTTCGCCTTTGGCATTGAACAGAGCGGCTTTCATAAAGGTACCGCCAGAATCAATTCCGATGTAGTAATTCATTATTTGGCATCCAGTAAGTCATTGTGAATTTTTACTACCAACTTTCTAACAATCGAGCTGTCGTCATTTTCAATGTTGGTGATATGAACGGTATCCGGTGTGAATAGATAGAACTGCTGCGGTTTGGCATGAATAAAGTTCAGTTCAACGCCTTCGAATTCATAAAACTGCAGATCTCTCTGTTCGTTGTAAGGTTCTGCGAGCTTGTGGTCGCCAGTGTCTTTAGACCAAGCCATGATCTCTGAACCTTTAAGTACAATTTGCAGATCTGAGTAGTGCTTGTGTACTTCTGGTTTAAAGCTGGTGAGTGGTTCTTTTTTGTATTCCAGTACAACGAACCAAGCTTGGTCTGCATCAAAACCAGGTAAGGTATGACGGCCAATAGCTAGAGCATCAGTATCTAAGCTATTGATATGCTCCAGCACATTTTGAACAGCGACTGGGTAGCTTCGGGTAAATTTAGTAGGTTGAGTATTTCCGACTAGCATAAAATTCTCTATTTAAATAAGCGGCTTAAAAGCTCTGCGAGCCCTGTCTTGTCATTGTTATTTTTGTCTGTGACAAGGTCTGCGGTGTTTTTAACGGTGTCATCGGCATTGTGCATGGCGATACCGAGACCTGCGGCTTGCAGCATTGAGATGTCATTGTGGTTATCACCGACAGCGACACACTCTTCAAGGCGGATGCCTAGTGGCTCGATGTAACGAGTAAGAGCGTTGCCTTTGCTGTTTCCTTTCGCTGCGAAATCGACGCGATCAATCCAAGATCGCTCACCATTAAAGTGGTCTTGGACAAATGGAAGTTTGGCGAATTGGTCGACTTCTCCCTCGACGACAAACTTCCAAACGTACTCAGACGCAGCTGCTTCATCATCGAAATTGTCTACTTTCTGTATGTTCGGACGTTTTGCTGGTGGAAATGTTTTTGACCATTCAAGTAGTGCTTCCATGTATTCGATAGGGCGACTTTTTGAGTAGAGCATGGCGTCACGCACATACATCACCATCTTGAGATCATACGCTTGAGAGAGCGTGATAAACTCAGCAGCAATCTGTTTGTCGATGGCATTTTTTTCGAGAACGGCATTGTTTTGGTAATCAAAGATATAAGTACCGTTACAGCAAATGATCGGCGTCGATAAACCTAACTGGTCGTAGTAAGGTTTAGCTGCAACATGGTGACGACCTGTCACTATCACCACATGTGTGTCTTTCGCGATGCTCTTGATTGTGTCGATTAACTCTTGGCTGATAGTGTGCTGAGAGTTGAGCACTGTTCCATCCAGATCGAGAGCTAGAAGCTTATGTTTACAAGACTTGTGCGGTGATGACTTATGCATGTGCGAGGCCTTATTTTTGTCCGTAGTATGAGTTCTTTCCGTGTTTACGGTTGTAGTGTTTATCAAGCAGTTCAGGTTGAATCGCCACCTCGGGGTTGATTGAGCGAGTTGCGGTTGCCATCGCTGCGATTTCTTCCATCACAACAGCGTTGTGGACAGCATCTGAACCATCTTTACCCCAAGTAAATGGTGCGTGACCAGCAATGATCGCACCTGGCATTGCTTGCGGATCAATATCGCGTTGGTTGAACTCTTCGACGATCACAAGACCAGTGTTTTTCTCGTAATCAGATTCTATTTCTGCTTTGGTAAGAAGTCGGGTACAAGGTACATCGCCGTAGAAGTAGTCGGCATGTGTGGTGCCTAGTGCAGGAATATCTAGGCCTGCTTGCGCCCAAATCGTCGCGTTACGAGAGTGCGTATGAACAATGCCGCCAATTGATGGAAACGCTTTGTAGAGTTCAATGTGTGTCGCGGTATCACTAGATGGGTTCATTGTTCCTTCAATACGATTGCCTTCAAGGTCGACAATTACAATGTCGTCTGCCGTCATTACATCGTATTCAATGCCAGAAGGTTTAATCGCAATGACACCATGTTCGCGGTCGATTTCAGAGACGTTACCCCAAGTGAAAGTAACAAGTCCGTATTTAGGAAGTTGTAAGTTAGCTGCGAGAACGCGAGCTTTTAATTCTTGGTACATAGTGATTTTCCAATGTTCAATAAGTAGAAGTAAGAAGGATGGAAATTAAGGCTGCCTCAGTGGATTGGCTGAACAGCCTTCATCGGTTGATGTGCTTGAGGTCTACTTAGCAGCAACCTTGATCTTGTTGATCATCACATCACCGTTTTTCTCGATGTAAGCGTTCCATACAGGTTGAATGGCTTCTTGGAAGGCTTTGCCATCCACGTCGCGGTTAACTTGCATGCCATTAGCCTCAAGCTGAGCAATCATCTCCTCTTCTTTATCCATAGCTAACTTACGTTGCATCGCGACTGCTTCCGCCGATACCTCTTTGATGATTCTCTGTTCTTCATCACTTAGTTTGTTGAACTTACGTAGGTTCATTGTAAGAACCAGCGGTGAGTAAGCGTGTTGTGTCAGGCTTAGGTACTTTTGGACTTCGTCGAATTTGAACGATAGCGTTACAGGGATAGGGTGATCTTGTGAATCAACGACACCTGTTTCAAGCGCGGTATATAGTTCAGACACTGGCAACTGCTGTGGGTTAGCGCCTAGCTCGTTGAACATATCGTTCAGCGCTTTAGAGCCGTTTACACGCATTTGCAAACCTTTAACGTCAGAAGGAACACGGATAGGTTTTTTGTTGTTGGTCATGTTGCGGTAGCCATTCTCTGGGAAGCCAAGACCTTTTAAGCCAAACTTCTCAAATTTGGTTAGCACTTCTTGACCCGGCTCTCCATCTAATACTTTGTATGCAGTTTGGCGATCGGGGAACATGAACGGTAGCGTAAATGCCGCAGATTCAGGCATTAAGCCGTTGTAGTTGTTTAAACCAACCATCGTCAAATCAACGATGCCAGCACGCGCACCATCGATCATCTGCTTATCACTGCCTAGTTGACCTTGAGGGTATACGTTGACTTTGATTTCTCCATTTGAACGAGCTTCTACTTCTTTCTTAAAGAAAAGAGATAGGTCTTGTTGCAGGTCAGACTCAGGTGCCGCGTGTGCAAGCTTTAGAGTCGTTGCAGCAAACGTGTTAGCGCTCATCGCGATGGTTGAAGCGAGTAGAGTCATTTTTAGTAGGGTTTTCATTATTGTTTTCTCCGTCCGAGGATTAACCAATGACATACGACATTGGCACAGTGATAATGCTTGGAAATATGACAAACAGTGTGAGCAGGGCCATGTAAGCAGCAATGAAGGGCAAGACACCTTTCACAGCAGTAGACATTGGCACTCTAGCTACACCACACACAACGTTTAGTACGGTGCCTACAGGAGGCGTTATTAGGCCAATTGAACAGTTAATAACAAACAGCAAGCCAAAATAAGTTGGGTCGATTCCTGCCATTTTGATAACAGGCATTAATAGGGGTACAAGGATTAGAATGGTTGGGCTTAAGTCCATCACCATACCGACACACAGAACAAGTAGCATGATGACTGCCATTAGAAGTCGAGGACTGTCGACCAATGGGCCTAACATTTCTGCAAGTTGCTGAGGCAATTGAGCAACGGTGATTAACCACGCTGCGACCATGGCACAACCCACTAAGAACATCACCATCGCTGTAGAGCGACCAGCATTAAGCACAATGTGGTAGAACTTTTTAATCGTGAGCTCTTTATAAACAAAGGTAGAGATGAAGATTGCGTAAGCTGCTGCGACAACCGCCGCTTCTGTTGGGGTAAAGATACCGAAGCGGATACCCACAATGATGATGACAGGTAAGCACAGAGCCCAGATACCATCTTTCAATGCGGCGCGTTTTTCTGCTTTGGTTGCGCGCTCAGAGGTTGCTAAGTTCTCTTTGCGAACCGTCATGCGCCACACAAACATCAATGTCATACCCATCAATAAGCCAGGAACAATACCGCCTAGGAAAAGGTTTTTAATTGAAATACCTCCTGCAACACCGACTAAGATAAGTGGAATTGAAGGTGGGATAACCGGGGCGATGATGCCGCCTGAAGCGAGCAGACCCATTGATGGTGCTTCTGGGTATTTAGCTGCTTTCATCATTGGGTAAAGGATACTCACCAATGCTGCTGCATCTGCTACCGCTGAACCTGAAAGACCGGCAAGTAGAACCGAAGTCATGATGGCTACGTAACCTAAGCCTCCTTGGCGGTGACCAACATACGTAGTAGCTAGTCGAACAATGCGTTGTGACAAGCCACCCGACGCCATTACTTCACCAGCAATTAGGAAGAATGGGATTGCAAGTAGCGTAAAGCTGTCGACACCATTAATTAAAGACTGCGCAAGAATGTCCGCACTAAAGAAATCCATGTGCAGCATCAGTGCCATTGAAGATAATAGCAGTGCAAACGCAACAGGAAGACCAAGCAAGATTGAGACAATCAATACCGATAAGAAAATGGCTAACGTCATTATTCTTTCTCCTCTTCTAAGCTATCTAGTTGCCAGTCAGGGTTGAAGATTCGAACAAACGCAATCACAGACATTAACACGCCTGACACCACGCCAGCTAAATAAAATAATGCCGAAGGAAGCCCTGTAAGTTGAGAAATATCTGACCAGTTGGACATCATTTGACGGTATGAACCGATGTAAAGCATGCCGACTGAAACCAGAACTACCACCCAACAAATTCGTCTTAGTACGGGCACTGCTTTAGGGAAAAGTCGTTCAGAAAATTCTGCAACAGCGAGGTGCTCACCTCGGCGCAGCACAACGGTTGCACCGAGCATCACAATCCATACAAGACCAAGGCGAGATAGTTCTACAGAGGGACGAAGACCGGAGGAAAAGCCGTAACGTAGCACCACGTTTGTGAAGACCAGTACAATCATACAAGTCAGAATAACGGCCATAATGACGTCGATACTTTTCCAAATACTCTTAAATACACTTTGCATAAAGCTTGCCCACCTCAGGCTAATTACAGAGACGTAATTTGGTCCCAAATACTGTCATTAATCTCAATGCCACCAGCAGCTTCATGTCTGTTGATGAAGTTCTGAATTTCAGAACCTGCAATCATTACTGAACCTGTTTCTGCTGGCTCTGATGCCAGTACGTAGTCACGGATACGCTTCATTTCTTGAGCGTATTGACCTTCACCCATTGTTTTGCTTAGGTCAATTGCGATAAGGAATTGTGAAACGCCGAACTCGCCACCCATGTCTTCTGTCAGAGCTGGAACTGAGTTACCACCAGTGATAGCGGTTAGCATCATGTCTAGTACGATAGCCATTGAAGAACCTTTCCAGAACCCCATTGGTAGTAGGCGTTTGTTTTCCCAAAGTACGTGAGGGTCTTGGGTTAGGTTGCCTTCGTTGTCGAAGCCACCCACAACAGGGAGTTCTTTGTCTGCAAGTACGAAGTTTTGAAGTTGGCCGTACGAGAATTGTGTCATTGAGCAGTCAACCACGACCGGTGGATCGCCTGCGATAGCCATGATCAGAGGATTAGAACCAACGCGGTGATCTTTACCACCCCAAGCTGGCATTACTGCGATAGAGTTTGTTGATGCTATACCTGCAAAACCTTCACGAGCCATTTTCAGAACGTATGCACCACCACGCATCCAGTGGTTCGAGTTACGCATACCCACCATGCCGATGCCGTAGTCACGAGCCAATTCCATTGCACGTTCAGCACAGATAAGACCGTTCAGTACGCCAGGACCAAAATTACAATCCCATTGCTCAAGTGCACCCATGCTGTTCACACATTCAGGCTCTGCGTTAAGCTTGATTTGACCTTTGTCTACTTGGTCAATGAACACTGGGAAACGGTTGATGCCGTGCGAATAAGTACCTTCATTAGCCATCTCAACAAAACCCGCGGCAAGCTTGGTTGCCATCTCTGGTTTCATGTGTCGAGCTAGTAGGATTCGTTCATATTCTTGTTGTAGTTTTTCAGTGGATACTAAAGGCATCTCTGTTCTCCGATAATGTAAGTTCCATAATGCGGAATTAATTATTGTTTATGTTCCAAATTAATACCGTGAGCAAAGTGGCGAAAAATTACCTTATTAAGTTTTTCTCTAATAACTGCTAATCGGTTAAAAAAAAGAACAAAAAGACTTTGAAATTCCGTAATACGAAACAATTAACATGATCTAGATCTACGTTATGCAGTTTATTCTGATGAAAATGAGAAGCCTGTTTGAGAGATTGATGAGCTGCATGGTTTTGGTGGTAGAAAGTCGGCTTTGGTTACCTACCGTTTTCAGGCTTCAACTTCTCTGACTGAAAATAATCGTTGATATGACGAACAACCGTCGTTTCATGAATACGAAGTGCCTGAGAAATCATTGCGTTGTCCAGCCTTCGGAAGTAAGCAGAACTGATTTGCACCTTCGATATTAGACACTTCACTAAGCGACTTTCCCATACTTAAAATTATCCGCATTTTCCTAATTTAACTGATTATTCTAAGTAAATTTTGTCTGTGCGACCTGAAGTCGTATGAAGCGTTGTTCATCGCTTTATGAATGAACCATCTGTATCACCAGATGAACCTACGAGCCTGAATAAAGCAGCGGCTCGGACAATGTAATGAAGAGCTATTTTAAATTGCTCGGGATCGAAATCGTGAGAGGCAGATCCTCCTGATAACCACATGAATCGGGTGAGTGCTAGGTAGTCAGTATGATGAACGTAAGTGAATCCATGAAAGGTGCGTTATGTGACGAAACAGCGGAAGTGGTTAATACGCTGTAGCCAAAGGCAATGAGAGTCGGAAAGAGGTTGGACAATACTCTTTCGTGATCGCAGTGCTCTCCGCCCTATAGTGGACATCTAAGCTGATATTTTACGCGACATACGGAACAGGGTAAGCCCGTATTACTCCCTATGGGAAAGCCTTTGTGGCCGATAGTGATGCGGGTAAAGGAGGTCGGAAAAAGCGAAAGCTGCATTGTAATGATGCAGATACAGGTTAATGCCTGATCATCACGAAAGTGAGCCCACTTCCGACTGGTCTCCCATTGCGAGAGAATTTGAAGAACTTCATTTAAGGAGAAAAGCAAATGATGGTCTCGAAAGAGATTAGTGCATCTTCTGACAGTGCTCAGTGGCAGTCTATTGACTGGAGATCCGCTGAAGCTCACGTATTAAAGCTTCAAATGCGTATCGCAAAAGCACAAGAGAAAAGAAATACGGTAAGGTGAAATCCTTACAGCGGCTCTTAACTCATTCTCGCTCAGCAAAACTTCTTGCTGTCAGGCGAGTCTCACAAAACAAAGGCAGCAAAACGCCCGGAATGGATGGCGTTATCTGGAACACGGATGCACGCCGTATGAAAGCGGTTAATCAACTGAGTCGCAAGACTTACAAAGCAAAACCACTTAAACGTATCTACATCCCCAAAAAGAATGGCAAACTCAGACCTCTAGGTATCCCGTGCATGATAGATAGACCGCAACAAGCGCTCCACCTGCTTGCATTAGAGCCTGTTTCTGAAACATTAGCCGACCTCAATAGCTATGGATTCAGACCAAACCGTAGCACTGCCGATGCTATCGCGCAGTGCTTTAAGTGCTTGGCTATGAAGAGATCAGCAAAATGGGTTCTTGAGGGCGATATCAAAGCTTGCTTCGATAAAATCGGGCATCAATGGCTTATGGATAATATCACCGTAGATAAACGTATGTTAGAGCAATGGCTGAAATCTGGTTTTGTGGATAAAGGCCGGTTCTATGACACTGATGAAGGTACGCCACAAGGAGGGAGCATCTCTCCAACTTTGATGCTAACGACCCTCGCTGGGATAGAACAACGCATAAAATCCACAGCACTCAGAAAAGGAGCTAGAGCTAACTTCATTGGTTATGCTGATGATTTCGTGGTCACTTGTTCTTCAAAGGAAGTGCTAGTGAGCGATATCAAACCGTTGATTGCTGACTTTTTGGCTGAAAGAGGGTTAACCCTATCCGAAGAGAAAACGAAGGTTACTCATATTGATGATGGTTTTGACTTTCTGGGCTTCAACCATAGGAAGTACAAAGGGAAATTGCTCATTAAACCAAGCAAGTCCAACACGCTGTTATTTTTGAGGAACCTACGTGAACTTATCAAAAAGCACGTAACTATCCCAGTTAATGATCTTATCAAACTGATAAATCCAAAACTCAGAGGATGGGCGAATTACTACCGCCACTGCGTTGCTAAACAAGTATTCGGGTATGTAGGTCACAAACTATTCCAAGCGCTATGGCACTGGGCAGTTAGGCGCCATCCAACCAAGTCTAAAGACTGAGTCGTTCATAATTATTTTCTCAATCGAAAAGGCCAATGGCAATTTCATGGTTGGCAGAAAATTATGAACATGGATTGTCACTTCAATTTGTTCCAAATATCAAAAGTGCCAATAGAACGACATGTGAAAATCCAAAGTGCTGCGACTCCTTACGACCCCGACTATCAAGACTACTTGGTCAAGCGGAAGTCAAAGAGACAAGCACGTAACTCGTGGGTTGAACCTGTTCCAACTGCTCTATGAGTTGCTGGGTATCAAATGATGCCTTAGTGGAGGCTTGAGCCTAGTGCAGTGAAAGTTGCACGCTGGGTTTTTAGGGAGACGGCACTTGGTAACAAGTGTCGTCCACCCGACAATTGTGTTTTGGATTCGAAGCTTAGGTACAGAAGCAAAAAAATGAATGGGGAGCAATTACGTTCCCTGTTGTCGCTTTTTACTGCTGCTGGTGGTATTAGCTGATGGCTTCACTGCCTTCAGATATTAAGAAGAAAAGCTGGCGTAGAGCTGATAAAGCACATTTCAAGAATCAATGCCTGTGGCAGGCAATCGCTGAGCTCCACTCTGACAAGTAAAGTATGTCCAAGCCCAAAAGGTTAGGGCGCATTCTGGTGTCAGAGGAAATGAAATAGCGAATTCGTTAGCAGTTGATGTCGCTAGAAGTGGTATCGACTGATGTAACAATGCGGCTTGTAGGGTTTATACCTGCAAGCCGCTATTACCTGTTATTTGCGTTTTCTAGGTAACATATATCTGAAGGCGGGTACGATGCAAGATCGGGAACAGATACGGACTCAATCCAACTGATAGCACGCTTTTGTTCCTTTTTCAGTTAGTGCTTTTACTCATTCACATCCTGTTCATGGGCTTTTCCCTACTAAAACTTATCCGAATTCAGTACATCAACAATTTACGAGTTAGTTAGCTGCTGAACCGCCAAATACAGCGGTTAGCCTGTAACAATAAGCCCTTTCAAGGGTATAAAGACTATTAAAGTTTTGTACAACTTTAATGATCAATGTGGTACGACTTTTTCGGGGTAATAATTCGGCTATTTTTTTATTAGTTGGCCATAGGTTTTAAATTTCTCTGCCATAATTGCCATTTCGTCATCACTTAAGATTGCTGGTTTACCGAAGTTCGCTGCAATGCAGTGAATTTTAGCGCAGTGTTCAATTTGTTCTGCAATGTTGAATGCGGTGTCTAAATCTTCGGCACCCGTTAACAAGCCATGGTTAGCAAGCAAAACTGCTCGACGATCGACCATCGACTCAAAGACCGATTCTGCCAGCTCTTGTGTACCAAAGGTTTGATATTCTGCACAACGAACGTCTTTACCTGAAAATGCCACTAAATAGTTGGATGCTGGGAGTGACTGTCGTAGTGTAGCAATTGCCGTACAATACGTTGAATGAGTATGGACAATGGCATTCAAATCATTGCGGCGATCATAAAAAATTTTGTGCATATTCCATTCACTGGATGGTTTACGAACAGAGTCAACACACTTGCCTTGCATGTCCATAATGACGATGTCTTTTGGTTCTGCATCAAAATAATCTATGCCACTTGGGCTCATGGCAATCAGTTGTTGCTCGCGATTAAAAATTGAGACGTTACCTCCAGTGCCTACAGTCAGTCCATGAGTGACGAGTTTTTTGCAAGTTTCTACAATTTCAATGCGTTCTTTTTCTAATAACATGATTAAATCTCATTAATAAGCCTCACCAGTCGTGATTACCTATATTTCTATTCTCAAGTGGTAAGGCTTGAAAAATAGTTAAGCGTTCATAATCTCTGGAAAAAGAGCTTCCAGGCCAGCATTGGTAGACTCGCACACGCCTTTTTCAGTAATCAAACCAGTAACATATTCAGAAGGTGTAACATCAAATGCATAGTTTCCACACGTAGTACCTGCTGGTACGGTGTTTACAAAGTTGCGTTTGCCGTTGGTGTCGATACCTTGCACATGTGATTGCTCGGCGCCATCACGCTGTTCAATTGGAATATCGGTAACGCCGTTCCATACGGTTGGATCGATAGTTGGCGAAGGTAGCGCAACGTAAAACGGTACGTTGTTAGCGTGAGCGGCAAGCGCTTTTAGGTAGGTGCCTATTTTGTTGCAGACGTCTCCACGGGCAGTAATTCGGTCGGTGCCTACAATTACCATATCTACTTCACCTTTTTGCATTAGGTGTCCACCTGCGTTATCAGCAATAAGAGTGTGAGGAATACCATGACCACCTAACTCGAACGACGTCAGGGCACCTTGATTACGTGGGCGAGTTTCATCAACCCAAACATGAATTTTTATACCTTCGTTGTGTGCTAGGTACATCGGCGCTGTTGCAGTGCCCCAATCTACCGTCGCTAACCAACCAGCGTTACAATGGGTCAAGATATTTACTACCTCATCTTCTTTTTTTGTGCTGGCAATTTTACGGATGATTTCAAGGCCGTGCATACCAATACTGTGGTTAATCTCAGCGTCTTCATCACAGATGATACCAGCTTCAATGTAAGCAGAAATAGCGCGTTTGTGTGCTGGTGTGCTTTCTAATAGTTTGCGAATGCGGTCTAATGCCCACTGTAAGTTAATTGCTGTAGGACGAGTACTAACAAGGGTATTGTATGCAGATTCAATTGCTTGATCGCTATTATCTGCCATCATTGCGAAAGCCATACCGTAAGCACCTACACAACCAATTAGAGGTGCACCTCGTACTTTCATCGAAACAATTGCTTCAGCCACTTGTTCCATAGTTGTTAACGTTAAGATCTCAAACTCGTATGGAAGCTTTTCTTGATTGAAAATGTGGATACCTTGTTTGTCTTTTGTAGTCCAGATTGAGCGATAACTCGTGCCGTTGATTTTCATATAAATTCCTGCGTAGTAGAGGGTGATTGTTGGGTTACAACTCGATTGCAGTTTCGAGCGCTAATTCAATCATTTGGTGTAATGAGAGTTCACGTTGCTCTATCGTCAACTTACCGCCGTTTTTGATATGGTCGGTGGTTGTTAGAATGCCTAAAGCCTTGGCTCCAAGTTCTGCTGCGACTGCATAAAGGCCCGCAACTTCCATATCAACGCCAACAATGCCATACTGTTCCAACACATCGAAAAGCTCTGGATCTGGGCCGTAGAACAAGTCACATGTGAATAAGTTACCTACTTTGATATTTAGCTCTTTTTCTCGCGCTTTATTTACTGCTGTTTCCAGTAGTGTGTAATCAGCAATTGCTGCAAAATCGTGCCCTTTGAATCGGTCACGGTTAGTCTTTGAGTCGGTACTCGCTCCCATTGCGACTACAATATCCATCAGTTCAATATCATTACGCACTGAGCCACAAGAACCTATTCGAATAAGGTTTTTAACGCCAAATTCATTAATTAGTTCATAGGCATACATGGAAATGGAAGGGATCCCCATACCATGGGCCATCACAGAAAGACGTTTACCTTTGTAGCTCCCGGTATAACCGAGCATGTTACGTACGTTATTCACTTCAACAGCGTTTTCTAAATATTTTTCAGCAATATATTTTGCTCTTAATGGATCGCCCGGCATGATGACGGTTTCAGCAAAATCACCCGGGTTAGATCGAATAGCAAGTGCCATGGTTATTCTCCTATGGATTCGGTAGATGTCATTTTGAAAGTTCATCAGAGCAACGAGTGAGATCGGGATCACGTTAGTTATTTCATGAAGTGTGAAAAATGAACTTGTTATCTATATAAGTTGATATTGAATTTAAACTTATAAAACTATTAGCAATGGAGATTTGTAGGGATAATAGGCTTTATTTGATATGTTTATTAGTAACAAACTGTGTTCAAAGTCACGAAGTTCCCTAAAAGCTGTATGAGATGATCCTTGACAATCAATTGCAAATATTAAATAGGAACCCGCGATGTTTTCATTCGTAAGTATATTAGGAATAGTTGCTCTTCTTGGCGTAGCGTATTTTTTATCAGAAAACAGAAAAGCAATAAGTTTTAGGACCGTCGGGCTTTCGTTCGCTATTCAGTTTTTTATAGGTGGACTGATACTTTCTTCTTCTATAGGTCAAAATATCATTCTCGTAATGGCGAATGCTATGTCATCTATTATTTCGTACAGTAACGATGGTATCCGTTTTCTTTTTGGTGGCTTAGTAAGCGATAAGATGTTCGAGTTGTTTGGCGGGGATGGATTCGTTATCGCTTTTAGAGTTTTGCCCATTATCGTCTTTTTCTCTGCCTTGTCTGCTGTGCTTTACCATCTAGGTATCATGCAGTTTGTTGTTAAATGGCTTGGGGGCGCGTTGCAAAAACTGCTTGGCACCAGTAAAGCGGAGTCCATGTCAGCAATCGCAAACGTGTTTCTCGGTGTTACTGAAGCTCCTCTTTTAGTTAAACCATATATGAACAGTATGACGCGTTCAGAATTGTTTGCTGTGATGTGTGGCGGTTTGGCCTCTATTGCTGGCACTATGCTACTAAGTTACGCCCAATTAGGTGTGAAGATGGAGTATCTATTAGCTGCATCTTTCATGGCTGCTCCAGGGGGGCTTTTGTTTGCCAAAATCATGATTCCGGAAACAGACCCCGTATTGGATGCCAATTTAGGTGAATCGGCTACTAGTCAAAACGCGAACATCATCGATGCGGCAGCAACTGGTGCCTCAAATGGTGTGGCACTTGCGATTAATGTCGGTGGTATGCTTCTCGCGTTTGTGGGCTTAGTTGCAATGCTTAACGGTATGTTGGGAGGCATTGGCGGCTGGATTGGTATTGAGGCATTAAGCTTACAAATGATCCTTGGCTACTTATTTGCTCCAATCGCATGGTTAATGGGGGTACCTTGGTCTGAAGCGACGCTTGCTGGTTCATTTATTGGCCAGAAGGTAGTCATTAACGAATTTTTTGCTTACATCAACTTAGCTCAATATTTAAGTGGTGATGCTGTAGTTGCGACTACTGGTCTGCCTATGTCCGAAAAAACTCAGGTTATAGTCTCATTCGCTCTGTGTGGATTTGCTAACTTTGGCACGGTGGCGATTGCCATTGGTGGTATCGGCGGCATGGTTAAAGACCGACGTAAAGAAATAGCGGCGCTAGGGTTTAAAGCTTTGATTGCTGGCATTTTATCTAACCTGATGGCTGCAACTATTGCTGGTTTGTTTATCGGCTTTGCTTAATCGGGAAACTTTCATTGAGTATTTGGAGAACAACAATGACTACCAACGTATTACCGAAAGTTATTTTGCACGAACATATTGAAGGATCAGTAACGCCAAAGATTGCTAAATTGTTAGCTGCGACTCATAACATTACACTGCCAGAAGATTTCTTTTATTCGCCTGGTTCGTATGATGAGACTGACTTCCCAAATGGTCGTTATCTATATGATGAAAGCGACTTTGGTGCGTTTATTACTACATACGATAAAGTCGCCAACTTGGTTCGCGAGCCTTTAGATTATTATTTGGTGGTGAAAGATTATCTATCACGTAATGCTCAGCAAGGCATGATCTACTGTGAAATTATCACGTCAGCATTTCACCTATGTTTGGATACTGATGGTCAGTTAAACGCTGAAAAATACCATGCGATTATGGATAAAGTAGAGCAAGCGATTAAGGAAGTTTATGAAGAGTTTGGCACCGTGACTCGGTTACAAGCTTGCGCAGTGCGCCATTTAAGTGCTGATGAACTCGCGATGAGCATGCAGTTTATGGAACAGAACCCTAGGGAGATTATCACGGGTTTTAATATCGCGGGTAATGAGATGGCTGGGCAGTTTGCGGATTTTACCAACATCCATGAAAGTGCTGACAGGATGGGCTTACACAAGTCCTATCACGCGGGTGAAATCTGTGGCCCAGAGAGCATCACCGAGGCATTAAAACATGGTGCGAAACGCATTGGCCATGGTATTCGTGCGATTGATGATGAGACCGTCATCGCCGAACTTATCAATAACAACATCACGCTTGAAGTTTCTCCAACTAGCAACCGGATTTTGGTGCCACAAATGGAACAGTCTCTGGTTAACCACCCGTTAAGAAAGTTATACGACAAAGGTGTTCGCCTTTCGGTAAACACAGACGACGCTGGTTTATTTGGTACTGATGTGGACAAAGAGTATCAAGTTGCTGAAATGCAATTTGGTTTTAATCGAATAGAGTTGTTAGATGTGACGTTATGTGCCCTTGAAGCTGCATTTGTTGAAGAGGTTTCTAAACAAGCATTAATTAACAGTGTGTATGAGCAGTTTACCTCAGAAGACGGTAAGCAGCTTGCTCAGTATTGTGAGCGATTGGCTGAAGGAGCATTGAAGTCCCGATTAACAGAGCGACTGCAACGTATAACGAAGGAGCGCCAATGAACGAAGTAATATTAGCGCTGTTTTCTGGTCTCATTGTCGGAGTGGTTTTTACGGCAATAAAATTACCTATACCTGCTCCCCCGGTTATGTCTGGAGTGGTCGGTATTATTGGTGTCTACTTAGGTTCAGTTGTGTATACGAACTTTATTAGTAATATAGTACAAAGGCTATTTTAGTCTCAGTAACTAAGATAAAATAAGAGACCAACAGTAAGTGTTGGTCTTTTTTATTGGGAGTACTATGGCAAATAATTTCCCTATTTTTGATGAACCATACAAAGGTATGCAAGTTAACTATTGCGTTTCTGCGGAATGCGAAAACTTTGGCATCAGCGATCCCGCGCTATATCAAGATGTAAAAAATGATCAGAACCTGAATATTTACTTTTGCCCCAAGTGTGGCTCTTATCCACAGAAGATTGACAATAAAGCTATTTATCAATCAGTTCAGTACCAGAAACAGCATCATGGGCTAAAGATAATCTCTTGCCCGCATGAACAATGTGGCTCACACGGTTTTTCTGTTCATACTCATATGAACAAATATCGCTCATTTGGAAAAACTAATACATTAAAGCAACGGTATCAGTGTCGCGAGTGCAAGTGCGTTTTCACTGATCGTTTCTCTGGTATCAATACTCACCTTGAACTGCAGAGCGCACTATTTTATGGTATGAAATACAATCAAGGCGTGAGGAATCTTTGCGCGTTGGAAGGAATTACGCCAAAAGCTTTTTACACGCATCAAAGAGATATGGTCGATAGACTTAAATATCTCGCTCATGTCGAAGAGTATCAATTCTTTAATACTGCGGACGAATGTCATCTTGTGACGGGTTATCGATATATTAATAAAGCGAGTCGGGCGATTATTGTTGCGAGCGTACATAACCAGAGTGGTTATGTTTTGGGGTTTGATACCAATATATCAAAAAACATTGATAAAAGTTGCTTGCTTGACAAACCTAAATCAAAGCGTCGTGTTCGTATTTCGCCCATTGAAGAGAAAGGTGATTTGATGTCCCAAATTCTAGCGGGGTATGACGAGATCATGTCAAGAACGAACTATCTCGATCCTGCAAGTAATGGTACGGTTGTGGATCGAAAGTCACCTGAGCTTACTCAGCCCTATCTATGCAGCTTTGCACATGCACTCGTAATGCACCGTAAGCTAAAGTGTAAATCGCAACTATATTACTTTGTTGAACAAGAGACAATGCTACGAAATGCGTTCATTAACGCCTCTTTGGATGAGTTAAAAACGCAAGGTGCTCAGTTGTTCTATTACAAAGAGAGCTTAGAAAAAATGGAATGGTTCGATAAAGATAGATTGCACGTGAAAAACGTTGGTTGGTGGCAAGATAAGTGGGGTTTTGTCGCAATGCCTGATCGAACAAAAGGCGCATGTCACATCAAAGGCAATGGCTTAACACTTGAGAAATGGAAAGCTCTGACTGTGGAAACCTCCCTCAACGATGTGATGCGTTATTTAGACTTATCGTCAAGTTTTTTAAGAACGTTGGTTAACACAGTGAATCACCAGTCAATCAATGACTGGTTACATATCTTCACAGCCTATTACAACTATTGTATTCCGAAAAAAAACGGTAAAACACCTGCTCAATTGATGGGGTTTACAGATAGAACGATGGGGTTGAGCGAACTTCTTAGTGGCGGATATGCCATAAGGGCTCGATGATACGAGCCCTTTGTAAATGCAGTTGTAGCGGTATATCGTTTGATTATTTGTAATCACCTTGCATGTAGCGATAGAACGACGGGTTAACCCATACTTTACGTGATTTAACGTCGTATGAATTTGCTGCCGCTTGGATTTTCTTTGCTTGAGATTCTGCTTTTTCAGGTAATGACATTAAATCTGCTTGATACTGGCCAATTTTAACTTGGTTTTCGATTAGTACTTTGTAGTTTTCCATTGGGGTGTATGAACGGTAGAACGGTTGCCACCAAGATTTAACAATCAATCCTTTTTCATCGGCAGAGTCTTTTTTCGCATATTGGTTGATAAGATTCATGAAGTCATTTTTCGCCTCAGTCGTTTGGAATTCAAAATCCAAGTTATATTCCTTCACTACCGCAACCATCCTACCACTTTCTAATGTGTAAACAGGATAGCTTGGTTCGCCCCATTCAGGTAGATAGACAAATGCTGAAGACTTCGGAGTCAACTGAACTTTAGGGTTAAATCCTTCGCTCTTCATCAAATATATTAATTGAATAGCATGGGTAATATCACTGTGACCATAGCGGATCATAAGCTTAGGATTGAAGTTGGACATCTGTTTAACATCAACGAGGTTATAACCCGTCGTGAAATCTTGATCAATGAAGGAGTTTAGTGTGTTTATGACTGCTTTATCTTGTACATTTTCAGATGTTGGCCACTTTCTTTGAATACGTTCAGCAATATTTTTGTCTGATAGATTACCGATGTAATTCTCTGATAAATCTAATTGGTCTTTGACAAAAGCATCCAACTTTTCTGATTTTACTTTGCTGTTACTCAAGTCTGCAGTTGAGATTGCACCAATATCAATAAGTAGTGCATCGAATCTAGACGTTTTGTCTGATTGAGTTGCGGTGATGATCTTTTTTACAGAGTAGGTTTGTGCAAGCTCTTGAAGTTTCAATTCACTAACGGCTTGTTCCGAAGTTAAACCTGAAGCAAATGAAGTTACAGGTAGCAGAGATAGAGCAAATATCGAGATTAGAATCGTTCTTTTCATGGTATGAATCACTTCTTTTAAGTTAGTCGAGGCAGAACAATATTGAAGTTGATAGTGAATTCAAAATGTGACCGAGAAACCAAAACACTATATTTGAAAATGTAAGATTTAAAGTGTTATCTTCAAACTCCATGTTGTTTGAATTATTTAACTTCTGATGCATGAATCTACATAGATAGATAACGCTAATTTTCCTATGTCTGGAATTATTGACTTTAGGAAAACCACTGACACACTGTTGTCTAATTGTGTTTTAGATTCGAAGCTTAGGTACAAAAGCAAAAAAAAAGAATGGGGAGCGTAATTGCTCCCCATTGTCATTTTTACCATTGCAGGTAGGTATTACTTTTCTTTGATTGCTTCACAGCCAGCAGGAACGGTTATAGTCGATGTATCCTTACCTGCCTGTTGCGCTGATTTCACATCCATTTTGTATTGAATGCACTTGCCCACACTGACGTTGACGGCACCTGTTTCTATAGATGGGTTACCTCCTAGTGCTCCCCCCTCCCTGAGCGAAAACAAAAGGCGTGATTATGGTTGCAAGTAGAACGAGAAGGTTCGTTTTGGTGTGACTCATGGTGTTTCTCTCCTAGTGATTTTCAGATTAATCAGAGGTTGACTTGGTTTTAGGCTGGCATTGAGTGACATCAGAGACTTGTCCGTTCAACTTGCCACATACATCGGCAGTCCAGTGAAGCAATACACCAGCAACGAGGGTGGATTGTGGGCCTTGTTTACCATTCCACTGCTTTTCTAAGTATTCCTTCGAGACGTTAGGTGCACCGCCGAGTGCTGCGGTGGCTATCGATGAAGTAGCCATTGAGGCAGCGACTAGAGCTGCAAAAAGAAGTCGGTTTAGATTCATGGTGTTTCCTTATCAAGTAGAAAATTATGGGTTGTTAAAGTTGACTTACCGAGAGTTAGAAGCTGTAGACAAAGGTGCCAGCACTGGAAGTGACTTCGATTTCTTTCACGCTGTCTACGGTGCAGTTGTTGCTGTATCCGGTGTAGGTTTCACCGAATTTCAATGAAACGTTTCTCGATAGCTCTGAGGTTGTACCAGCGGGTAGGCGGCAGTTGCCTCGATTGACAATCACATTGCTTATTACTGTGCTGTCAGCGATAGCTTGAATATCAAAGGTCAATGTTCCCCAATGTGGGTTGGTGGATATCGACACTTCAATATCGGCGGTGACGGTTTGTGTTTCTTCTTGTTCGTTGCAAGCGGTGACTCCGAGTAACAGCATGCTCATCATGATGGTTCGAATGAGGGTGTTCATAGGTATCTCTCCGTAGTGGTGAGTTAAACTTGGGATGCACGGATTTCAGCGTGTTCACGCATGAACTGCTCTAAGTTGAAATCGGTGGGATAGGTAAAAGAAAACGTCGATACACTGACCTCATCAATCAGAGGTAGGGCTAGGGTGCGTATCGTGGGTTGACCGGATAATCGAAAAAGCAGCAAGAGCGCGTCACATTGAACCGAGAGTCCCAGTGGCTCGATGAGCGCTTTCTCTTGCTGCAAAACTTGACTCGATATCTTGAGCAGACGGTTGTTGAGTAATGCCGTTTTTACCGCGTTCAATACTTGCCGCTGCTCATGACTCCACTCACGAATATTGGGCAGTGCTACATGGATTTTGGCTAACCATGCTTGCTCTTTTGAATACGCTGAACCCTTGTGGAGTAAAGGTTTGTCTCTCTCCGAGGAGCGACCTTGCCCATAATTCAGTGCATCGGGAACAAGCGGCAGTAAGTACTTATTCGTCAGTTGCCAATAAAGCATTTCCTGCTTGTTGAGCTTCAGTAATTGCTCTGAAGTTTTCCGATAAACATGAGGCATGCTCATCGAATCACACTCCACGTTAAACACCTCTACAATAACTTCATCAAGGTAGCGTTTAATGCTGCGAGTAGTGCGGTGGATATCGAGTTGGGCTAACTGTTGCTGCAACTCCCTAACGGTAATCCAACGATGTTGAGGAATAAGCATCAGCGTGTGCAGCAAAGCGGATAACCCTTCAATGCTGGTTTTATTGCTCATGACTACGCTCTCAATACATCAAAGCTCCAAGACCGGAGGTGGACATTTAATGTCGAGAGAGTAGAGGTGAGTCAGACACATAATGTCCAACGGTGAAAATGCCATCAATCGGCAACACGAAAGCGTGAGCCGATTAACATTAACGAGGCTTATGCTTATCACTGAACTCTGCAATCGCTGCCAATAATCCAATCAGCAGTACCACCAGAAAACCTAACGTCGTTAGAGTTCCGATAGCGCCAAAGAAGGGAGATAGGGTAAACAAGGTCATAAGAGCGGTGACAAGCTTAATGGTGTTAAGGAGAAGGGAAGTCATGAGCTATTGTGGGGTGACAGTTATCTCGTTATAAGCATCCGTATCGACATAAGCAAGAAAGTTACATTCCCACAATCGATAGAGCTCTTTGGCATCAGGGCTACCTTGTATTGGTAGCCAACCACGATAGGCCACAAAGAACTGTCCAACCCGAAAATCAAAATCCAAGTTGCGCTCTAGCTCCGGGTAATGGTTCCCCATATAAGCAAAGTCGGTGATGTACTCAATACTCCATTCTCCTGTTGAGGAGTGGCAAATTGCAATCTCAACCGGATGAAAACCGCCTTCATCCGCGTTGTAACTTTTATCGCGAAAGTTAAACACCAGATAACGGCTGGTGGTCAGAGCTTCATTACTCAGCAAATGAGTGGTTAACTGCGCGCTTAGCAGTTTATGCAGTTTATGCAGTTTCTTTGACACAGGTAGTAATGATGTTGTGAAGTTTAATTTGGACATAGTGAGTCCTCCTTGTTTCAGGATTCAAATAAGAAATGAGATATTAGGATTTAGTGAAACGTACCGACCATCGCCAGTTGCACATCATCAAAGACGTTTCTGGATAGATGGCGAGTAAAGGCTTTCATCCATACCGAGAGCAGCTCTTGGACTTCTGGGTGGGATAAATCTGTGCTCCCCACATCGGGTTGATAGCACCAGCGATTAGTAAGGTGAAAGTACAACTCAGGTTCAACAGATGCACTTTTATCATCGGGGTAAGAGAAGTTAGCAAAGAAGACCACCAGCCAAGGGCTTGATACAGATTCTCGTTTTAGCTGCACTTCAATGGGGTGCAAGCCTTGTCGATGTCGGTAGTAACTCATTTGGCGGCAGTTCAATACGAGTCGTTCGGCGTTTTCTGGGATAGTGCGCCGATTAATAAGTGCTTCCAGTGACGCATGTAAAACGTCATCAATACACAGTTCACCATAATGTTGTTCAATCATAACCACCCCCTTTCAGCAAATGAGGTACAGGTATTACCTGTCACGATATGGTCGAGAACGCGGACATCCACCAGCGCTAAAGCGTCCTTGAGCCTTTCGGTTATGCGTCTATCGGCTTGAGACGGCGTTGAGTCACCGGATGGATGATTATGGGCAAATATCACCGCTGCGGCATTGACTTCTAACACCGCTTTCACGATTTCACGTGGATAGACGCTGGCCGCATCGACTGTTCCTTGAAACAGCTCTTTAAATTCAATCAGTCGGTTTTGGTTATCCAGCAGCAATAAGGCAAACACTTCACGCTCATGGCTGCCTAGCTTACAGCGCACATACTCTTTGGTGGCATCAGGATTGGTTAGCGCATCACCACGCACGTAGCGCGTAGCCAGTATTTCTGCGGCATGCTCTAGGATTTCATTTTCCTGATAGCGTTGCTGCTTTTGGTAATCGGAAGTTTTGGGATTCATTTCAGGCTCCTGTCAGAATCAATGATGGGGTTTCACATTGATGACATATGCCTGAAGATTTTTTGATTGAGGTGTATCGTGCTAAGGAAAATGCTTGCAACTGAAAAGGAGTACCTCTGTTAGCGTGTTACTAGATCTTTCATAAAGTAGGTTAACTTGTTACCTATTGCGCAGTAGTTGACGAAATTTTACTAAGGTATTGATTTATTATTTTTTTGTGTCTGTTTTTTGACGTTTTTTAAGAAGAGTCTACTACGACAAAAATATGATATACTGTCTATATATACAGGTTAAATTCGTTGCTATTAAAGGTATGATAGAGGGTCATCTTCTACTAGCTGGACAAAGAGCTAAAGAGATGGTCGCAGTTTTACTCGTGGGTTATTAGGTCATTATGAAATTAAGCAAAAAAGATAGTGCGTTTGGTCGTCATGAAACATTTCCGTTGCGATATAGTTGGTTACCTAAAGGCTTTCAAGAATTTCAAAAGAACAAAAAAATATTTGAAAGTGATGAGTCAACAGTAAGGCTTGGTGTTGGTAAAAATATGGTTTCATCTATCAAATATTGGATGAAGGCAACTCAGTTACTAGATAATCAAAATGAACTGACACCACTTGCACATTTTTTGCTGGATGAAGATTTTGGGGTGGATCCTTATTTGGAAGATGAATCTACTATTTGGTTGCTGCATTGGCTTTTATCCACGAACAGTAGGCAGTCTACCACTTGGTTTTGGTTTTTTAATAAATATGTATCTACAGAGTTTGATGTTTCCATGATGCAGGTGGCTTTGGAAAGCTTCATTGCTGATCAGTTAGAAATAAAACCCCCATCTAAAGTCACACTGAAAAATGACTGTGGAGTTTTGACTAGGATGTATTCTCAAGAAGTAGGAAGCTCCAGTCTCCATTCAGATGATACTTTGGACTCTCCTATGTCTTTGCTAGGTCTTGTCAGAAAAGTAGACAACAAACGATTCAGTGCAGAGCTAAGTAGCCGGCCAGACCTGCCGATAGGTATTTTTGGATTTGCTTTAGCGCAGTGTATCAATGAATATACACATGACAGTAGTCGTTCAACAATGCCAATTAAAGATCTGGTTTATAGTATTGAAGGGTCGCCTTCTGCGGCTGCGGTTTTTCGTCTCACAGAAGCAGACTTCATGACTAAAATTGAATTGTTGCAGCATAAATATTCCAACATTTTTACGATTCGTGAAACTGCAGGCGTTTCACAGATATATCTGGAGCAGAATAGCCCTATTGATTGCATGAGTTTCCTAGCTGCTCATTATCGTGGGGAGCTGTAGTTATGAGCTTAGAAAACACAATCAGTATTCGTGCTTCATACACACGCTCTATTAACGTAGAGAAACACAAATCATCTACTGATAGTATTATTGGCTACGTACCAACATCTCGTGCTTTAAGTACCTTAGAAAGAGTTGTAGGGACATTAAACAATAAAGAAGTTCCTCGTTCTTGGTCTTTGGTTGGGCCTTATGGGGCAGGTAAGTCTGCTTTTGCGGTTTTTCTTAGTGCATTACTATCTGATCCTAAAGGGGATTTGTTTAAATTCTCACACGCGAATCTCGGCAATGAAAACGCAAAGCTTACAAGTGAAATTAGTAAGGATGTTGAGGCTACACAAGGATATATTCGTGTCTTAATTTGTGGTTCAGCAGAACCTTTGAGCATTCGAATAGTAAAGTCGTTGAAGGAAAGTTGTGAGGAAGTATGGAGTGGTACTTCAGGTAAGAAGCCCGAAGTATTTAAGCAGTTAGAAGATGTTATTGCTAGAAATAGTGTGACAGCATCAGGCTTAGTTGACTTGATTTCTAACGTTCAAAGTGCAATTGATAAAAGTAAATCAATTAATGCCAAAGGCATCGTATTTATTATCGATGAGCTGGGTAAGTTTTTGGAGTATGCGGCACGACATAAAGAAAGCAATGAGCTATTCGTTTTACAAGCTATAGCTGAACATGCCCAGCAGCCCCATAGCGTGCGAATACTGCAGTTTGTGATGTTACACAAGTCTTTCGAGCAGTATGCTCAGGGGCTGACAGAAAATGCTAGAAATCAATGGTCAGCTGTTCAAGGACGGTTTGAAGAAGTTCCTTTTATTGAGAATAATGAGCAGGTTTTAAGAGTTGTTTCACGAGCGATTAAACAAACGCAGGAAATTAAGCAAAACTCAAAGCTGGAAGCAGTAGTTAATTCCCACACTAGAGTATTGCTCGCAGAGGCTGCAACCCCGTCAACACTGAAACAAAGTGAAGCTTCTCAGCTGTTTCTAGATTGCTACCCCTTACACCCAGTAAGTGCACTATTGTTACCTCTATTGTGTCAGCAAGTTGCTCAGAATGAGCGTACCTTGTTTAGTTATCTTGGTAGCTCAGAGCAGTTCGGTTTCCAACAAAAAATCAACACACTACAGAGCGTTGGTGATTTTGTTTTTCCCGTAGATATTTATGACTATTTTATCTCCAATCAAACCTCTGTATTAGGTGACTTACAAACGAGCCGACGTTGGGCAGAGGTTGTAACTGCAGTAGAAAGGCTTGGGGATGCGAACAGTCAAACTACAATTGATCTTCTTAAAACAATAGGGATATTAAATATTGTAGGTGCTAGAGGTGGCTTTAAGCCGTCACGACAAATTTTAGAAACATGTTTCAATCAGCAAGAGTTAGATAAAGCTCTTGATGAACTTTTAGATAAGTCAATAATTACTTTACGAAAATTCAACAACGAATACCGCGTTTGGCAAGGTAGTGATTTCGACCTGTATTCTTCTGTTGCAGAAGAGATCCAAAAAATTAAGGTATCGAATAGCTCATTGGCAGATGACCTTCAGGCATCAAGCCCGATGCCTCCCGTTGTTGCCAGAAAGTATAGCATTACAACAGGCGCTCTCCGTTATTTTTCTCCAGTATATGCAGATGCTCTTACGATAACTTCAATAGCAACTAGTTCGTCTTGCTCTAAGATAATCTTCTACTTGTTAGCTGAGGGTGAACCTCCAGTTTCTAAAGATGTACTTTCTAGTATAGGTGCAGGAAATATTTTATGCGAAGTTTCCAATAGCGCTCAACTCTCTTCAGTTACTAGGGAGATTAATGCATATAAGAGGGTTTCGAACAAGAGAGAAATTCATGAAGATCCTGTTGCAAAAAAGGAACTAGAAGCTAATTTGTCCAAGTTATTGGTAACCCAAAAACAACTTTTGAATGAACTGATTAGTTTACCCGAACAATCAACGTGGTATCACGATGGTAAAGTAAAAAATGTAGCTGCAAAACGGGATATGCAAAGATTGCTGTCGGATGTAATGGAACAGAAGTATCATTCGACTCCTAGGGTTTTTAATGAATTAATAAACAAGGATAAGCCTTCATCTCAGGCCGCTTCAGGTCGTTCTAAGTTAATGAAGGCAATGCTTTCAAACCCTAATATCGATCAGTTGGGAATAGAAAAATTCCCTCCTGAAAAAGCCATGTATATGGCAATTCTCAAAGATTTGAAGTTACATGTGTGCCACAAGGGGCATTTTGAGTTCTCTCCACCAGTAGAAAATTCATATTTGGGGGTTTGGCATGAGATTTCGAAACACTTAGATTCCACAGAGGAAGAAGCAAAGTCTTTTTCTGAGTTAGATTCGCTACTCACAAATTCTCCTTTTGGGGTTAAAAAAGGTTTGCTACCGATCTATTACTTGCACGCTTACCTTGTATATAAAGAGGATGTGGCTGTTTATGAAGATGGGAAATATCAACCGGACATAACAGAGGAACATGTTGAAAGATTTATAAAACGTCCGGATAGCTTTACATTTCAATTGTATAAATTAGAAGGTCTAAACGCATCTATTTTTGATGCATATAGCCAAGCATTGTATAACGGAAAATTAAACAGCAATAAAGTTGTCAAGATCGCTCAACCTTTAGCCAGATTCTTTAATGATCTGCCAGAGTTTACTCGCTCTACCAGAGAGTCAAGTTTATTATCTAAACAGGCAATAGATGTTCGTGAAGCTATTAAAATGTCTAAGTCACCAGAAAGACTTGTATTTTCAGATATTCCCAAAGCTATTGGTCTGAAAGAACTCACAGATAATACTGACATAGACTCTAAGAAATTTGGTGAGATATTAGTAGAGTCATTACGTGAGTTGAAAAGCGCATATCCAAGACTCCTAAAGAGCTTGGCTCATATGCTTGCTGAACAATTATATGATGGAAACGATCACTCCTTCTCTGAGCTTAGAAGTGTTCTTGCTGGGCAAGCTTTGCCCATTGAGCATATGGCATCAGGAGGAGTAAGAAGTTTTATTAAAAGCCTACTAGATGATAAGAGTGCATCAGAAGATCTTTGGTTAGAGAACATTTTTGTTAGTTTAAGCAGAAAACATCCTAGTAACTGGAAGGATGAAGATTTAGCAAAAGCTGAAGCAAAACTAGCTGATTTAAGTCGTCGCTTTAGAGAACTGCAAGCTATCGCTCACGATGAAAACTATAAAAAGGCCGTAAAACATGACAGTAACTTTGAAGTCATAATGCTACGTTCAATTAAGCAAACTACAACACCAAAGCAAAGTGTTATAACAATCAACAATAGTGAGCGTAAATCGATAGATGATCAGGTAGCTAAAGTACGAGAAGTTTTGACTGACCTGAATGAACATACACGTATGGCAGTATTAGCTCAATTGGTAGAGCTGGAGTTGCCAGAAGGAAATGAAAATGAGTAAAAAAATATCTATTGATGAAGCCAGAAAGCGACCAAACGCTCGTCATGTTATTGGTATTTCTGGTGGAAAAGACAGTGCTGCTTTAGCTATTCACATACGAAATAATTACCCCGAAATACATGAGAAAGTTGAGTACTTCTTTACAGATACAGGTGCGGAATTAGAAGAGGTCCTTGATTTTATAGATAATCTCCAGTCATACCTAGGTAAACCGATTGCTAGGCTGTCAAGCGATAGACCATTTGAACACTGGTTAAAGTTACATAATGACTACTTACCTTCCCCTAGACAGAGGTGGTGTACGGTTAAGCTTAAGTTAAAGCCATTCGAAGAATTTGTAGGGGATGATGAAGTAATAAGTTATGTAGGTATTCGTGCTGATGAAAATCGTGAAGGATACGTCAGCCAAAAAGACAACATTAGCGCAGTCTTCCCTTTTATCGAGGATGGTTTAGTTCGGGATGACATATTTCAGATACTTAAAGATACAGTTGGGATTCCAGAGTACTATAAATGGCGGAGCCGGTCTGGTTGTTTTTTCTGCTTCTTTCAACGGCAAGATGAATGGTTAGGTTTAAAACGCAATCATCCGGTTCTATTTGAAAAGGCTAAAGCCATAGAACAGAAAGCAGGAAATGGCTATACATGGGTACAAGGAAAAAGTCTGGATGAAGTGGTAGCTCATGCAGAGGAAAAAGAAAAAGAAAAAGGCATTATCTTCAAAACAAATTCGACATCAGAAGAAAAATGGCAAACCATACTTGCGAATATGGAAGAAGATGATGCAGACGATCAGGCATGTATAATTTGTAGTTTATAGGTGAATAATGGCTAGTCAGTTGGAAAAGGTCTTCTCTGCAGACCCTAAAAGTGTGCATGAACTTTTTTTGTCAAAAGGGACTGCCGGGTTTTATATCCCAGCGTACCAAAGGCACTACTCATGGGATGATTCTAATATTCAAAGATTGATTGAAGATATGTGTAGTGGAATATCCACCTTCTTGGATCATGATGATGCTATAACTTTTATAGGGACAGTCATATCAATTTCCGATACTGACTTTAAAACCATAAAACCTTATGTTGTTGGGGAGCTGCCTTCTGAAGTCATGAGTATAATTGATGGGCAGCAGAGGGTCACCACTCTTTCACTCCTGTCTACTGTTCTATACCAAGAAATGTCTATAATGCTCTTGAAATGTAAACACTTAGACCCCTTGGAACAGAACTGGTTTACAAATACTTTTAGTCCTATTTTAAATCGTTTGAAGATGATTTTTGAGGTCGACAAATGGTCGACAGATCCAAATTATAGGTATTATCCAAAAGTAGCAAGAGCTTACTTAGATCAATGGGCTACAACAGAAGATAAAGCGTTTTACAATTCTCCAGTAGCATCATTTATATTTGGATATATCAAATATATTCATTCATTTGAAGGAGATTTACCTAACAAAAAGTATGTTCATAGCATAGATGAGTCAATATCAGAGGAACAGTTCCCTAAACATAAAAGAGTCACAGACAATGTTGCATCTATTACTAACTACCTAAACAAAATCCTGAAAGGGGATGACTCTTTCCAGTTTCCTGATATACATTTTTTTTCCACAAATCAGGACTCTCAACGAAGACTAATTGGTAATAATATTCCCGAAACAATAGTTGCTATGCTTGAGCAAGAGTTAGAGGGAGATAAAATCAAATTTAGCGTTGCTAGAGCTTTAAGGTTGCTCATCCTAACAAACTTTTACCTTGATAGAGTCGCAGTTACAAGTGTAGTCGCAACTAATGAAACGTATGCTTTCGATATGTTTGAAGCACTTAATACTACCGGAGAGCCATTAACTGCTTTTGAAACATTTAAACCAAAAGTTGTTGATTTTGAGGGTGTTGAAAACTACGAAGCATCAATATCTCGGAAGTATATTGATGTCGTGGACGATGTTCTGGATAAGTATAAAAAAGCAGAAGAGAAACAAAAGGCGACAACGAGATTACTTATTCCATTTAGGTTAGCTTTTGAAGGTGAGCCTCTAACCAAGCACCTAAGTGAGCAAAGGCGCTTCATAAATAGGGCTTTCGATGACTTAGCAAGCGACAATAAAAAACGTTCTTTTACTGAAGAATTAGCTACGCTAGCGAGCTTCCTCGATAAAGTCTGGCCTGAAAAGAAGAGTAATTTACCTCAACTCGACTATATGTCTGCACGTAAAGAAGAAACACTTCTACTAATCAACGTGCTAAGAGAAGCCAACCATCACATTACAGTCCCAATCTTGTTTCGTTTTTACTCGTCTATGGAGCAAAATCGTTTTTCAGCAGATTCTATTTCTAGATTTGAAGATGCTGTACGTTGTGTTGTTGCTTTTTTTGTGTTTTGGCGAGGCTCTAGAAATGGTACTCAAGGCATTGATTCTTGTTATCGAGAACTAATGAAGAATGGTGTTGCTGGTATTATTCCCCCATTGTGTATTAAAGAAACCTCCGATCTAACTGATATAGGTACAGATCAGTTAAAAGACGCCTTTACTTATTATCTTAAAAGTAATAAATCGATCCCAATCACTTCAGAGCAGAGTTGGATTGAACGAGCTTCAAAAGCTCTCGCTTATAGTAACTCAAAGCCATTAAGTAGGTTAATGTTACTAGTTTCATCTCACAATGCAGTTCCGTCTGAAATTGCTGGTTTGGTAGAGCCTTCGGTATCAGGTGTTAATGAGCTATTAAACCTAGACAAATGGAATCAATTCTCCACTTTGGAGCATATTTATCCTCAAACCCCTGGGGATGGATGGGATGACTCACTTGTAAACCTTGTTTCTGAACATGTGATTGGGAATTTACTTCTTTTACCTAGTGATATGAATTCATCCATCGGGAATAGTGGGTGGAAAAAGAAACTGTTGATTTACAGAATTATTGCATCAACTACTGATGAGCAAAGAGAGCAGTTGCTTAACAAAGCAAAAAGTGAAGAAGGCTTAGATTTATCAGATACAACAAAGAAACTTGTAATGTCTAAAGAACATATGCCGCAAACAGAAGCCATTGGAAAAGTGGCAGAGTGGACTAGTGAACTTGTAGATGTTCGTGCAAAAAATATTCTTGCTCTGGTATGGGAACGCTTAAGTCCTTGGATATTTAATGAGTAGAGACTGTCCTAAATTCTGGACGATCCTGTAAATAATTCTGTGTAACTGTCGGGGTTACATATATTCAGTGAGTCGGTCTTCTTCAACTTAGTCGAACTCTCATATTGTGTATGAGTTACTAGTATAAAGAGGATGCTACTAGCATCCTCTTTTCTCTTTTTAATATGCCTAAATGACGATGCAACTCACTACTAGTTTGGTGACTTTCTCCAGTGCATCTTTGCGCTCTTCAAGATAATCATATCGATCGTAGATACCTTCTACACCTTTTAACTTGTGATTTAAACAGCGTTCAGCAATATGACTTGGGACTTTAGCTGAGGCGAGTAGACTACGACAGGTGCGGCGTAGATCGTGGACCGCAAAGTGTTTAACATCGCCCATTTTATTTGGTGGTTGTACCTTACGACCGGGCTCTCGACCAAAAAGCTTTGAAATAGCCCTGTTCAGTGTGCCTTTGCCCATGTGAGGTACTTTGCTTTCCCTTCTGTTTGGGAAGACGTACTCCGAACGACAAGCTCGCATATGCAGTTCTTTAAACCATTCTATGCACAGCTCCGGAAGCGGAATAGTGAAACCTGTGCCGGATTTGCTTCGCTCCGCTGGTAGGTGCCATAAAGCATTATCAAGATCGAACTCTGTCCATTTTGCTTCTGTTAGCTCTGATTTACGAACGCCAAGACAAAGAAGCAGAACACAAGCTAGGTAGTTGTCTCGATTGAAACTATAAATGTTTTGGTTGAAGACGGAAAAAACATGTTTAATTTCTTCAAGATCTAAGACCCGATCTCGGCTCTCTTCAATGCCACCAGCATCATAGTTAGAAAATGCTAGTGCAGGGTTAGACTCAATGACACCAATCTTCATACCGTGCTTAAAAAGCTGCTTACAATACATTAATGTGTCATTGGCTGTGGTTGGACGGCCACTGTTAGCGACTATTTGGATGATGTTGCGGATATCTAAAGGTGTGACACGTTTCAACGTGTATTGACCAATTTGTGGAGAGATCTCTTTCTGGTAGATACGCTTAGGTATATTGGGGTGCTTGAGCCTTTTGGATAGCTCCTTGTACCAGTCTTCGAAGAGGTCATTGATTATTTGTATATCGGCTTGCTTACTCCGTTTTCTTTCTGCAATTGGGTTAATCCCTTCGCTTATTTGCTTTCGAAGCTCAGCGGCTTTCAACCTTGCGTCTGCAAGAGAAAGTTCATCAACCTTGCCAATAGTCACCTCCTTTCTTTTCTTAAAAAGGGTGTACCTTAGCATCCAGTACGGTCGACCTACTCTAGGAATCATTAGATAGAAACCATCACCATCGGCATGACGACCTGTTTTTTGGTCCTTTACTATCGCCTTAACTTGGTTGACGGTGAGATTACCCATCTCTATCTCCTTGAATTTATAGCTCTAATCGAAGTTATCATTACAGCACCCTCCAGAAGTGGGGAGTATGTTGTGATATTTATACTACAGTGGGGAGTAAATAGCAAAATTCTACCCATGATACTCCCCGCTTGTTCGTGGCTGTTGATGAATTTTATGGATGTGTATGGATGGTAAAAATAACAAAGCCCTTATAAATAAGAGCTTTATGGAAGTGTGTGGAGTAGAGGGGAATCTATTCGATATTCTGAATTTGCTCACGCATTTGCTCAATCAGAACCTTAAGCTCAACACCTGATGCGGTGATGTCGGTGCTGATGGACTTCGATGCGAGTGTGTTCGATTCACGGTTGAATTCTTGCATCATGAAATCAAGACGACGGCCAACCGCACCACCTTTCTTCATAATGTTGGTGGTTTCTTTCACGTGAGAGTCCAAACGGTCAAGCTCTTCTGCAACGTCAGACTTTTGCGCCAGTAGGATCAGCTCTTGCTCGATACGAGAAGGGTCGAGTTCTACTTTCGCTTCTTCAAATTTTGAGAATAAGCGTTCACGTTGCCATTCTAGGATTTCTGGCATGCGTGCACGTACTTTCACCACTTCAGCGCTAATGGCTTCAAGACGTTGCTCGATGAGCGCTTTCATGTTGTCGCCTTCGCGGCCACGTGCTTCAATAAACTCACCCAGTGCGGCATCAAATGCTGCTAACAGATCTTTGTTGACCGCATCCATGTCTTGCTCTGGTGTTTCCATCACTCCCGGCCACTGCATAATTTGGAACGGGTTAAGGCGGCTCTCTTCTCCAGTAAGCGACATGACTTGGTTAGCCGCATTAACGACCTGTTTAGCTAAGCCTTCGTTAATCGTTAGTTCGCCTTTGGCGGCAGGGTTGGCTTCAAAGCGAAGCGCACATTCTACTTTGCCGCGTGCAAGGCGCTTACGAAAACGCTCACGTAGCACAGGTTCTAGCCCACGAAATTGCTCCGGTAGGCGGAAATAAGTTTCCAAATAACGTTGATTCACCGAACGGATTTCCCACACGGCGGTACCCCAATCACCCTTTGCTTCTTTACGAGCGTAGGCGGTCATACTATAGATCATCGAATTTTCCTGTTTATTCATCTTTGAAAATAACGCAGGGCAATAGTAGCAGAAAGCAACAAATTTAAAATGCTAGCATGGGAAGAAGGGCGCTTTCCCGTCATCTTGGTTTCTGTTAAAATCCTGCTCCAATCAAAATCGTCTCCCCCTATCACAGATAGACAACTAAGGTAGATGCCCATGCGTCCAAACGATCGCAAGGCGGACCAAGTTCGCCCAATCAAAATTACTCGTAACTACACAGCCTACGCAGAAGGTTCGGTGTTGGTTGAATTCGGCAATACGAAAGTGCTTTGTAATGCGACCGTTGAAGAAAACGTGCCTCGTTGGTTAAAAGGCCAAGGCAAAGGCTGGGTAACAGCAGAATACGGCATGCTACCGCGTTCGACCCATTCACGTATGCGTCGTGAAGCGGCCAGTGGCAAGCAAGGTGGTCGTACGATGGAAATCCAACGTCTGATTGCTCGTAGCCTGCGCGCAGTGGTTGATCTAGAAGCAATGGGCGAAATCATGGTGACAGTAGACTGTGATGTAATCCAAGCCGATGGCGGTACGCGTACAGCATCTATCTCTGGTGCGAGCGTTGCGATGGCAGATGCATTCCAACATCTAGTTGAAAAGGGCAAGTTAAAAGCTAACCCAATGAAAGGCCACGTAGCAGCCGTTTCAGTGGGCATTCTAGGTGAAGATATCTTGTGTGATCTTGAGTATACAGAAGATTCAGCAGCAGACACTGACATGAACGTGGTGATGACCGAAGATGGTCGTATGATTGAAGTTCAAGGTACGGCAGAGGGAGAACCGTTCACCCACGCCGAGCTGATGAAGTTGCTGGAGTCGGCAACCAAAGGTATTACCGAGATCGTAGCGGCGCAGAAGGCGGCGTTAGAAAATTGATTTTTTAAATAGCTTCCCATTGGAAGCTATTTTTTTGTTTTCTTCATAGATAACTTAACAACGTTGTTAGCTTCAATTTTTCACTCCATTACATAGCTCACTATGCTCAGGAGCTGAAAAGTCTTGCTACCTAGCTGTAAAGCTATCTATTTTGAAAGCACTCTTATAGTTTTAGTTATCTTTCTAGGGACTAGAAGCTAGGAACTAGAAACTTATAGACGGAGAAAGTAATGAAAGCATACCAGCGTGAATTTATTGAGTTTGCACTAGAGAAAGAAGTCCTAAAATTTGGCGAGTTTACTTTAAAATCTGGCCGTAAGAGCCCGTACTTCTTTAACGCTGGTCTTTTCAATACTGGTCGTGACTTAGCGCGTCTAGGTCGTTTCTACGCAGCAGCGCTAGCGGATTCTGGCATTGAGTTTGATGTACTATTTGGCCCTGCATACAAAGGCATTCCAATTGCGACGACAACAGCTGTTGCGCTGGCTGATCATCACGACATCGATACGCCTTACTGTTTTAACCGTAAAGAAGCAAAAGATCATGGTGAGGGTGGCAACCTAGTTGGTAGCGCTCTGAAAGGTCGTATTATGCTAGTGGATGATGTGATCACTGCCGGTACCGCGATTCGTGAGTCGATGGAAATCATTCAAGCAAACGGCGCTGACCTAGCAGGTGTGCTGGTTGCAATCGACCGCCAAGAGAAAGGTAAAGGTGAGCTTTCAGCTATCCAAGAAGTTGAGCGCGACTTTGGTTGTGCAATCATCTCAATTGTTAGTCTGACTGATCTAGTGACGTTCCTAGAAGAGAAAGGCACAGCCCCTGAGCATCTGGAAGCCGTGAAAGCGTACCGAGCGCAATACGGCATCTAATAAAGTAGATTGGAAAGTGAAAGCCCCAGCATCATGCTGGGGCTTTTTTATTGGTAACGGATCCCTTTAGGTTGTTCAGGATCTGCCATAGTTTTAAAGCGTTTATGCAGCCACATCCATTGTTCTGGAGCTCTTAGAATGAGCTGCTCTACGTATTTATTCATGTAAGCAGCGGCGGCCACTTCATCCTTTTGGGGATAATCTTGTTCAACGGAAATGTCTGCGATGATCTCGTATTTTCCGTCTGCATTTCTAAAGCCTGAACCGGGGACAATGGCACATTTGCTGGTGTAGGCAAGGATGCTGGTACCCGTTGTGGTACAAGCATCTTCAACGGCAAAGAAAGGAACAAAGACGGATTTATTACGACCGTAATCATGGTCAGGCAAGTAGAACAACCTTTCGCCTTGACGCAGCACACGGATCATTTGTTTGACGTCTTTCCGATCGATCAACTTATTGCCGTTGTGTGTGCGACCCCAATATTGAATGTAGTTGTAAGCCGGGTTGTTGTGTGGGCGAAAAGCACCGTATCCCGCGACACCGAGCACACCGAAAGCACGAGCGGTGATCTCAAGGTTTAATGCGTGAACGCAACACAATAGAACACCTTTATTCGCATCATCGTGTTGGCGCAATACGTCGATATTCTTTTCTTCGATAATACGTTTAAAGCGCCACGTTGGCCAAAACCAAGTAATACCGGTTTCAATCAGTGCCATTCCCGTATTCTTGAAATTTTCTTCAACAATCGCGTCGATCTCTGACTTCTCCTTTTCTGGGAAAGCCAGTTCAAGATTTCGGGCTGCGGCATGAACGCGTTTTTTACCGTACTTCTGGCCTAGCACTCCTAAGCCGCGCCCTATTTTATATAACAGTGCGTATGGCAGAATATTAACGAGCAATGCAAGCAGGCCAAACCCTATCCATACTCCCCAGTTTTTTGGGTGAAGTAATGAGAGTGAAAATTCAGGTTGGCTGTATTTATCTTTAGTCATGGCAATCAGTTAATTTGTGCACTGAGCAGCGCCCAGTATTCATCAAAGTTTGCGGTAGGTTGATACTTGAAATCTGAACGAACGAAGCGGTTTAAGCTGCCTTCCACCTGCCCAAGTAATTGTGCAGCAAGGATGGTTTCGTCGACAGGAAATGACTTTCCTTCACGTAGTTTACGTTCACGAAGGATCTGACGCAGTGATGTTTCGATCCGCTCGAAAAGCTGGTTGATGCGCTCACGTAGACGCTCATTTTCAAACATCAAAGCATGACCTGATAAGATACGAGTCAGGCCAGGGTTACGTTCTGAGAAGGCGAGGATTAGCTGCAAAACTAGACGGATGCGTGTTAGCGTGTCTTTTTCTTCGTCTAAAATACGGTTAATACGAGACATCAATGATCCTTCAATAAACTCGATTAAACCTTCGAACATGCGTGCTTTACTTGGAAAATGTCGGTAAAGCGCGGCTTCTGATACGCCAACTTGTTTGGCTAATTTGGCGGTAGTGATCCGTGATGCACCATCATTGGATTCTAGCATTTCAGCCAGTGCTTGTAAGATTTCTTCTCGGCGATTGGTTTTACGTGTACCAGCCATGGTCCTTCCTTTTGTTACCACTGCTTAGCCTAGCCCAAATCGTAATGATTCCGGCTAAAGCTAATGAATAGACTTAATAAATGCATTCAAATTGAAACTATTGGCTGTCCACTTTTTGGGCGATAAGTGTAAGTATTTGTTCTGCGATATCACGCTTGGAAGCCAAAGTAAGTGATTGCTCACCATCGTGCCAGTATACCGTTATCGCATTGTTGTTGCTATTAAAGCCTTGCCCAGTAATCGAGATATCGTTAGCACAAATCATATCCAGTTTTTTATTTTTTAGTTTGCCACGGGCATAGGTTTCAACATTTTGAGTTTCGGCGGCAAAGCCAACAGTAAAGGGTCTGTTTTCGGTCATGGTGGCAACAGAGGCGACGATATCTGGGTTTTTCACCATAGTAATGGTCATGTGATCGTTATCGTCGGTTTTCTTAAGTTTTTGGTCTGAAATTGTTTGGGGGCGATAATCGGCTACCGCGGCACAACTGATGAAAATATCGCTATTTGTCGCGTTATCCATCACCTGTTGGTGCATGTTATCAGCACTATCGACGTTAATTCTGTTGACGCCGTTTGGTGTCGTCAATGACACAGGGCCACTAACAAGGGTAACGTCCGCACCTAACGATACAGCCGCCTCAGCAAGGGCATAGCCCATTTTCCCTGAGCTGTGATTGCTGATATAGCGCACAGGATCAATTGCTTCACGTGTCGGACCTGCTGAAATAAGAATAGATTTGTTGGCTAGCGGTTTAGGACCAAAAAATTGCTCACACAATGCCACTAATTGCATCGGTTCAAGCATTCTACCAGGGCCGATATCACCACAAGCTTGTTCTCCGGCTGCCGGGCCCCAAATCTGCATACCACGTCGTTTGAGTGTGGCGATGTTTTCCTGTGTCGCTTGGTTTAAATACATTTGCTGGTTCATGGCAGGGGAGACAGCAATTGGAGCGTCGGTTGCCAACACAAGGGTGCTTAGGAGATCGTTCCCCATACCTGCGGCCATTCTGGCAATGAGATCAGCTGTCGCAGGTGCTAGCAGCACAAGATCGGCCCATTTTGCTAATTCAATATGGCCCATGGAGGCTTCAGCGGCTGGATCCAACAAGCTGTCAGATACTGGGTGACCCGATACGGCTTGCATGGTTAACGGGGTAATGAATTCTTTTGCCGCTTTGGTCATCACGACTTGGACTTTTGCTCCGCGCTCAATTAAGCGACGTGTTAAGTCGGCACATTTATAAGCAGCAATGCCACCGCTTATCCCCAAAAGGATCTTTTTTCCAGCCAGAGTTTGCATGATTTTTCCCTCAAATTTTCTGCGGTTAAGATATCACAGCATGACAAATAGACTCTAGCCTTTGGTTGCTTCCTATCAATAGCCTGATAAATCGGCAATACGAGTTTTGCTGCCAGTTGTTGTCGGCGTTAATAAACAGCTCAGTTGCAGTAAAGTGCTAGGCTTTCCCAAATTTGAATGGGTGTTTTTATCTGCTGTTCTCTTCTGCCTTATTCTTTGGTTTTCGATGATTTAACGGATTGAATCGTATGGCAATTAAGTCTATCCCGACAGAATCTATGCCAAGAGAGAAGTTACTGAGCCATGGGCCAGAAGCTTTAACTGACGCCGAATTATTGGCAATTTTCCTTCGTACTGGCACGCCGGGAATGAATGTTCTAGAGCTGGCAGACTTTTTGATAAAGGACTTTGCCACATTAAGAGGACTTTTCTCCGCAAGCAAAGAAGAGTTCTGTCGTCATAAAGGATTGGGGGAGGCAAAGTTTGTTCAGCTTCAGGCCGTATTGGAGATGACACAACGCTATTTGGCCGAAGCATTGTCTCGCGGGGAAGCATTAACCAGTCCACAGCAAACAAAGTTGTATCTTTCAGGGCTATTGCGAGACAGACAACGGGAGGCCTTCTATGTTTTGTTCCTCGACAATCAGCATCGGGTAATTAAAGATGAAGTTATGTTTGAAGGGACGATTGATGCGGCGTCTGTGTATCCGAGAGAGGTCGTGAAACGAGCGTTACACCTTAATGCTGCTGCATTAATCTTAGCTCACAACCATCCTTCAGGCATTGCAGAACCTAGTCAGGCTGACCGTAGGATCACCCTTAGAATATCAGATGCACTGGCGCTGGTGGATATACGACTATTAGACCATTTTGTGGTTGGAGACGGCGAGATAGTTTCTTTCGCAGAGCGTGGTTGGATTTAAATCACATTTTTAGTTGTGAGTTCGCTGATTTCTGCTACAATCCCCCGACATTTTTTAGCACATAAATCAGCTCTGCCTAAAAAAGATCACGAAAACCTGTAAAAAGGATCTGTTCGGGTCTTGAGCAATGCTAGTCAAGTTAGTATAATGCGCGACCTTTGATAGCCTTGTATGGGTTTCCATAACGGTACAACACCTCTAACTTCTTGTTTAGAAATAGAGAGGTTCGGCCACCAAGGTTGATATCGAGCTGAAACGATTTTGGAGAAGACATTCATGTCACGAGTATGCCAAGTAACTGGTAAGCGTCCAGTAACGGGTAACAACCGTTCACACGCACGCAATGCTACTAAGCGTCGTTTTCTGCCGAACCTACAAACTCATCGTTTCTGGGTAGAGAGCGAAAAACGTTTTGTTAAACTACGTCTATCTGCTAAAGGTATGCGTATCATCGACAAGAAGGGCATCGATGCTGTTCTTGCTGACATTCGCGCAAACGGCGAAAACGTTTAAGAGGAAATAGGCAATGGCAAAGAAAGGCGTTCGTGAGAAAATCCGTCTAGTATCTTCTGCAGGTACAGGCCACTTCTACACAACTGATAAGAACAAGCGTAACATGCCAGGCAAATTTGAGATCAAAAAGTTTGATCCAGTAGTTCGCCAGCACGTTATGTACAAAGAAGCGAAAATCAAGTAATTGAGACTGCTTTTTTGAAGTGTTGAAAACCCAGCTTTTAGCTGGGTTTTTTATTGTCTGCAATTTACTCAACATCATATTTGCTTACTCGCTAATATGATGACTGTTCAATTCCCTAAAGGTGTCCGACGTATATTTAAGATATTCGTATATACTTCAGCGAACTAGCAAAGAAAAGGATCCGTTGTATGCGAGTTAGCCCGGCACGTCGTCGACGTTGGAATAACATACTTATTCTGGCCATTATCGCGTTTATCGCTCTATTAAACTTACCTAGTATTCTAAAAACGTATGTGATCGATCAACAGCCAAGCCCCTACCCATACTTACTAAACCCAAAGGCTGAGCTTCAGGCACTTCACCTTGCCAAATGGTCATTGGAAAAAAACCAAGGTCGCTGGCGAGTAAGTGTTCCAAGTGAAATTGCTCCAGAGGAGTTGGTTGAGCGTTGGCTGGCATTAGTTGGAACAGAAGTTGAGCAAGATACGGTTGACAGTTTGAAGTCACAATTGATTAATCCTCAAAGTATTGAGGTATGGTATGCCGACCAAGAAGAACCTCAAAGGATCACCTTTTATCAAACTCCTCAATTTTGGCTGTTGAAAAATTGGCAAGATAAATGGATCGCTATCTCTGTTGAGAAAGGATACTTGCAACCTTAAGACAAAGTTATGAAAGGACGGTAGACATTAAGTTGTTCAGTCTTTACCCTAGAGCGTCGCACGATGAGTTACCGAGTTTTTTATGCCTGAGTTACCAGAAGTTGAAGTTAGTAAAATGGGGATCACCCCTCATTTAGTGGGTCAAACGATCCAGTCTTTGACTTTTCGCACCCCTAAACTCCGTTGGGATATTCCACTGGAATTAAAACAATTAGAAGGCGAGGTTATCCGAAATATTACTCGCCGAGCTAAATATTTACTGATTGAGACCGATATAGGTAGTGCGATTGTTCATTTAGGAATGTCGGGGTCGTTGCGAGTGCTTGATGCTGAAATCTGTGCAGGCAAACATGATCATGTTGATTTGAAGCTAAGTAATGGAAAAGTACTGAGATACAATGATCCCCGCCGATTTGGTGCTTGGTTATGGTGCGCGCCGAATGAACAACATCAAGTATTAAGCAACCTTGGCCCTGAACCATTAACAGCGGAATTTCATGCTGGCTATATGCTAGAGAAAGCATCAGGTAAGCGTTCGACGGTTAAGCAGTTTATTATGGATAATAAGTTTGTTGTTGGTGTTGGCAATATCTATGCGTGTGAGTCTTTATTTTCTGCCAAAATCCATCCTAAAAGGTCTGCTGGGAGTTTATCTTCCGGAGAATGGCAAGCTTTGGTGTCAGAGATCAAGCAAGTGTTGCACACCGCCATTAGTCAAGGTGGCACGACACTAAAAGATTTTTCTCAGGCAGATGGTAAACCTGGATATTTTGCTCAAGAGTTAAATGTGTATGGTAAGGCGGGAGAGCCATGTCCTCATTGTGCTGAGAGAGTTGAAGCCATGAAAATAGGGCAACGCAACACGTTTTTTTGTTCAAATTGCCAAAAGTGATAATTTTGTGCCATTAGTAACATAATAGATGCTTAAACAAACTGCGAAGTAAGATTTCGTGAAACATAAGCCGACAACGGCTATAATTAGTTCTTTTTGTTCAAGCCATATTGTAGTAGGAGACGCCTTAAATGGTGCAACCCATTGAGCATGTTTTTGTGATTCACGTAAGTGAAGGATATGACGACAGACGCAAACATATCGATAAACATTTACCAGAATCTGGCCTTACTAATTTTGAGTATATGCTTGATGGTGATATAAAAGACTTAACTGAAGATGTATTAGGTACCTTATTTAAAGGTAGCGATCAAAGTCCTGCTGAGCAGTCTTGCTTTTACAAACATTATTTAGTTTATAAAGCCATAGTTGAGCAAGAAATTCCTTATGCTTTAATACTTGAAGATGATGCTTATCTGGTCAAAGATTTTAACTTAAAAATGGCCAATATTGTCAATGAATTAGCAGATAAATCTAATTACCTCGTCAATATTGAAAATGCATATTTAAGTGTGCCATTTAAGTATAGAAAGCCTAACCAGTATACTTATCTAGCTAATTATACAAAGATGACAGGTGGCTATATTATTGACTATACTGCAGCAAAAAAAATATATAACTATCTTAATTTAAACCCTATCCATCTACCCATAGATGTTTATCAAAGTGAAATGAGAGATAAAATAGGATTTAATATCTATTGGTCTCATCCTTCTCTAGTCCAACAAGGAAGTAAAAATGGAACCTTTGCCAGTACAATTAATGTAGAAGGTGATAGGTTTATAGATAAAGTTAAATATTGGTTTAAGTGTTACCACAAACAGTATGTTTGGAGTCATGTGAATAAGCGTGTTTTAAGAGTGTTTGAAAATGTTAAGCACCATAAGTAAAGATAAAATAACCTCTTTTATTTTTTATCTTCCTATTCTTTGGATAAGTACAGGAATGTTATGGGATGGGGATGGAGATATGCGTTTAGTCCCCATCGTGCTATTTGTCGTAATGATATCTTTATTTTTGTTTAAGTTCGAAAATATTAAGATTAACTTTAAGAATAATTTTTGGATAAAATTGTTACTAATTAGTGCTAGCTTTGGCGGAGTATGTTATTTATATTACGGATTTGACTCTCGAGAATTAAGAGCTACATTGGTTGTTTTTTTTATTTTTCTTGTAACTCCAATTCATTTTTTTTCAATAAAGACTATACAAATCTTTATTTTTATTGCATCTCTAACATGCGCATTATATGTTTTTAATTATCAGTTTTTAAATCATAGTTCTCGTGCTGTTTGGCCTATAAATGCAATACCTTTTGCCACGATATCAGGTTTAATATCTATAGTTTCCTTTGTGTTTTTATTACATAAAAATACAAATAATTTCAAATTATTGACTTCAATGATATTATCATTTAGTGGGGTTGTATTAAGTCAATCAAGAGGACCTTTGCTTTCAATAATGTTTGTTTTTTTCTCTATTGCATTATTGTTTCTTTTTGTTAAAAATAAAAAACATACAGTATGGTTGCTTTTTATTTTTATCTTTCTTGGATTTAGTTTAACTAAAATTCCTTTAATTAGTCAAAGGTTAGAGAGTACTTATAGCGAATACCATAAAATAAAAAATGGTGATCTTAATACATCAATAGGTATTCGGTTACAAATGCAAAAAATTGCGTTTGATCTCTGGAGAATCAAGCCAATTTTTGGGTACGGAAAAGATATTAAAAAGGAATTTAATCGGCTACAAAGTGAAAATGTAATTAACTCTCGTGTTAATTGGCTCATATCCATGACTTTTCATAACGGATATTTAGACAAATTCGTCCTCTATGGTATCCCTGGTGGTTTGATTTTTCTGAATTTCTTGTTTTATCCCATATACCTTTCTCGACAATACTCTCTAAAGGAAGGGAGTGCTCTGCTTTGGGCTCCTGCTTTATTTATGATACTTTGTAATTTGACTGATGCACCTTTTATTAATGCGCAAGCAGCTATCTACTATATGTTTATCATTGGTGCTGTGAGTATGATGCTGAAAAATGAAAAAGAGCAGAGATTGGAGAATGTATGAAGCTATTTTATTACATCAAACATGCACTATTAAATGTGGCTCCAAGTTTTTTTTATCATCACAGGAAATCACAACTAGAAACTAAGTACCGTGAGATACAGGACTACATTGCTCAACGTACGGATTATTACTGTAATCTTAGCCAACCTTTTAGCCTGCCAGAAGCATCAGTTCAAATCGGTAATTATAAGCGTAAAGGGTATACTTCTTACTATTTCGATCTAAAAGAATTTTTGCATTACTTTCCTAAGCAATTTCAATTTGCCTATTATTTTGGCGATGAGACCCATATAGAGCCTGTTCCGACTTTGTTTAAGGCACGTCCTATTGAAGGTGAGAACCAGAACTCGGTTCTTTTTAAACTGGATAAACGTCGCCACTTTCGCTTTGTTGAAGATAAATTGACGTTTGCAGAGAAGAAAAATATGGCGGTGTTTCGCGGTGCTGTAACACAACCTCATCGCATTCGCTTTATGGAGCAGTTATTCGGTCATCCATTGGTCGATGCAGGCCAGTCCAATACCAGCGAGATACATCCTGAATGGCAAAAGCCGTTTATGTCAGTGGAACAGCAACTCAAATACAAATTTTTGGTTTGTTTAGAAGGGAATGATGTAGCGTCAAACCTAAAGTGGGCGATGTCCTCAAACTCGGTTGTAATTACACCAAAAATGAAATTTGAGACATGGTTTATGGAAGGAACCTTAGAAGCTGGTAAGCACTACATTGAAGTCAAAGATGATTTTTCGGACTTTGAAGAGAAAGTGAATTACTATTTGGCACATCCTGACGAAGCTGAGCAAATAGTCCGAAACGCTCATGACTATATTCAACCATTTTTGAACGAAGAGTTGGAACAGCTCATTTGCATTAAAACACTTGAACGCTATTTTGAGCTTTCGGGTCAATATAACAAGACGAAGTGATGAAGATACTGATAATTGGCCCTTCATGGGTTGGTGACATGGTGATGTCACAGGGCCTGTATATCGAGCTAAAAAAATTACACCCTGAAGCTGACATTGATGTTTTAGCTCCGGCGTGGTGTAAGCCTATTCTAGAGCGTATGCCTCAGGTTCGAAAAGCATTAGAAATGCCATTAGGTCATGGTCAGTTTGATCTAAAAACACGTTATCGCTTAGGTAAAACTCTTCGAGAAGAGCAATATGATATTGCTTACACTTTGCCTAATTCTGCAAAGTCTGCGTTGATCCCGTTTTTTGCTAAGGTAGCCAAACGTGTTGGGTGGAAGGGAGAGATGCGTTATGGCCTTCTCAATGACATCCGTACTAACAAAAAATCATTTCAGTTTATGTTGGAGCGATATGTTGCACTAGCACATCCGAAATCAGCAATGACAGGATCAGGCTGTTTGGGGGAATTGTCCTCATTACCTTACCCTCAACTTACGGTGTTAACTGAACCTCAAGCCAAAGCGATACACCAATTTGGCTTAAATACAGATAGACCAATACTTGGACTTTGTCCTGGTGCGGAATTTGGGCCTGCGAAGCGTTGGCCAGATAATCATTTTGCCAGTGTTGCCAGTTCAATGATCGCAAAAGGCTATCAAGTCTGGTTGTTTGGTTCTGTGAAAGATCGTGAAGTCACTGATAAAATCATTCAACAAGTAGAGCAAAATAGCCAACAATTTTGTTTTAACTTAGCGGGTAATACGAGCTTAATCCAAGCGGTGGATTTAATTGGTGCTTGTAAAACCGTTGTCAGCAATGATTCTGGTTTAATGCACGTTGCCGCTGCGGTTGGTTGTAATGTGGTGGCGGTGTATGGTTCGAGTTCACCTAAGTATACACCACCACTTACTGACAAACTTGCAATACTGAATACCGATATCGATTGTCGGCCATGTTTTGAGCGCACGTGTCCTAAGCAACACATGAAATGTCTTGTTGAATTAGAACCTCAACGAGTTGTTGATGCAATTTCCCAGTTTGATGTCATTTTACAGGAGTAAGTGATGAGCACTATTGTGCGTTATTGCTATACCTTTCTACTCATGCTGATAAGCCCCATCCTGTTATGGGGCTTATACCGTTCTAAACCTAATAAACCTCGCTTTGGCTCCCGCTGGAAAGAACACTTTGGTTTTACCCCCGAATTGGGTGATATCAAAGAAGGGGTGATCTGGGTACATGCGGTTTCGGTTGGTGAAGTGCTGGCAAGTAAGCCGCTTGTGTTGCAGCTCAGAGAGCGTTGTCCAACAAAAAACATTCTAGTCACTACTACAACCAGTACCGGGGCAGAACAAGCGAGTAAATTAGGTGATGGAGTGATTCATCGCTATATGCCCATCGATTTTTCTTGGTGTGTTCGTCGTTTTTTAAATGTCGTTCAACCAGAAGTATTGTTAATAATAGAAACAGAAATTTGGCCCAACACGATTCATACAGTGGCTAAATCTGAGGTTCCGATAGTTTTAGTCAATGGTCGCTTATCCGAGAAGTCGGCTAATAATTACCAAAAACTGCGCTTGTTAATCGTCCCACAATTGCAGCAATTAACGACGCTTTTGACAGTACATGATGATGATAAGCAACGTTTCCTAAAGTTAGGTGCATCAGAGACATCGGTGACGACTACTGGCTCGCTAAAATATGATATCTCAGTAAATAACCGTGTTTTTGAGTCTGGTAAAACATTACGCAGTTTTCTTGGGCTTAAGCGAAAAGTCTGGATAGCGGCAAGTACACATCTTGGTGAAGATGAACAGATACTACAAGCTTACAAAATGGCGAAACAATCCATTCCGGAACTCTTGCTTATTTTAGTTCCTCGTCATCCTGAGCGTTTCGACTCTGTTGCAGAATTGATTAAAAATCAAAACCTTTCAGTTGCGAGAAGAACGTTGGTTCAGTATGACGATTTAGCGGAAACTGTTGATGTCTACTTAGGTGATACCATGGGTGAAATGATGGTATTACTTGCTGCAAGTGATTTGGTGTTTATGGGCGGAAGCCTGATTGGCCAAAAAGTGGGAGGGCATAATTTTATTGAACCAGCGGTATTATCTAAAGCCTGCATTACTGGTCCGAGTTATTACAATTTTGCCGATTTGGGTGAGCAGTTAATTAATGCTGGAGCACTTGAAGTTGTAGAGGATAGTGTTCAGCTCTCTGAAAAGGTATTAGAGCGTTTTTCATCGCCGAATTCTTTAAAACTGAGTGGTGAAGCTGGGTGTGATATAGTGCTTCGTAATCAAGGAGCGCTCAAGCGCACACTAGCCGCCATTGATTCTGTTATTGAGAGTAGCCAATGATCAAAACATTCATTATTCATGTCAGCAAAGGATATGAAGAACGTCGTAAGCACATTGATAGTCACTTACCTAAACATGGTATCAGTGATTATGAATATATGCTTCGTGGTGACATCGATGATTTAGATGACAACATCCGTAATGAATTTTTTGGGCCTAGATTGTCTCTTGCTGAAAAATCGTGTTTCTATAAACATTTTCTGGTGATGAAATATGCAGTAGAGCACCAAATTGAACCTGTATTGGTTTTTGAGGATGATGTGGTTTTAACTGACAGGTTTCAAGCTGAGTTTGCCAATATTCAGTCTGAACTAGCAGACAAAAAAAACTACTTTGTGAATATTGAAGAAGCTTCTAACTCCGTACCATTTAGTATTCGTAAACCAAACCAACACTTATATCCCTGCAAGGTGAATAAGCTATGTGGTGGCTATATATTTGATCTCGAATTTGCCGCCAAATTTGTTGCTTACGTTGAAGCGGAGCAAATCAATACTCCAATCGATGGCTTAATTGGTGATCTGATTGATCAATTACAGTTCAATTTATACTGGACCCATCCACCAGTGGTAAAGCAAGGCAGCAAAATTGGCATGTTTGAAAGTGAGTTAAGTGGCCGTTCTTCTGGCTGGTATGCAACAATGCGGAGCTGGTTTAAAGAAGGTTATCGTACGCACGTTCGTAGTCACTTAAGTCAAAAACAAAAAGCCTTGTTTGAACACGTAACCAAGTATTGATTAGCTTATGAATGTATCTCCCAAGCAATACCTTGCTTTTGTTGTTTACGGTAATGACAAAACATATTACCAAGGGGCACGATTCTGCATTTTATCTTTCCTAGCGAATTGGCAAGGTGGTGTAGATAGCCGACCTGAAGTGGTTGTACTAGCAGAAGAAACTGAGCATTTTTCTGGGTTGCCTATTCGGGTTCTGCCAATTAGTTCAGCTCAAAAAGCGGAGTGGAGTTTAAATAATACCTATCACTTTAGAATAAAGAACCGTGGTTTGAAGTACTTGTGTGATCAGCTACCATTAGCTAGTGAAGATAAGCTAGTGTTTTTAGATACTGATACTTACTTTAATCAAGCGACTAATATTTATTTTGATGCTATTAGTTCAACTGAATCGTTGATGTTTTTCCCAGAGGTGAAGATCAATGATTTACCAGAATCCAATGAATATGCTGTGATCCGAGGCAAGGATATTGCCTTAGAGGATGGTTCAAGCTACTGCGTGACAGAGCAGTCCACAATGTGGGCGTCCGCTGTGATTGGTATTACCGGATCGCAAAAGCAAGCATTTGACTATGCCGATCAGCTTATTCAAGCTTTGAGAAATGAAGGGTGTAAAGCCCATACACTAGAGCAGTTTGCACTGTCAGAAGCATTGTCTCGAGATGTAACATTGCGACCTGCGAAGGATTGGTTGAATCATTATTCCACCAGTGGCAGAAAAGATTGGGGAAGAAAAGTGCTTGAACACTTCTTTATTGAAAATGGCAACAAGCCGTTTGAAGAGCAAGTACAGCTCGCTAAAAAAGTAAGCTTTACTCGCCCGCTGTCAGAAGTTATTCGTGGTCATATCTACAAGAAGAAAAAGAAACTACGCCAGCTGTTTGGTTTAAAACCAGAGTAACAACAAAATGTTATGCGTGGTAGCCACTTATTAGAGCTTGCCACGCATCGCCTGAGAGCTGAATATTTCCTAGTTTCACCTCCTTGTCAAAAGAGCGTTTTAATCTCTCTAAATTCCCTTCTTTCCATTGTCCATCTGCTTGTTGCATGCACTTGTCAAAATCGATGATCCAGACTTTGTTGTGGTCATCGATCAGAATATTGTGGATATTCAAATCAGTATGATTGACGTTGATGTTATGCATCTTGCGTATTTCTTGGCCAATGAGGAACAATTGATCTTTGGATAGTGAGCCTTGAGATAGGATTGCGACTAAATCGCGTGCATTGGCAAGCTTTTGCACCAAAATATCTGCTTTGTATGTGGGGCCGTGTTTGATGATTCTGGCTGCAACGGGAGCGGGCACGTTAACGCCATATTCAACCAGTGTTTTTAATAAGGTTAGCTCTTGGTAAGCTCGGGTATTGTTTAACCCTGTAAACCAATAACTGTCCTCAACCAGTTTGCCAAATAGACCACCACGGCGATAGTGTCGAAGAGCAAGTTCACCTTGTTTCCCCTTAACAAACCAAGTTGTTCCACGACCTTGCGCTGAACCTGTAATGGCATTAATGCTCTGCCAATAGTCAATCGAGAAAGCTTGCTCAACGTCTTCACTCAGTAGAGAAGGATCATACCAATACGTTGTTTGTTGGGTTTGCTTTTGGGTAAACATGAATCACTGTCTTGGTCGGGTTGGTTTATGGCATACTAAGCGCAAAGTATATCAAACCAACAATTGATTAATGAGTTGTCCGCAAAGCTATCAAAAAATTCTGGTTATCGCCACACACTGTATCGGTGACAGCCTGCTTATCACCACTTTTACTCGTAGTTTAAGAAAAGCTTATCCTAGTGCGCAAATTGACGTATTGGTGAATGCACGTGGTGAAATGGTGTTTGGTACCAATCCCGATGTTGATAGCTTGGTTGAGATCCCACCTCGGCCGAAATTAAAAGATTATCGTCGCATTCTCAAACAGCGTGGACGGTATGATTTAGTGATTAACGAGATGCTCAATGACCGCACGGCGATCTATAGCTTTGTGTTTGGTAAGAAGCGTTTAGGGGCTGTAGACGACAGCTTGAAGGGTGCTTGGTTAAAGAAACTCGTCTTCAACAAATATATTCTTGAGCAAAATCGTTTTGAGCACAAAATGAGCCGTATGGCGCGTATGCTCGATCAGATCAACGTGGAAGTTGTACCTAAGCTCATCTCACCCGAAGAAGAATTACCTGAAATAGTTAACGAGTCCTTGCCGAAAAACTACGTCGTTGTGCATGCGCCATCTTCGAATGAAATTAAACAGTGGCCTGTTGATTACTGGATTGACGTGATCACGGCGATGCTTGAACAAGGCTATAATGTAGTGTTATCAGGTGCGGCTTTGGAGCGCGATCAAGCGATCGTGTCTGAGCTGTTAGATAAGCTCCCACCATCAGAGCACCTATTTAGCGTCATGGGTCAGCTTTCTCTTGCACAGACCTCCACTCTATTGAAACAAAGTGATGGTTTTGTTGGGCCTGATAGTGGGCCAGGTCATATGGCGTCAGGCTACCCAATCCCCATTGTTTCTCTGATCAGTGTTGCGCCAGCCAGTATGTGGTCGCCGTGGCCTTATGAGATGTCAGTCGACAGGGTAAACAACCTGTACTCGAATGGAACGCTTAAGCAGAAGCAAGGCAACATTACCTTATTGCAATCGAATCGAGATTGCGTCCCTTGTTATAAGAACAAATGTCAGATCAGTGATGATTTGTATTCTCCTTGTCTTAAAGATATTAAGCCAGCACGTGTGATTGAAGCTATCACAGAAACGATTCCTTTAAAGGTGGTGGAATGAGTACAACAAACATAACGCCGCCTTCGTCTATTTGTATCTTGCGACTGTCAGCCATAGGCGATGTTTGTCATGCGCTGTCTGCCGTGCAGTTGATCCAAAAAACATATCCTCAATGCCGTATTACTTGGGTCATGGGCAAGGTTGAAGCACAGTTGCTAGGTGAGCTCCCCGGCATTGAGGTCGTTGTTTTTGACAAGAAGCAAGGCTTTAAAGGGATGAAAGCGGTTTGGCAACAGCTTAAAGGGATCAAGTTTGATTACTTGCTGCACATGCAAGTGGCGCTACGTGCGAGCCTGCTCTCTTGGGGAATCAAAGCCAAAGTAAAGCTGGGCTTTAGTTGGTCACGAGCAAAAGAAGGTCAGTGGTTATTCACCAATAAAAAATTACCCGCAACTGAGGCTGGGCATGTTTTGGATAACTTTGCTGAATTTGCTCGTTATCTTGGTTGTCCAGTCACAAAGCCAAGTTGGTCTATCCCGCTGTCTGATGAAGAAATGGCTTTAGCGAAAAGCCTTTCTCAACCATATATGGTGATCAGCCCGGCAGCAAGCAAGGATGAGCGCAATTGGTTGATTGAGCGATATGCTCAAGTCGCGGATCATGCGCATCAACAAGGTTTAAGTGTTGTATTGTGTGGTGCACCAACTGAGCGTGAACACAAACTTGCAGCGCAGATCGAACAAACGATGTCAGTGCCATGTACCAAATTAGTGGGTAAAACTTCATTGAAGCAGTTGGTTGCGGTATTAAAACATGCTGAAGTGGTGCTGGCTCCTGACTCTGGACCGGCTCATATGGCAACAACGCAAGGGACACCTGTGATTGGTTTGTATGCCCACAGTAACCCGCGTCGAACAGGACCATATAATAGCCAGCAACTGGTGGTTTCCGTTTATGATCAAATAGCGCAAGAGCAGTACGGTAAGCCTGTTTCTGAACTTGCGTGGGGAAGTCGAGTTAAAGGGCAAGATTTGATGGCTAGAATTCAAGTTGAAGATGTGATTGCTCAATTAGACCACCTTTTACCATCAAAAATGAGTCATGAATCTTTAGAAGACGAGTCGCTACAAGCTGAATAATTGATAAGGAATCGTATGCGCATAGCAATTTATCCGGGCACTTTTGATCCTGTAACTAATGGTCATTACGACTTGATTAAGCGAGCAGCCAGTATGTTCGATCAGTTGATCATTGGAGTGGCAGCCAGTCCAAGTAAAAATACCTTATTTACGCTGGATGAAAGAGTGGCTTTATTGCGAGAAACTTGCCAATCCTTACCGAACGTTTCAGTGGATGGCTTTAGCGGTTTGCTGGTGGACTTTGCAACGAAAAAGAGCGCCACTATTTTGATTCGCGGTCTGAGAACCACAATGGATTTTGAATACGAGTTTGGTTTAACGACTATGTATCGTCGTCTGAAACCGGAATTAGAAAGCTTGTTTCTAACCCCTTCAGAAGAATATGCCTTTCTTTCTTCAACCTTGGTGCGTGAGGTTGCAATTCATGGTGGTGATATCGCGACGTTTGTACCGGAATGTGTCCACAAAGCCGTTTTGGAAAAAACAAAGGTAAAGAAAGCTAAGTCATGAATATTTTGATGTACACACGTGCGACGTTGCCCGTTAAAAACTATGGCGGAACGGAGCGAGTGATTTGGGATTTAGTTTATGCGCTACATTTAGCGGGTCATAAAGTCACACTACTTGCTGGTAAAGGCACTCAATGTGAATGGGCAGAGGTGATTGAGTATCAACCTGAACGTCCAGTTTCAGAACAAGTCCCAGCTTATATTGATGTCGTGCATTTTCACTCTGATCTAGAGCCGGTTCACTGCCCTTATGTTTATACACAACATGGTAATTCCGCTGGGCCTATAGACGAAAATACCATTTTTGTTTCTAAGCAGCATGCGATCAATCATGGTGCAGAGGCCTTTGTTCACAATGGATTGAATTGGGACAATTACCTTAAACCACGGCTAAATGCCAGTAGAGAGCGTTTTCATTTTCTCGGTAAAGCAGCATGGCGGGTGAAGAACGTTCAAGGGGCAATTGATATCACCAAAAAAGCTGGTGAGACACTGGATGTACTGGGTGGTCATCGTCTTAACATCAAAATGGGATTCAGACTAACACTGGACAGGCATGTGCGTTTCTTGGGCATGGTGAATGACACCACGAAGTCGCAAATCATGATGCAATCCAAAGGATTGATATTTCCTGTGACCTGGCATGAACCGTTCGGACTGGCAATTACAGAGAGTTTGTATTTCGGTTGCCCTATTTTTGCGACACCTTATGGCTCGTTGCCAGAACTAATCACAGAAGAGGTTGGTTTTTTATCTGCGAATGAAAATGCGCTTGTGGATGCGGTTCGGGCATCAAGCCAGTTTTCTGCGGAGCGTTGTCATGAATACGCGCGAGATTGTTTTAATGCAGATGTGACGGCCCAAGCTTACCTCGCTAAATATCAGCAGGTAGTTAATGGTTTAGCACTGAATCCAACGTTTGGAGATGTGTTAAAAGAATATAAGAAACTGCCTTATTCTAAAGCATAAATAAAGGGAGCTATATGGCTCCCTTTATTATCAGTAACCCACATATGGGTCGTTACCATCACGACGGGTTTTGAGCAATTTCAGAATCCACATATATTGTTCAGGCTTTGGTGTAACAAACTCTTCGACCACCACGTTCATTGCGCGCGCATCTTCTAGTTCATCACCACTAAAATCTGCCATAGGTGGCTTAATTTCTATTTCATATTGACCCGTTTCAATATTGTAACTGGCAAACGTTGGGACAATTTTTGCTCGGCTAACTTTAGCGAGCTTACCAAGACCGGGGAGTGTTGCTTTCTCGGTAGCGAAGAAATCTACAAAAACACTTTGTTCAGGGCCATGATCTTGATCGGGAAGGTAGTAGCCTAAATAGCCGTCTTTGACTGATTTGATAAATGGTTTAATGCCACCACTGCGATCATATACACGGCCGCCATATTGCACACGTTGTTTGTGCATTAACCAATCCGTTAACGGGTTCTTCTGGCTGTTTGCCATAGCGGAAACAGGTAGGCCACGAGATGCCAGTAAAATCGCAGGGATATCAATGGTCCAAGAGTGTGGAACCAGTAAGATCGCACTTTGCTTCTCTTCATGAAGTTTTTGTAAGTGCTCTAGTCCGATAATTTTGGAATGGCGCTCAAGCCATTTTTTACTGCGCAAGGAAATAGCAGGAAAACCAAGTAGAAAGGTTCCTGCCGTGACGAGACAGTTTTCTAAAATCTGTTCGCGTTCAGCGTCACTTTTTTCAGGAAAGCACAAAGACAAATTGATACGCGCCTTTTGCACTGGTCCTCGCTGCTTTTTTGCCATCTTTTTAGCAACAAAGCGTGCGATAGCTGCTCGAGCTCTATTTGGAAGTAGGGTAATCGGCGCTCCAAGCAACAGAGCAATCCATGTTCCCCAATGTTTTGGTGCCAAGTATTCGGCTTTAAACTCAGGGTTATAGGCTTTAGGGTCGTAATCGTTTCTGGATTCAGACATAGGGTAAGGGTATTTAGTAAAAACCGGCTCGGATGAGTGAGCCGGTGTAAATCGTTTCAGCTTAGGCGTTAATAAGCTGCATGTACTCAGCGACACCTTGTGCCACAGTCTTAAACTGGTGGTCACAACCAGCAGTTCGGAGATTAGTTAGATCGGCTTGTGTAAACTCTTGGTACGCACCTTTCAAATGCTCAGGGAATGGGATGGTTTCCATTGTTCCTTTGCCGTGGTAGCTAATTACTGCTTTTGCAACCTCTTCAAAGGATTCCGCATTACCAGTACCTAGGTTAAAAATACCAGAGACTCCACTTTGCATGAACCATAGGTTGACGGCGGCTACATCGCCCACATAAACAAAATCACGTTTGAAGTGTTCGCTGCCTTCAAATAATTTTGGATTCTCGCCAGCATTCATCTGATTGTTTAAGTGGAAGGCTACCGAAGCCATTGAGCCCTTATGTTGTTCACGTGGGCCATACACATTGAAATAACGGAAACCGACGACTTGTGACAGTTTTTCACCATGGGCGGCAGCATCTTCCCACACACGGCGAACATAATTATCAAACTGTTGTTTGGAGTAACCGTAGACGTTTAGTGCACCTTCGTATTGTTTTTCTTCTTTAAATACAGAAGTTTCACCGTAGGTAGCTGCCGAAGAAGCATAGAGGAATGGAATGTCACGATCGAGGCAGTAATGCAGTAGCTCTTTAGAATACTCGTAATTGTTAAGCATCATATACTTGCCATCCCACTCAGTCGTCGCAGAACAAGCACCTTCATGGAAAATGGCGTCGATGGGGCCAAAGTTCTCACCTGCCATGATTTGAACTAAGAAATCATCACGATCCATGTAATCAGCAATATCCAAATCAACCAGATTCTGGAACTTCTTGCCATTTTTCAGGTTGTCTACAACCAGAATATCGTTAATGCCTTGTTCATTTAGGGCTTTGACAATGTTGCTGCCGATCATGCCAGCACCACCGGTTACGATGATCATACTCATTCCTTCATTATAAAGCGGTTCTTTCGCGAGTATAACACAGTTGTTTTCACCCTCCAGAGCCTCTCTGGCCGAGATAGAAAAAGAGACGCCATTAAGGCGTCTCTTTACATTGGAGGTTAAGCTTAGTCACTGCCAAATAAGTCGCGGGTGTAAACTTTGTCTGCAACATCTTCAAGCTCAGCAACCATGCGGTTAGAAACAATTACATCGGCTTCTTGCTTAAATGCCTCAAAATCAGTGATAACACGTGAGTGGAAGAAGTGTTCTTCTTTCAACACTGGCTCGTAAACGATAACTTCAATACCTTTAGCCTTCAGACGCTTCATGATGCCTTGAATCGAAGATGCACGGAAGTTGTCAGAACCAGCCTTCATGATCAGACGGTAGATACCGACTACTTTAGGCTCACGTTTTAAGATAGATTCAGCGACAAAATCTTTACGTGTACGGTTTGCATCAACAATCGCTGCGATGATGTTATTTGGTACGGTTTCGTAGTTAGCCAGTAGCTGCTTGGTATCTTTTGGTAGGCAGTAGCCGCCATAACCAAATGAAGGGTTGTTGTAATGGCTACCAATACGCGGGTCTAAACCAACACCCTCGATGATTTGACGTGCGTCCATACCATGCGCTTCAGCGTAAGAATCTAGTTCGTTGAAGTAAGCAACGCGCATGGCTAAGTAAGTATTTGAGAATAGCTTAACGGCTTCTGCTTCTGTTGAGTTAGTGAATAGAACAGGAATGTCTTCTTTTACCGCGCCTTCTACGAGTAGATCAGCAAACACTTTCGCACGCTCACTTTGTTCACCCACGATAATGCGAGATGGGTGCAAGTTGTCGTATAGTGCTTTGCCTTCACGTAAAAACTCTGGAGAGAAGATCAAGTTATCACAACCGAGCTCTTGTTTTGCGTGGTCTGTGTAACCGACAGGAACGGTTGATTTGATTACCATCACTGCGTTTGGGTTAATTGCCATTACATCTTTGATGACAGCTTCAACAGAAGAGGTGTTGAAGTAGTTGGTTTGAGGGTCGTAATCCGTTGGGGTTGCGATTACAACATACTCGGCATCTTTATAGGCTTGCTCTTTGTCTAACGTAGCCTGAAAGCTTAGCGTTTTGTTTGTTAGAAAGTCTTCAATTTCAGCATCAACGATCGGAGAGATACGGTCGTTTAGCATCTTTACTTTTTCTTCGATGATATCAACGGCTACTACGTCATGGTTTTGCGCGAGTAGCATTGCATTGGATAAACCAACGTACCCGGTACCTGCAACTGCAATTTTCAAATTAAACTCCGAAAGTGGTGATTGTGGTGAACTTTGTAATATAGAGATTTGCTGAGAGTTATGAGTTTTTATCAAGCATGCTTAGGGTAATCAATACGAAAATAAATTAGTTTGGTATTATAGCAAATATGAGAACGTCTCATATATTATGTAGTAAACAATTAAAGATTATAGAGACGGTGTCCCCAGCGTCGCATAAAGTGTTTTTTTTCTGTAAACTTCGCTTTTCTATAAATGTCCAATTCAAGTGCTTATATATGATTAGCACTTTAAGGTAGCTTCACTATGAGATGCTTCGGCTCTGTAATCGTGATGATAATTTTTGAGGTATTAAATGTTAAACAATAAGACAGTCCTTATCACTGGTGGTACAGGTTCGTTTGGTAAGCAGTTCATTAAAACCATCCTTGAACGATACTCAGAAGTGAAAAAAATCATTATCTTTTCACGTGACGAGCTCAAACAATTCGAGCTGAAGCAAAAGTACCCAGTAAAAGATTTCCCCCAGCTTCGTTTTTTCATTGGTGATGTGCGAGATCAAAATCGCATGGTTCAAGCTTGTGAAGATGTGGATGTGATTATCCATGCTGCAGCGATCAAGCAGGTAGATACAGCTGAGTATAATCCAACAGAATGTATCCGAACCAACGTTGATGGAGCAGAAAATGTGATTCATGCTGCATTGCAATGTGGTGTAAAAGATGTTGTAGCACTTTCGACAGATAAAGCGTGTGCACCTATCAACCTGTATGGAGCAACAAAGCTGGCATCAGATAAGTTGTTCACAGCAGCGAACAACATCAAAGGTTCTAAAAATATCCGCTTCAGTGTTGTTCGCTACGGTAACGTGATGGGCTCCCGAGGTTCAGTTATCCCTTTCTTCTTAAACAAACGTGAAGAAGGTATCTTGCCAATTACTCATGAAGAGATGACGCGCTTTAATATCTCATTGCAAGATGGGGTTAATATGGTGATGTATGCACTTGAAAATCACCTAGGTGGTGAGATTTTTGTTCCAAAAATTCCATCTTACAAAATCTTAGATATTGCGGAAGCTGTTGCTCCTGAATGTGAAACCAAAGTAGTGGGTATCCGTCCTGGTGAAAAACTTCACGAAGAGATGATTACTGATACCGATTCTCTAAATACAATTGATTTAGGTAAGTATTACGCTATCTTACCTTCGGTGTCATTTACTTATACAGAAGAAGAATATTTAACACATCATAAAGCTGAGAAGGTCCCATTTGGTTTTAAATACAATTCAGGAACAAATACTGAATGGGAAACAGTAGAAAGCTTGCGTACCCTAGTGAAAGAACATGTAGATCCAAATTTTACAGTGTGAGAAGAAAAGTGATCCCTTACGGCAAACAAGACATCACCCAAGAAGATATTGATGGAGTGGTAGAAGTACTAAACTCAAACTTTCTAACTCAAGGGCCGAAAGTTCCAGAGTTTGAAAAGTTATTAACTGACCATACAGGAGCAAATCATGCTTTAGCTGTGAACAGTGCAACGTCTGCTCTACATATTGCTTGTCTTGCCCTGGGATTAGGTAAGGGTGATTGGTTGTGGACATCTCCAATTACCTTTGTCGCATCAGCTAATTGTGGTTTGTATTGTGGTGCGCAAGTGGATTTTGTTGATATCGACTCTGCAACCTACAATTTATGCCCAAAGAAGCTAGAAGAGAAGTTAATCAAAGCCAAAGCGAGTGGTACTTTGCCCAAGGTGTTAGTGCCAGTGCACTTGTGCGGTCAGCCATGTGACATGCAAGCGATAGGTCGCTTGGCAAAAGAATATGGCTTTAAAGTTATCGAAGATGCATCACATGCAATTGGGGGGCAGTATCATGGACAACCAATTGGTAATTGTGCATATTCGGATATCGCCGTATTTAGTTTTCATCCAGTTAAAATCGTAACAACGGCTGAAGGTGGTGCTGTGGTGACTAACAACAGAGAGTTGGCAGATAAAATGGCGTTGTTGCGCAGTCATGGTATTACCCGAGAAACTGAACAAATGGTAGGTGAAAGTCACGGCGGTTGGTATTACCAACAAATCGATTTGGGCTTTAACTATAGAATGACAGAGTTACAAGCTGCATTGGGTGTGACACAAATGAAGCGCCTAGAGCAGTTCATTACAGCACGCCATCGGTTAGCAAACCGTTATAATGAGTTGTTAAAGGATTTACCAGTCGTTCTACCTTATCAGCTAGAAAATACTTATTCAGGTCTTCATCTCTATGTTATCCGTCTTCAGTTAGAGAATGTATCTTTGACACACAAAGAGGTATTTGATTCGCTTAGAGAAAGAGGGGTGGGAGTAAATTTACATTACATTCCGGTACATACTCAGCCTTATTACGAAAAGATGGGTTTTAGAGAAGGTGACTTCCCAGAGTCTGAGCAATATTATCGAGAAGCGATTTCGATACCGATGTTTCATGCAATGAGTAATGAGCAACAAGATAAAGTAGTGGAAGTACTATCTGAGGTCTTGAATTAGTATGAATATTGCAATTATACCTGCGAGGGGGGGAAGTAAGCGTATCCCTCGCAAAAATATAAAACAGTTCCATGGTAAGCCGATGATCGCTTATTCAATTGAAGCTGCTTTAAACTCAGGCTGTTTTGATAAAGTCATTGTATCAACCGATGATTCAGAGGTTGCAGACATCGCAAGAAACTGTGGCGCTGATGTGCCTTTTATACGTCCTGCCGATATATCCGATGATTATGCTACAACCATGGATGTAATGCAGCATGCGGTACAATGGTGTGAGCATCGTGGTTATGATGTAAGTAATGTATGTTGTTTATATGCAACGGCTCCTTTTGTGACTTCGGATTTCTTACGAAAAGGCTTAAATATACTCGAGTCTGCACAGTGTGAATTTGTGTTTAGTGCGACAAGTTTTCCATTTCCAATCCAGAGAGCGATCAAGCTGTCAGGTAAAGGGGAGGTAAATATGTTTTCGCCTGAGAATGAAAATTTGCGCTCGCAAGATCTAGAAGATGCGTACCATGATGCAGGGCAGTTTTATTGGGGAAAGAAAACGGCTTTCTTAGAGCGAAAGGCAGTTTTTGCTCCTCACTCAAGAGTTGTGTTGTTACCAAGAATCTGTGTGCAAGATATTGATACTCAAGAGGATTGGAGTTTTGCTGAGGCTCTGTATGGAGCGTTGAGGTAGTCAGTGTGAAAGTAATATTCAGGACAGATGCATCTCGGTTGATAGGTAGTGGCCATGTAATGCGCTGTTTGGTATTGGCTGAAGTACTGTACTCACATGGTTGGGAAGTTCAGTTTGCATGCATCCCTCAAGATGGAGATTTAATTCATTTTATTGAAAAAAAAGGCTTTACAGTCATACATCTCAGTCCTCCTTTAGAGTTTAAAAAGCCTAAATTTGATGGAGATTATGAATCATGGCTACCGTGTAGTGAAAGTGAAGATGCTTTAGAATTTGTTAAAGCTGTTGGCTGTACTGATTGGGTTGTTGTTGATCATTATGGTCTTGATTCCCTATGGGAAAAGCAAGTCCGAGGCTCACTCTGTTGTCACCTATTTGCCATTGATGATCTAAATCGTAAACATGACTGTAACTTGATTCTCGATCAAAACTTGTGGCCGGAATTACAATCACGTTATAGTTCTTGTTCCGCGAGGAAGCTTCTGGGACCAGAATATGCGTTATTACGGCCTCGGTTTAAAGAGCTGAAGCTCATCGCTCCAGAGAAAGAAAATCAAATAATTGCTTTTTTTGGAGGAGCAGATCCAACGCAAGAATGTGAGAAACTACTGGCGGCTTCCTCAACTTTGGTAAATTTGCCTTTTAAGATCATTGTTGTTACTGGGCGACTCAACTCAAAACATGACGAGTTGCTAAAATATGCGGAAATAGAGCATATAGAAGTTGTTCAATTTTTGTATGATTTTGAATTTGAGTTAGCAAAAAGTAAGTATGCAATTGGTGCTTCGGGTGTCAGTAACTGGGAGCGCTTTTGTTTAAATATTCCAGCCACTATTGTTTCAGTCGCAGACAATCAGGTAGTTTTATCTCAATATCTATATAAACAAAAGTTAGTTTCCTATCTTGGTAGTGGAAAAGAAACAACGTCGGATTTATACCGTAAAGAACTAACTTCCCTAAAACAGCAGTGGGATGATATTTGTCCTTATAAGCATTTATCTATTGACGGTTGCGGAGCAAATAAGGTCGTAAAAATAATGGAGTCTTATTAATGAGCATCACAAAAAAAATGGATTTTATTCCACTTTCTCCTAATGACTTGGATATGATTTTGGAGTGGCGTAATGCGCCTGAAGTTCGCTCAAAGATGTACACAAGCCATGAAATATCTTTAGAAGAGCATAAAGCATGGTTTAAGAGACTGAAAGAAGATAAAACAAAAGCTTACTTTCTTGCTCAACTAAATGGTAAAGCTGTTGGTGTCGTAGGCTTTTCTGAGATTAATATTGTCCATAGGATTGCTACTTGGGCATTCTATACATCACCTAATGCTCCGAGAGGCACGGGATCTTTAATGGAATATTATGCGTTAGAGTATGCGTTTACAGCCTTAAAACTTCACAAGTTACGTTGTGAAGTTTTAGGTTTCAACCAAGTTGTTGTTAAGCTGCATAAAAAGTTTGGCTTTATTGAAGAGGGTAAGCATAGAGACGCTTTCTTTGATGGTCAGGCTTATCATGATATTGTTCACTTAGGGATTTTGGCTCAAGAGTGGGAAGCAGTCAAAAGTGATTTACAAACCAAACTTAAGTTAGTTTAGTTATATGAAAAAAGAAATATCAATTGACGGTCGTAAAATCGGGCCAGATTTTCCTCCTTACATAATTGCAGAACTCTCAGCTAATCATAACGGCGATATTAACCGAGCTTTCCTAATTATGGAAGAAGCGAAAAAAGCAGGTGCTGATGCAATAAAGCTACAAACTTATACTCATGAGACGATCACGATGGATTGTGACTCTGAAGAGTTTCAAATTCATGGTGGTCTATGGGACGGCCAAACTTTGTATGAATTGTACAAAAAGGCTCATATGCCTTGGAGTTGGCATAAGCCATTATTTGAAAAAGCTAAAGAGCTTGGTATTACAATTTTTAGCTCTCCATTCGACTTTACCGCTGTAGAATTATTAGAAGAGTTGGGAGCACCAGCTTATAAAATTGCATCATTTGAAGTTATTGATTTACCTTTGATCAAGAAAGTCGCTCAGACAGGTAAGCCAATGATTATTTCAACAGGCATGGCGAACGAAAAAGAGATTGAAGAAGCAATAAAAACGGCCAAAGAGAATGGTTGTCAGGAGCTAGTTGTTCTTCACTGTGTTAGTGGTTATCCTGCACCGGCAGAGCAGTACAATCTTAGAACAATAACAGATATAGCTGAACGTTTTGATGTACTTTCAGGGTTGTCGGATCACACAATAGACAATGCTACTGCAGTTACTTCTGTCGCACTTGGTGCTTGTTTGATTGAGAAACATGTGACTATGGACCGTAGTGGTGGTGGAGCTGATGATAGTTTCTCTCTTGAACCATTAGAGCTCAAAGCTTTATGTCAAGACACGAAGACAGCATGGCAGGCTCTCGGCAAAGTTAACTATGAAAGAACGGAAGCTGAAAAAGGCAATGTGAAGTTTCGTCGTTCTTTGTATGTAGTGAAAGATATAGAAGCAGGTGAAGAGCTTACACCAGACAATGTTCGTAGTATTCGTCCTGGTTTTGGGCTGGAGCCAAAATACTATGAAAAGGTAATTGGAAAAGTTGCTAAAGTTCATATTGTTCGTGGAACACCTTTATCTTTTGAATTAATTTAATCACACCATAAAATGGTGGAGGAAATTCTCCACCAATATTACTCATGTCACTAACTAGAAACTCTACAATATATTTGCTGTCAAATATTATTAATGCAGCAATCCCGTTTCTACTTTTGCCTATCTTAACAAGGACTCTATCCCCTGAAGAGTATGGGCAAGTCGCAATGTTTCAGACCTTTATTGTAGGTTTGACTGCATTTGTCGGGGTTAATTCGATAGGTGCTGCTAACCGAAAATTTTATGATGAAGGTAATAGTAAAAAAGAACTTAGTAAATTCAATGGTGCGTGTATACAAATATTACTAGGGTCTAGCTTAATATTATTAATATTAGCTTATATTTTTATAGATTCTTTAAAGTTGTTTTTATCTATACCCGCAAGTTGGATATATAGTGCATTGCTAGTTTCCATTCTTATTTTTATCTTGAACTTTAGGCTAGGGCAATGGCAGGTACGTGGTGAAGCAATTAAATATGGCGCATTACAGATATGTAATAGCATACTTAATATGGGGTTGTCTTTGCTATTAGTTGTCGTATTGCATCATGGTTCTCAAGGACGAGTCGATGGTCAGATTATTGCTGCGGTATTAGTCTCTGTCATAGCATTATTTTTACTGAAAAAAGATAAGTTAGTCAAACTTTATGCTTGGAGACCAGATCTTATAAAGCAAATTTTATCTTTTGGCATTCCATTGATACCTCATATATTTGGTGTTTTTTTACTTTCAGCAGTTGATCGTTTCGTTATTAATCAAAAACTAGGTTTAAGTCAGGCTGGAATTTATATGGTTGCAGTACAATTAAGCATGGCATTGAGTGTAATATTTGATGCTATCAATAAAGCTTATGTTCCTTGGTTATATGATATTTTGAAACATAATAGAGCTAACGAAAAAAGAATGGTCGTTAAATATACTTACTATTATTTTTTCCTACTAATGTTACTTGTGCCAGTTATTCTTTTTATTAGCCCGTGGATATTGACATTTGTCTCCGGTGAAAAGTATAGCTCAGCTTCTCAAATTATTGGATTACTCTGCTTTGGCCAAATATTAAATGGTATGTACTTAATGGTTACTAATTATGTTTTTTATGCGAAAAAAACGGGAAAATTAGCGATAGTAACAATTTCCTCAGGGCTTATTAATATTTTTCTATTGTTCATATTGATAGAAAAACTAGGTGTTTTAGGTGCAGCATTAGCTTTTTTAATATCTAAATGTATTCAGTTTTTATTTACTTGGATTTTAGCTAGTAGAGTAGTTCAGATGCCTTGGTTTATTTTTCGTAAATATGACCTGTAAAAAATTGATAAGAGCTAGAAAGTGTCTTATCAAGAATTTTCGATTTTTATAATGGAAATTCTTAATTTTAATCATTTGAATATAATGAACTTATACGTTTATTGAAAAGTACAACAAAATCATCTATTAAAATCTGTGTTTAAAATTTACTGAGTGTAGAAGTATAAATGAATGACTTGAAGAAAAGTTTAATAATTTTTTCAAAATCAGATTATCAACTATTAAATGCAATCATTGCAATACGTAAGAATAATCAAGTATATGAAGAGTTAATTATATGCCATTTAGGATACTGGAATAATCAATCTTTATTAAGACATCATATTGAAGGTCACAAATTTACTTTTTTTGATAATGAAAATGAAGTATTGTCTTATATCAAGAATAAAAAAATAGATATAATATCAGCTAAATTTAATCCATTATTAAAAATTAATCTTAATATTGATAAATATATATGTATTGATGATGGACTTGGTAGTTATGCTAATTTTTTTCATTTATATAAAGCAGCAATTAGAGAAAAAAACACTATTAAGTTAAAACTTTTATATCCAGTTTACTTTTTTGCTACTATAATCATGCATAAGCTTGGTTTTTATGAAAAAGATCATGTATATAAGAATGGTGAAATAGACGTAGAATATAAGAATCATTTGCTTAAGATTCTATCTGAATTAGCTATTGACCATAATGCCAATAAACTAGAGATAAAAAATAAGAATAGAGTTTTATTTTGTAGTCAACCATATGTTGATCTTGGTGTTCTATCTACAGCCGAATATGAAATATTTTTAAATAAAGTACAAAACTATTTTGGTGAAAATATTTTAATACTAAAACATCCTGGTGACAAATTATTTAGTTATAAAGGATATGACGTTGTTGAATGTGACATGTTTGAAATTTTTATGGCCAATAACATAAATAACATCAGTGTAGTAACTTCAATAAATAGTACCTGTTTGTTAACAGCATCATCTGTTTTTGATATTAGATCAATATCATTTCATGATGAAAAAACAAAGAATTTAAATGATTCTTTTTCTAAAGAAATAGAATTACTTTGGAATAAGTATATTTTTAGAGTTGGTATTTAATATGGATTTTGATTTTTGTGTATTAATGTCGGTTTATGAAAAAGATAATGAAAATTATTTGAATGAGGCATTGGAAAGTTTATTATCTCAAACAGTAAAAGCAAATGAAGTTATTATGATTGCTGATGGTCCGCTTAAAGATGGTCAAATCTCAATAATAAATAAGTTTAAAAAAATATTGAATATTAGAATTATAAATCTGGATGAGAATAAAGGCCTTGCTCATGCTTTAAAAATAGGAGTTGAAAGCTCTAACTATGAGTGGATAGCTAGAATGGATTCTGATGATATTTGCTACCCAGAGCGATTTGCATTGCAAACAGAGTATTTAAAACTAAATCCGAGTATTGATATTGTAGGAGGGAATATTACAGAATTTCAGATAAAAGGAAAAACAATTTCTAAAAGATTAGTTAAAGAAAATCATGAAAAAATAATAGAATTTTCAAAGTTTTTTTCACCAATGAATCATGTTACGGTGATGTTTAGAAAGTCAGCAGTGTTAAATGCGGGGAACTATAATCAAAAGTATACTATGATGGAAGATTATCCTTTATGGATGGCTATGATTAGTAATGGTGCTCAGTTTCATAATATACAACGTCCTCTGGTTGATGTCAGAGTTGAAGGATTAAGCTCCCGTAGAAAAGGTCTTAAATATGCTAAAACAGAAGCGAATATGTTGATCGACTTTTATAAGAAAAAATATATTAAGCTTCATCACCTAATCATAAATTTAACTATTAGGTTTCCAATAAGGACAATCGCAAGCCCAATGATTAAGTATGCATATATGTTGACAAGGGGAAAAAGCAAATTTAATAACTAAATTATGAAATGTAATTGAGAAACTATCTTAAAGTGAAATTTGTATCTTAAGATTATTTTTAATGCTCATCATATTTTAACTAGTCAATCGAAATTATAATTAAGTATAGGCACTTTACTCATATTATATTTAGTATTATTGATATGCAAGCTGCAATAGTCTAAGATATCATTTGTTGTTATTAAAATTAAGAATTGCATTGCTTTCGATTACTTCGACTGATGAATATGGTTTAATAGGTTATAATTCATTACTATTTGAATTTATAAATAATTTTAGCCATTAAAGTTGTAAAGCAATTGTTATTGAAAAATAGATCGTATTATTTATTTTTATCAGATATAGATAAGAGAGTAATTAGTTTGCAAATTGATACCTATAAATTGAGAGTTATTATCACATTTCTTGGGTGTTGCATAACTTCTCTTGTGTTATTTTCACCCGGAAGTATTACATCAGTAATAGGGCCTTCTGGTTCTATATTGTCCTTATTGTTAATTTTTTTAATTGTATTGTTTGGTTGTAATAAAGGTAACCACTCTCTCTATCTAAGTTCAAAAGATACAAAAGTAGTGCTTTTCATCTTTGTGTTTTTTTTATTTTCCATGTTAATTACTATATGGCAAACATTTACATATATGGGAGATGCAGGTAATTTTTTTGATTTGCTTAAATTTACTAATATATTGAGCCCTTTTTTATTTGTGGCATTAATGCCCTGGAGTGATATCAGTATATTGGATAAATATATATCTAAAGCCTTTCTGTTTTATTTAGCATTAACAATAATGTTGATTTTTGTTCAAAATATTATTCCAGAACTACCTTTTTGGCGTTTTATTTCTGAAAGTGTACATTATAAATACTTACACAGTAGACCTTTTGGGTTAAGTGGTAGTCCAACTCAAACTGCGTTTGTTATCTTATTTATATCTTTCTTTTTCTTCGTAAGAAAAAAATATCATTTATTTTTACTCTCTGGAGTTATTTTATTTCTAGTTCAAAATAAAATAACTATTTTAGTGTTTGTTATTTCAATTATATATATATTATTGTCTTCTAAGCTATCTTACATTGGAAAAATATTACTTATTTTATTTTTTATGAGCTTAGTTTTTTATATTGCATCTGTTTCATCAGATTTAGCTTCGTTTGTATTTGATAATAAAAGATTATTAGAGAGTAATACTTATACACATAGAATGGATTTAATGTCATTTATCTTTAATGAAATGCAAGATTGGCACTTTTTTCTCCTTGGGCTTCCTGATAAAGACTTTTGGATCGAAGAGTTTGGGGCATTTGATATGATGTATGCGTTAGTCATATTTAGATTTGGAGTATTGTTCTTTGTACTGTTTTTAGTTGTATTATTCTATATCTCTATAGGGATATTTGAAGGTAGGAGTAAAGTTATTTGTGCTCTCTTCATATTCGGAACAAGCTTTACAATGATCGGTCTATTTCATTCTAGGTATGGGATACTTTGTTCTTGGGTTATTGCTTTAAGCCTTTGGTATATCTCTTATAATAGAATAAAACATTATTGACAAATAATAGCCGTTCTTAATTGTGTTTTGGTTAATGAAAGTTCATCACATGATGACTAATGAGATAATTCAAGAAAAGTAATTCTCTTATAAGAATCTTATGTCCTTATTAGATTTTATGCTCTAGTAGAGTATATTTAGTGGCTAGGATATTGTACTGACTTTTGCTATTTTGGGGTCTCTAAAATTTTCCTAAAAAATGAAGTTATTTTCCATACATTGCTTAATAATGAAATGTAAATGAAAAAGCATAGTATAAACAAATAAAGCATTATATATTCAGGTATATTAGATATCTCACCATATATTCCAAACCCTGCATATACTGCTGCAATTAAGCAAATGACAACTAGTGTCTGAGTTGAACTGAGTCCTAGTCTTTGAAATATATGGTGTAGATGCTCTCTATCTGGTTTAAATGGAGAGTCGCCTCTTCGTATTCTTCGGTACATAATTGCTGACATATCCATCAGAGGGACCGCAATCAACCAAAGTGCGGTTACCGGGCGTAATGGAGGATTAGTACCGTTTTGACTAGATAGAAGTAAAAACCAAATAACAGTAAAGCCGATTAGCATGCTACCTGCATCCCCCATAAATACCTTTCTTCGCCGGCCAAAAGCACCCAAGTTAAGTAAAATATAGGGAAGCATAATTACAATCATTACTAAACATAAATATGCGATATTGTGTTGGCTATCGTATGCGAGCATAATTCCTAGGCCACCAAAAGTAACTATGGATAAGCCTCCAAGTAATCCATCAATACCGTCAACCATGTTAAAGGCATTAATTGCTCCGACAACCGCTAATACTGTAACTAGATAGCCAAACCAGCCTAATGTAATGATGTCTCCTTGGCCAAATACGTCTCCAATCGTTTTTAGTTCGATATTGCCTAATGTCATCATTGCTATAGAAAGAGCAGCTTGAATAGCGAAACGTATTTTGAAGCTAATATCAAATTTGTCGTCAAGGGCACCCACAGTAACTAATATGATAATGCAGCCAGCATAAAGCTCAGTATTTTGTATGATATCTGGATTATTAAAGAGGAAATATAAGAGAGATATACATATAGATATCCCGCCAACAAGAGGTATTGCACCATTATGTAGCTTTCGTTCATTCGGTTTATCGACTAATCCAATATTTTTAGCAAACTTACGCATAAAAAATATGGTTGCTAGGGAAAAGAAGAATAAAAAAGCAAGATCGACAAATGGTATGAACATAATTTTAACTGTAATTAGGTGACATGTTATTTTAAGTGATATTTTCTAACTGATAAAGTATGCATGTCTCAATCATTAGAAGTGTTTGATTTTTGAGAATGGTTCAAGTGTGAAATTGGTTACAAAATTTGCTTCAATACCCGATCTGCCTTCACTCGCGTAATTTTACGCATCAGCTTTTGGACAACTTCAGGATAATCTTCCACCTTTTCTAGCTGTTTGTATGTACAGATGAGTTGAGTGTGTTGCAGAATATTCTCTACTTCTTGTTCAAACTGTTTAGTTAGGTGATGGTAGTGATCTTGAATGAGAATAGCGTTCTCTAAATCAAGTTTCCATGCACGTGGGTTTAGATTGTTGCCAGTGATCAGCATGTATCGCTTATCTACCCAAATTCCTTTTAAGTGAAAGCTATTTTCATCGTGTTTCCAAAGGTGGATCGAGAGCTTTCGTGCAGCAATATTGGCTTCATTCACTTTAGCAAACTGGCGAAGGTTGCGTTCGTAAAGGTACGGCAATCCGCCGATTGTTTTAAATTCTTCTTCTGGAGCAATATAAAAGTCATTCGCGGTTTTATCACCAACAACAATGGTAACTTTTACACCACGTTTTATCGCCTTTTTTACTTCCTTTGCCACTGGTTTTGGGAAGTTAAAATATGGAGTACAAATGAAGACTTCATCTTTTGCCAATGCAATAAGCTGAGCGATGCCTTGGTTTAAACGGTTACGCTTTCGCCCTAGGCCAACAATTGGAGTGACGGCGACTTGATCTGGACTGATGCTTTCTGATGTAAACTGATAAGACGCTTTTGCCAACGCCGCACGGAACTGGCGAATATCCGCTTTAATTTCTTTGGTTTCAGGCTTTGCTGGGCAGGCAAGGTTATTTACTGCTGGGTGAGCAACCATTTGTTCTTGAATAAATTGCACCATGCTATCAGCTAAAGAGGCATTGCGTAGCGAATGATAGCGATCAAAGCGGTATTTTTCTTTGTAGTTCAGGTAGATATTATTGAGGCTTGCACCACTGTATATTACCTGATCATCTATAATAAAGCCTTTTAAATGCAGCACACCAAACACTTCTCGACCACGAACCGGAATCCCATAAATAGGAACCGTATGTTGGTATCGGTCAGAGAATTCTTTGTACATCGATGCGTTTGTTTTAGATGCTTCAACACCGATTAGGCCACGTTGCGCGCGGTGCCAATCAACACATACATTAATATCTAAACCAGGATTACGCTGCTTAGCTTCGTAAAGCTCGGTCAATATTTCTCGACCAGCTTCGTCATCTTCAAGATAAAGTGCAACAAGGTAAATTCGTTTGCTGGCTTCTCGAATCGCTTGTATTAAGCGAGTTCTGAAATCTGACGCAGCGTACAACGTCTCAAATTGCGCGGGATCTTGCGCTAGAGTTGGAAGTTGTTCGAATAAATTCCTATTGCTGATCATGTTGGGTGGATTACCTTAACTAAAAGAGGACATCGGATATTAGCAAATCTAAACGGCCGTTTACCAGAAAAGCTGTGAATTTCAGGGATTCTGCTGCTGAAAATGCATTGGAATGAGACTTTTTCCACCGTTTATGCAGCGATTGAAGAGTTGTTTGAGGTGGTGTGGTAGCACCTCGCTATCAATCGTATGAAATCCATGCTGTTGATAAAAAGTCTCTAGGTGAGCATAAGCAAAGCAGTATGTTCTCTCATTCAAAATAGTGTTGCGACAATGGTTCATAAGCTGATGTCCAACACCGGTGCCTCGATGCGTTGGCACAACGAGCATTCCAGTTAACAGTTGTAGTTGTTCTAGAGGACGAAACCGAACCACTGCAACAATCATATTGTTTTCATACCCTACAATAGTCACTTCATTTTTTTTCGCTTTTGCTGAAGGGTAGTGCGCTTTATAAATTCGTGTGACTAGTGGAAGTTTTATTGGCTCTAGTGTCTGAAAGGTCAGCTTACTCATTCTCATTGGGCGACTATCTATTGTAGAATGAAGCCAGTTTAAATGACTTGATAAAACTGATGCAAACTCTCACTCAGGCCAGTTTGGCACCTTTCCACACTTTTTCTATCGAACAAACTTGTGATTATTTGATGGAAGTGTCTTCTATTGACGAACTTAAAGCCGCATTTCAGAACCCTGAATGGCTTACTATTCCGAAGCTTGTATTAGGAAAAGGCAGCAATATGTTGTTTACCCAGCACTTCGAAGGCGTTGTGTTGCTAAATCGCCTATTGGGTAAATCTGTTGAAGAGTCAGAAACGCATTGGAAACTGCATATTTCGGCTGGGGAAGATTGGCCTTCTTTCGTTCAGTGGTGTGTTGAGAAAGGTTACAATGGTTTAGAAAATTTGGCGTTAATTCCTGGCTGTGTCGGTTCTGCACCCATCCAAAACATAGGTGCTTATGGGGTGGAATTGCAAGATGTGTGTGAGTATGTGGATGTATTGTGCCTCGAGTCTTATCAGATCATTCGATTGAATGCTGAAGAGTGTGAGTTTGGCTATCGCGACTCAGTTTTTAAGCATCGACTCTACCAAAAAGCCGTGATTGTTGCTGTTGGTTTTAGTTTATCCAAAAGCTGGAATGCGAATGTCCAATATGGCCCGCTTAAGTCTTTTAAGCAAGATACGGTGACCGCGCGAGAGGTGTTTGAACGTGTCTGCCAGATCCGCCAAGACAAATTGCCAGATCCATCAGTAAACGGAAATGCCGGAAGCTTTTTTAAAAACCCGATTGTGGGAGAGTTGCACTATCAACGTCTTGCTCAGCAGTATCCAGATATTGTTGCCTATCCTGTTGCAAACGGCACGAAGTTAGCCGCAGGTTGGTTAATAGATCAATGTGGCTTAAAAGGAGAAATGTGTGGTGGGGCGCAGGTACACCCGAAGCAGGCGTTGGTTATTGTCAATAAGTCGCAAGCAATTGCAGAGGATGTGGTCAGTCTAGCAGCTCTAGTTAGACAGCGAGTACTGGATAAATTCGGTGTGGAGTTGGAACATGAAGTGCGCTTTATGGGGGCAACACATGAGACGAGCTTAGAGCGCATTTTAGGTAAGCTACTATGAAAGATCATAAGACTAAGCTGAGCTTACTCAAAGCTCTTTCCCAAGGAGGCTTTCACTCAGGTGAAGAGCTAGGGGCAGAGCTTGGCATTTCTCGGGCGGCAGTTAGCAAACATATCAAGGGAATACAAGCTTGGGGTGTGGATGTATTTCGTGTTCAGGGCAAAGGCTATCAATTAGCTGAGCCCCTGCAGTTACTGGATGAACATACTCTACGAAATGGTGTTAATAAGCCACTCAGTCTTATACCGATCATTGACTCAACAAATCAGTACTTGTTGGAAAGAGTGGATGAGCTTGAATCGGGCTCGGTTTGTCTAGCAGAATACCAAGCTAAAGGGAGGGGACGGCGTGGTCGAGAATGGGTGTCGCCGTTTGGTTCGAACTTATATCTCTCAATGTTTTGGCGCTTAGATGCTGGTATGGCAGCAGCAATGGGATTAAGCCTTGTTGTTGGTGTTGCGATTGTAGAAGCGTTGCAACAACAAGGCATCGAAGGCATAAAATTAAAGTGGCCCAATGATCTCTATTTTCAAGATCGAAAGTTGGCGGGGATTTTGGTTGAAATGTCTGGTCAAGCTGGCGGAGCTGCAAACTTAGTCATCGGAATGGGGATGAATTTAAAGATGCAGCAGAATACGTCGGGGATCACCCAACCATGGGCTAGTCTCAGTGAAGTGCTTGAAGAAAAAGAACTTGATCGCAATCAGCTTGCCATATCAATGATTAATACACTTCAGATTGCTCTTGAAGATTATGAAGCCAAGGGAATGTCTGGTTTTGTTGAGCGCTGGAATCGGCTGGATAATTTTCTAGGAAGAAAAGTTAAGCTTATTATGGGTACACGTGAAGTTGTTGGCATTGAGCGCGGGATCAATGAGCAAGGAGCCGTGTTATTAGATACGGAGGCTGGAGTAGAGGCGTACATCGGTGGTGAAATTTCACTACGCCAAAGCTGATTCTATTCGGTGGCTAACGCCAATGATGCTCTTTAGGTTTAAAGGGAATAATGTCAGCAGCTTCACACTCCTCCTGAAGTACATCACCATCTAAAGCACATCGAAAGCGGCCGATTTGTGCGGAAAGCTCCTGCATTAAAACAATATTGGTGTGGTTAGGGTTTTTACAGCGACTAACCACTCTATCAATGTGGCTTTGCTGGGCCCATAACCTGTCTTGCATTTCCTCAGATGCAGATAAAATCATCTCCTCACACATGTCCTTTTTAAATTGCTCAAAGGCTGCGGGATTGTGCTCAGCAAGTTCCATTAGTTCATCAAATGATGGCAGGGTTTGAGTTAATGGTGTCACACTCATAGCTGATTCCTTACATCCGGGTGATTAATTTATCAACAAGCTACTATAAGGATAAGAGATAAAATAGAGCAAAGTTTGAACGAAAATGGACTTTCTCAAATTTGAGAAAGTTGTTTTGCGTATGGAATAATGAGGATCGAATTACTTATTTTAGATATTCTTAAATAGAATCAGGAAGGTAATGATTAGAAGAGTAAAATTGAGTAGCTACAACGGCGCTCTCCTTCAATAATATGTTCGGTTCTGGTTATCGTGCATTCTTTACCTAATAGTTTTTGAAAAACATTTAACTCAGATTGGCATAGGCTTGGACATCGTTTTGCCGCTTTGCAAATGGGGCAGTGGTTTTCAATCAGCAGATAACCATTCTCTGTCTTTTCAAGCTCGGCCATATAGCCTTCTTGCTCTCGCAGTGATACTAAAACTTGCAATTTATCTTCTAAGTTAGGGCTACCAGCGATCGCTTTTTGGTATTGTTCAAGAGTTTTTACTTCCCGTTCTGCCGTTACCTTAGCAACCCCTTCTTTGCCAAATACAGACTCAATGGCATCAATCACTTGAATGGTAAGCTCACTATGACGATCAGCAAACTGAGCATGGCCTTTCTGGGTTAAAGACCAATGGCGGGTTGGACGGCCGACTTTTACTTTCACATCATGAAAAGCGAGAATGCCGTCGTCTTCAAGGCCCTGCAGGTGCTGACGTGCTCCCATAGTCGTCATTGATAGCTCTTCCGCTAACTGTTTTGCGGTAATGGCACCATCGCGTTTAATGGTTTGTAGTATCCTATCGACTGTTTTCATCACTTCCCTCTTTTATTGCCATTATTATGTCGGAATGAGTTTATAAAGCAAAGAATTTACTATGTTGAACATAGTGATACAAGTAAGTCGACTTCGTCTTTTGATAACACTTTTTCGCAAAAATCTTCGCTAGTGTCAGTTTTGACTATGCTAAACTGTCGAGCAATGAAATTGAGTACTTGGTATCGGCCAAGGTTAGTGATGTTAAAGGATAAAAAGTGAGCAACTCTACTCAGCAAGTAACCAATCAAAATTACCCAGAACTGCCACAAAACTTCCACCAAGGTGACGAAATTGATTTGCGTGAGTTGTTTATCGCACTTTGGAAAGGGAAACTGATCATTGTAATGTCGATAGTGGTATTTGCTATTGGAGCAGTTGTGTATGCATTGCAAGCACAGGAGTGGTGGAGTTCAAAAGCAAAAATTTCCCAACCTCAAATTCAAGATATAGCGTCCTACCAGCAGCAAGTGAAGCAATTTCAACCAGTATTTGATATTTATCAAGAAGATGGCACTGTGCTTGTAAGCAAAGAACTCAATAATTTAATAGATACACAAGTGTTGTTTAAGCGTTTTGTTGATGGTTTTAACTCCACTAACAATAAAAAGGCTTTTCTGGATGCAAGCTCTGAATTCCAGAATTTCAAACAACAATTAGTGGAAAAAAATGTCACCGAAGATGAGGTCACTGAGGCGACCCGTAAGTTGTATGCTGAATGGTTCCATAAAATATCAGCTAGCGTGGAAGATAAAACCATGCCTTTTTCGCCATATGATCTTGCTCTACAGGCGACAACACAAGAAAGTAGCTTTATTATGCTTTCAAGCTATATAGATGTGATCCAACTAAAAGCTCGAAATGAAGCTTTGAATAACTTAGAAGCCATTGTTGATGCCAAGAAGCATGAGCTTGTACAACAAAAACGAATTTTAACTGCTCAAGCAATAAATCGTTTGTCAGTGGAAGTGGAGCGTTCGAAGTACGCATTGGATATTGCTGAAGCGGCTAAAGTCGATCAGCCAATTCAAACCAATTCCACTCAGGAGATTTTTTCGATTGATTTAGGAACTAGAGCGTTAGCAGCGAAAGTCAAGGCGCTGGAGTCAGTGAAAAACTTAAGTGTTATTGAGCCTCGCTTACAACAAATCGATGCCAAACTTGATATGTTGAACAACTTGAAAGTTGATCGTTCAATTGAATTTCAAACTTTCCGTTTCTTGGAAAATGTCGAACAACCAATTTCTCGCGATAAACCAAAACGCGCACTTATCGCTGTACTAGGAGCACTTCTTGGAGGAATGCTGGGTGTAGCAATTGTGCTAGTACGCTTTGTATTTCGACGTGAAGAAGATTAAGCAAATATATTTATTAAGCTAAAGGGCTCTCTACAGAGCCCTTTTTATTTCTACTTTTTCGTTATCCACCTCACAAAAAAAAATGCGTTTGCCCTTGGGATCAACCTTTTTACCCCTCATATAGGTATCACAAGGCCTTATTGGCTGTTATCAAATCAAACATGGAAACTTTCAGGAGAGACGACCGATGAACATTCGTCCATTACATGACCGAGTTATCGTAGAGCGTAAAGAAGTAGAGTCTAAGTCTGCTGGTGGCATTGTGCTGACGGGTTCAGCCGCAGAAAAATCAACGCGTGGCGTCGTATTAGCTGTAGGTAAAGGCCGCATTCTGGAAAACGGTACAGTTTTGCCACTAGATGTAAAAGTGGGTGATACGGTTATCTTTGCTGAAGGCTACGGTACAAAAACTGAAAAAGTAGACGGTAAAGAAGTGTTAGTAATGTCTGAAAATGACATTCTGGCAATCGTAGAGTAATAGCAATCATTGAGTAATTTTTGCTCAGATTCAACTGCTAATCAAAAACAAAGAATTTAGAAAAGGAAACTAAAGATGGCTGCTAAAGACGTTAAATTTGGTAACGATGCACGTATTAAAATGCTAGAAGGTGTAAACGTTCTAGCTGACGCAGTAAAAGTAACACTAGGTCCTAAAGGCCGTAACGTAGTTCTAGATAAATCTTTCGGTGCACCAACAATTACTAAAGATGGTGTATCTGTAGCGCGCGAAATCGAACTTGAAGATAAGTTCCAAAACATGGGTGCGCAAATGGTAAAAGAAGTAGCGTCTCAAGCAAACGACGCTGCGGGTGACGGCACAACAACTGCAACTGTTCTTGCACAGGCTATCGTTAATGAAGGCCTTAAAGCAGTCGCTGCAGGCATGAACCCAATGGATCTTAAGCGTGGTATCGATAAAGCAGTGGTTGCAGCGGTTGAAGAGCTAAAAGCGCTATCTGTTCCATGTGCTGATACAACAGCGATTGCACAGGTTGGTACTATCTCTGCAAACTCTGACTCGACAGTAGGTAACATCATTGCTGAAGCGATGGAAAAAGTAGGCCGCGACGGCGTTATTACAGTTGAAGAAGGTCAGGCTCTACAAGACGAGCTAGACGTAGTAGAAGGCATGCAGTTCGACCGTGGTTACTTATCTCCTTACTTCATAAATAACCAAGAAGCTGGTTCTGTTGATCTAGAAAGCCCATTCATCCTACTAATCGATAAGAAAGTATCGAACATCCGTGAACTTCTTCCAACTCTTGAAGCGGTAGCGAAAGCATCTCGCCCACTTTTAATCATTGCTGAAGATGTAGAAGGCGAAGCGCTAGCGACTCTCGTTGTGAACAACATGCGTGGCATCGTGAAAGTAGCGGCTGTTAAAGCGCCTGGTTTTGGTGACCGTCGTAAAGCAATGCTACAAGACATCGCTATCCTAACTGGCGGTACGGTGATTTCTGAAGAGATCGGTCTAGAGCTAGAGAAAGTTGTTCTTGAAGATCTAGGTCAAGCTAAGCGCGTAACTATCACTAAAGAAAACTCAACTATCATCGATGGTGCGGGTGAAGAAGCAATGATCCAAGGTCGTGTTGCTCAAATCCGTCAGCAAATCGAAGACGCAACTTCAGATTACGACAAAGAGAAACTACAAGAGCGCGTAGCTAAGCTAGCTGGCGGTGTTGCAGTAATCAAAGTTGGCGCAGCAACTGAAGTTGAAATGAAAGAGAAGAAAGACCGCGTAGAAGATGCACTTCACGCAACTCGCGCAGCGGTTGAAGAAGGTGTGGTTGCTGGTGGTGGTGTGGCACTTATTCGCGCAGCATCTAAAGTTGCTAACCTTGAAGGTGACAACGAAGAACAAAACGTTGGTATCCGTGTAGCACTACGTGCAATGGAAGCGCCAATCCGTCAAATCACTAAGAACGCCGGTGATGAAGAGTCTGTTGTTGCAAACAATGTTCGCGCAGGTGAAGGTAACTACGGTTACAACGCGGCAACTGGCGAATACGGTGATATGATCGAGATGGGTATCCTAGATCCAACTAAAGTAACTCGCTCTGCACTTCAATTTGCAGCATCAGTAGCGGGTCTGATGATCACAACTGAAGCGATGGTAACAGACTTACCACAGAAAGATGCGCCAGCTATGCCTGATATGGGCGGTATGGGTGGCATGGGCGGCATGATGTAGTGCGACAAGCGTCGCACTGACCGTAACCCGGTACTTAAGGTACTTGGGTCGAGGTGATTGGTTAAAGTCATAATCACCTCAGCTGTCATAAGACGAGATGAAAGTACAGCGCTTTATTTTATATAAGGTTTCTCGACATTAAAACTTAGCTGGCAACAGCTCACTAAAACTCAATATAGAAGCTGGTTTCATTTGGTTTCTGTTCACTAATACATCGCATTGGAATGAGTTCTCTCAGGAAATACGTGTCATTAGATTCGAACATTGAGTTAAAACCCTTATTAAGGGTTGGAAGTGCTTGTTATTTGAGCGCGGATAATATCCGTTAATCTCAATTTGTAGGTACTCCCACGGTCAGTACGACTGAAGCTTGTATTTGTATTGTCTTACTCTCAGTTTAACTGAAGTAGATGAGACCAACTCTGTAGCGAGTTGTAGCCTAGGGATAGTGCTAGTCGGTAACGAATAGTGCGAAGCTTCCTGACAATGTACCCCCCGAAAGGGTTGATCTTTCATGTGAATGAGGATTTAGATACCAACAGAGACAGTTGGTTGAGGGGCTAGGCTTGGCTATATGGTTAACGTATGTGAACTGTTGATAAACAACGTCAGCCGCGACGAGCGAAATGTCTTTGATACGCTCCGACCAAAAGGTATGTGGACAGGTTATTCCTTTTACATCTGGGGATACGCTACTGTAGTTCCACCGTTGGATAGACAGAACCTAAGTAGCTGTTTGTATAAATACAGGAACTTGGTAAGCCCAATTCTTCGCCTAATAGGCAGGGGAGTCGTGAGACGAACTGTTGGAGGAGTGGGTAGAAGAGCGATGGAAAAAGCGAACGCCTAACTGTAATGGTTAGGATAGAGGCTTTGCCTTAATCCGAAAGGGTGCAGACTTCCATCTGGTCTTTAATCGTAAAACTGCTTGTAAAGCTAAACAGGCTGATCGACGGAGCAATTCGTTGGTTATTACTTTCCTTAAGGGTGAAGAACTCACCCTTAAGGGCGAGATCTTTACTTTTCTTAAGGATTCAACCTTTGAGGAGAGCAAGATGAGTATGACACAACGTCTACCTGCATTCTCACACGCTAACGGCGACTGGCACACCATTGATTGGGAGTCATGTCATCGTTACGTGAAGAAGCTACAAGTACGAATTGCGAAAGCAACTCAAAAAGGCAATTGGCGACAAGTTAAGAAGTTGCAGCGAATGCTAGTCAACTCTTTTTCCGCTAAAGCATTAGCGGTTCGTCGGGTAACCGAGAACCGTGGAAGGAAAACATCTGGTGTAGACAAAGTAATTTGGAATACACCGAGTCTAAAATGGAATGCTATCAAGGAGTTAAGGCGTAAAGGCTACAAGCCCAAACCGTTAAAGCGAATATACATTCCAAAAGCTAATGGCAAAAAGAGACCGCTGGGAATTCCGACTATGAAAGACAGGGCGATGCAAGCATTATTCTTGCTAGCTCTGGAACCAATATCGGAAACCACGGCAGATCGACATAGCTATGGCTTTAGACCTCATCGTAGCTCGGCAGATGCAATAGAACAGTGTTTTGTTTGCTTAAGTCGAAAAGCGAGCGCCCAATGGGTGCTTGAGGGAGACATAAAAGGATGTTTCGACTTCATAGATCACGAATGGTTGATCGCTAATATCCCTATGGATAAAGCAATCCTCAAGAAGTGGTTGAAAGCCGGATTCATGGAGTCAGGTAGTTGGTACGAAACCGAAGCTGGTACACCTCAAGGAGGGATAATCTCTCCTGTATTGGCAAACATGGCATTAGATGGGTTAGGTGATGTGCTCGAAGCCCGCTTCGGGAAGAAGAACACAAAAGCTAGCTATAAAACTAAGGTCAACTATGTCCGATATGCAGATGATTTTATCATTACTGGTATCTCTAAAGAGCTACTAGAAAAGCAGGTGCTTCCGATAGTCAAAAGTTTCATGGCTGAACGGGGGCTATCTCTATCCGATGAGAAAACATTTGTAACGCACATAGATAAAGGGGTCGACTTCTTAGGACAAAATGTTCGTAAATACAACGGTAAGATGATTATCAAACCGTCGAAGAAAAACGTACTAACATTTCTAAGAAACATAAAAGACTACCTTCGTCGACACAAAACGGTGCCAGCAGCAGTTATTATTACGAAGCTGAATCCGAAGATCCGAGGATGGTGTAACTATCATCGGTGGGTATGTGCTAGCGAGACATTTAAGTATGTGGATTTCCGAATCTGGAAAATGTTATGGCAATGGTGTAGACGTATCCATGCCAACCGCCGGAAACGTTGGATTAAAGCTAAATACTTTAAGACAGTAGGTGATAGGAAATGGGTATTTAGTGCACCAAAACAAAAAGGGGAAGATGGATACTACCGATTGCTTAGTGCATCGAGAGTTAAAATCGATAAGCATGTAAAAATCAAATCGGAGATGAATTGTTACCTACCCAAAGACGAACAATATTTTGAACGTCTAAGGATGCAAAGACTGAAAAAGTCTATTGCCGGTAATCTGAAACTCTGGAAGATAGCTGAAAGGCAAGATTTTAAGTGCCCAGTTTGTAACCAACAATTCTATTCCGAAGATGAATGGGATATACACCATATAATCAGACGTATAGATGGGGGAACAGATAAGCTAACAAATTTGATTATGTTACACGGCAACTGCCATAGACAACTGCACCAAAAAATGGTCAATAAGTCCCATTTTATTACTCAAACAATTGAGTAATATCCTCTGAATGATAGGGTTATTAGTACAATGCACGCGATTCAAACTCGTACACGTTGTATTAAATTCACCTAAATAAACTCCGAGGAGATTCTATGGATAAATGGGAATTTTACCAAGATGGTTCAAACTTATGGCGCTGGCGTCGCACTGCTCCTAATGGGAGAATTGTAGGCGCTTCAAGTCAAGGATATGTAAACAGAACAGACTGCGTAGATAACGCAAGAAGGAATGGTTACACAGGCTAACTTGATGAAGGACACGCCAATTCCTGTGTCTATAACAAGGTATTGAGGAACTGATTTCACATTAATTTGTGAAGTTCATAAAGGCTTGAGCCGTATGCGGGGAAACTTGCACGTACGGTTCTTAGGGGGCGGTAATACAGTAATGTATTACCGCTACCCGATATCCGCTTATCTCTAGCGATGGGTTTAAACCTGACGCTATGAGTTTGCAACTCAGCTTTAAATCAAAACCAGAGTTTATTGGCTCTGGTTTTTTTGTTATTTAGAGAAAAGAAAAAGGCTTCCATTAGGAAGCCTTTATAAATCATTCAATGAGATTAAAGAATAAGGTCGCGAACTTCAGGATCTTTACGCTCTAGGTAATGTGTTGATTTAATGCGGCGAATCGTGCGGCAGCGACCACGAATCAATAATGTTTCTGTTGTTGCAATGTTGCCTTGGCGGCTGATGCCGTCCAGCAAGTCGCCTTTGGTGATCCCTGTTGCAGAGAAAACTACATTATCACTACGAGCCATATCATCCATTTTTAGCACCACGTTGGCCTGTACGCCCATTTCTTCACAGCGTTTTAGCTCAGCAGCACCGTAGATGCGGTTTTCTTCGTTATCACCTTTTACTTCATGACGTGGAAGTAAGCGGCCGTGCATGTCGCCATCTAGCGCACGGATAACAGCGGCGGAGACTACACCTTCTGGTGCGCCACCAATACAGTACATCGCATCCACTTCGCTATCTGGCATGCAAGTTAAAATAGAGGCAGCAACATCGCCATCAGGCACGGCAAACACGCGAACACCCATCGCTTGCATTTGTGCAATCACAGCATCATGACGAGGCTTAGCTAGCGTGATCACCACGAGTGTATCGAGTGATTTATTCAATGCTTTGGCGATATTTTCCAAGTTTTCTTTCAATGGTTTATTAAGGTCGATGCAACCTTTTGCTCCTGGGCCAACCACCAGTTTTTCCATGTACATGTCAGGCGCTTTAAGGAAGCTGCCTTTTTCTCCCGCGGCGAGTACAGCTAGAGCATTGGATTGCCCCATTGCCGTCATGCGAGTCCCTTCGATAGGGTCAACAGCAATATCAACTTCATCACCGCCAATACCGACGTTTTCACCGATGTAGAGCATTGGTGCGTCATCAATTTCCCCTTCGCCAATAACAATTTCACCGCTGATATCAGTTTTGTTCAGTAGCGTGCGCATAACCTCAACCGCAGCACCGTCAGCGGCATTTTTATCGCCCCGACCTAACCATTTATAACCAGCTAATGCTGCACCTTCAGTGACTCGAGAAAATGCCATTGCCAAATCGCGTTTCATGATGACTCCAATACATAGGTAATAGGGCTAAAAATCGACGCGATTCTAGCATATCAAAAAGGAAACGTTTGCTTTTTTACTGCAAACTCTATTGAACTGGATCAATAGGGAGCGTTAAAGTGACGGTATGACAAGGTCAGAAGGCTTATAAGTCAGAAGTATGTCAATATGCGCCGTTTTTTTGACCGAATGGCTCAAAATAGCAAATATAGAGAGTGTTTATCTTAGCCACGCTGAGTAGAATGGGGCTATGGGTTAAACTCGACCAAATTGAAGAAAGGTAGGCGAACATGTCTTTTGAAGTACTAGAACAACTAGAAGCAAAAATCCAAACAGCAGTAGACACCATTGCACTGCTTCAGATGGAAGTAGAAGAGCTAAAAGAAGAAAAAGAAAAGCTAGCTAGCGAAGCGAATGAGCTACGTTCAAACCGTGAAGCTCTAGAGCAAAAAGCGCAGCAAATGCAGCAAGAGCACGCGGCATGGCAAGATCGCATCCGTAACCTACTTGGTAAAATGGATGAAGTTGAGTAATCAACAGCAAGCCTTTTATTGCAACAAAAACGCCAGCGTCATGCTGGCGTTTTTGTTTTTCGAGAGAGTTAATTTAGCTTAAGCTTTTGGTCGTACACCTAGGGTGTGGCACAGAGCATAGGTCATTTCTGCACGGTTTAGTGTGTAGAAGTGGAAGTCCTTTACGCCTTCGCGGCTTAACACACGCACCATATCAATTGCTTGGCTTGCACCAACCAGTTGGCGCGTTGTTGGGTCATCATCCAGACCTTCAAATTGTTTTGCCATCCAGCCCGGAACTTTGACGTTATTCTGAGCAGCGAAACGAGACGCTTGCTTGAAGTTTGATACTGGAAGAATGCCCGGTACGATTTCAACATCAATGCCCGCAGCGACGCAGCGATCACGGAATCGAAGGTAGCTCTCTACATCAAAAAAGAACTGAGTGATTGCGCGGTTAGCACCGGCATCGACTTTACGTTTTAGATTTAATAGATCGGCTTGTGCGCTTTTGGCTTCAGGGTGAACCTCTGGAAAAGCTGCGACGGAAATATCAAAATCATGGCGAGATTTGAGCAGTTCCACAAGATCGGATGCATACATATCAGGCGCGCCACCACCGGGTGGAATATCACCGCGCAGGGCAACGATGCTTTCAATGCCATTTGCCCAGTAATCGTCAGCAATTTTAATCAATTCTTCACGAGAAGCGTCGATACAAGTTAGATGAGGAGCGGCTACCAGCCCTGTTTCTGACTTGATTTCTTTAATGATGGAGTGGGTACGATCACGCTCACCAGAGTTTGCTCCGTAGGTAACCGATACAAATTTTGGTTGCAGTGTTTTTAAGCGGTGAACAGAGTTCCAGAGTGTTTCTTCCATTTTTTCGCTACTTGGAGGAAAAAACTCGAAAGAAACGTTGATATCATCAGCGAGTTCCGCGATATTCTGGTTTAGTGCGTCGATATGACTGGCGTGCGTGTATCCCATCTTACTCTCCCTGTGGTAGCGTCCACTACCCAAACTTCCAAATCTTTAAACTGACGTTTAGACGTCTATATGTCCAAAGGATGTAATGAATACGTTTTAATGTCAACAATGTGATTATGAATTTTTTTCAAGTTGATAATTAAGGTAACTCAAGTTTGGGGCAGATGTTGAGTAAAATCGTCTAAATGCGAGGGAAAAGAAAAAGGCTTCGACGAGTGCCAAAGCCTTTCATATCGATTATAACAAACTAGAAAGTAGGTTGAGATCGGATTGGATTGCTCCTGCAGTGACTTCGCGCCCCGCGCCCGGCCCTCGAATAACCAGTGGATTATCTTTATACCACTTACTTTCAATCGCAAAGATGTTGTCGCATGGCAGGAGGTTCGCCAAAGCATGTTCTTTATTCAATGCTTCGACTCCAACAGTTGCCGTGCCGTTTTTCTCTAAACGTGCAATGTAACGTAGCACTTTATCTTCACGCTGGGCTTTTTCTAACCGCTCTGCGAGTAGCTCACTTAATCGTTGGCTTTTATCAAGGAAGTCATCCAGTGATAACCCAGCTAATTCTTGCGGAACCAAGCTTTCTACTTTGACCGCTTCTGGTTCGATATCTAATCCTGACTCACGTGCAAGGATCACCAACTTTCGCATCACATCGGAGCCATCTAAGTCACTGCGAGGATCCGGTTCGGTAAGTCCTTGTTGCCAAGCAAGATCGACTAACTCTGCGAATGGAACACTGCCATCGTATTGTTGGAACAACCAAGACAAGGTGCCAGAGAAGATCCCGGAGAGTGCTAGGATTTCATCGCCACTTTCGCGCAAGTCTCTTACCGTATGGTTAATAGGTAATCCAGCACCGACGGTTGCATTGTAGAGCCAGTGACGGTTGATCTTGGCAAACGCATCTTTTACATCATGGTAATAGCGGCTAGAAGCCGAGCCAGCGACTTTGTTTGCTGATATTAGGTGCATACCTTGTTGGGCAATATCTAGGTAACGTTCAGCGAGCTCTTGGCTTGCTGTCACATCAAGTACCACGAGATCGTCATAACCCTGAATCGCTCCTAATTGCTCAATCCAAGAAAAATTCTGATATTCGATGGCTTCTTCATCGAATCGTGCTGCTACCGAATTGGCATCGATACCGTTTGGGTTATACCAATAGGTTTGGCTATCAATGACGGCTACTAACTCAAAGTTCATGCCACGGCGCTTTTCTAAATCACGCTTTTGTTCCGCAAAAAGAGTTAACCAACTGGAGCCTATATTTCCTTTGCCGCACAGTGCAACAGCGACTCGTTTCTGAGCTTGAAACAGCTGTGTGTGGATACCTTTAACCAAGGGTTTGGTATCGACAGTGCGTAGAACAGCAACCAGACTGAGTCCAGACTCTGACTCAGAGATAAACTCAACCGGTGCGTGCTTTAGCTGCTGATAAAACCCATAGCAATGATTCGGGTTTTTTGTTACGCCAGCCCCAACGGCTGCCACAAGCGAATAACCTTCTTTTAGCTTGATTTCTGCTTCGGTTGCTACGTCTTGTAGATGGCTGAGTGCGCCATTTACAATTTCAGAGGTGTAAGCAAGGTTTAATGTGTGCTGGTCCGTTTGAGTTTCAAAAGCAAGGGGTTCGAGCTGCGCTCGTTTTAGACCTGCTAAAACTTCCTGTTGCTGGCGGATAAAGTCATGGCCGGAAGCAAAATGCAGCCGGATCAGCATCACTTCATCAAGTGAAGAGATGATTTTTGCACCGCGGCCAGAAGCCAACACGCGTTCGATTCTGGTTGAACCGGATTCCGGCTCATAGCTGCAGCGTAAGTGACAATCCATAGTACTTTGAGCAACAGGCTGTAAAGTTCGGCTATGGAGCACTGGGGCGGCAAGACGAGCCAATTCGCTGGCTTCATCAAGGCGCAGTAAAGGGAGTAAACAAGCATCGCTGACTAATCGTGGATCCGCGCTATAGACCCCAGCCACATCACTCCAAATGGTTACCTTGCTTGCATCAGCCAATGCACCAATAACAGTGGCGGAGTAATCAGAACCATTACGGCCGAGTAAGACGGTATCACCACGCTCGCTTTGTGCCATAAATCCGGTGATCACGACGCGATGTTGGACATGTTGGGCGAGGGTTTCTTTCAACAGTGGGTATGAAGCACCGCGGTCAACCTCAGGCTGTGTACCGGGCTCAGCTCTGAGAAAAGCGCGTGCATCTTGTGCGACGGCGGGCAGCTCGTTCTGAGTTAATAGGGCTGCCAGTAGGCGCGATGACCAGACTTCTCCATGTCCAAGCACATTGGCTTGCTCTGCTGAACTCAATGGTGCGGTGAGCTCGCCTAAAGTGCTGAACTCATCATGCAACAGTGACAGTAATTCAGTACGGGTATCGGTTGTGATCAGCGACTCAATCAATTCACTCTGAAAATGGCGCAGCTCTTGTAGCGCTTCATGTGCTAAGCGGCCATCTTTATTGAGCGCTTCGAGAAATGCAATCAATCGATTGGTGGTTTTGCCAGCCGCCGAGACCACAATCAAATCTTCGCTGTCCGAATACTCTTTTAAGATATTAGCAACTCGGCGGTAGCATGCAGGGTTTGCTAAGCTACTACCACCAAATTTATGCAATTGACGAGGCTGGTTCATTATCGGTACTCCTTCGCTTTTGCAAAGGCTTGTTGGAGATCATCGATTAGATCTTGCGCATCTTCTAGGCCAACGGATAAGCGGAGTAATTGTTGAGAAACCCCCGCTTCGGCCAGCGCTTCTTCACCCATTGCTCGGTGCGTCATGGACGCTGGATGACAAATTAAACTTTCTACGCCACCTAAAGATTCTGCAAGAGAGAAGAGCTCCAGCTCGCTAACAAAGAATTTTAGTTGCTCAAAGCTGCCTGCAAATTCGAAACTTAACATTGAACCAAAACCAGATTGCTGTTTCTTTGCAATGTCGTGGCCAGGATGATTTGGCAGGCTAGGGTGGTAGATGGTGCCAACGAGTTCCTGTTGTTGTAGGTAATTAAGAATATCACGAGAGCTCTCTTCGTGAACGCGCATACGTGCGCCTAATGTACGTATACCGCGCAGAGTCATATAGCTATCAAACGGTGTTCCGGTGGCGCCAATGCAGTTACCCCACCAAGCTAGCTCTTCCGCGTGTTCTTCGGTTTTAGTGATCACCACGCCACCAATGACATCGGAATGACCATTGATGTACTTGGTTGTTGAATGAATAACAAAATCAGCACCTAGCTCGAGGGGCTTTTGGAATACAGGAGTCAAAAAGGTGTTATCGACCGCAACCAATGCGCCAACTTGTTTGGCTTGCTCGCATACTTTCGCGATATCGACAACGCGCACCAAAGGGTTGGAAGGGGTTTCAAGTAAAATCAATTTAGGTTTAAGAGCAATAGCGGCTTCGAATGCTTGTTCATCTGATTGATCAACAAACAAGACCTTAAAGTCACCTTTTTGTGAGCGTGTATTGAACAGGCGGTATGTGCCACCGTAGCAGTCGTGAGGTGCGACGATCAGATCGTCAGGACCAAGAAAGGCGGAGACCCACAAGTTTAAGGCAGAGGTTCCACAATTGGTTACCACGGCGCCTTTACCTGACTCCAGCTCAAACAAAGCGGTTTCTAACAGGCCACGATTGGGGTTACCCGAGCGGGTGTAATCGTATGTCGGCACTTCACCAAAGGCGGGAAATCCATAATTTGTCGAGAGGTAAATAGGTGGCACAACGGCATGATGTTGAGTGTCGGACTCGATACCAGTACGTACCGCGATAGTGGCTGGTTTGCGGGTGCTCATAGATGTTTCCTTTCGAACTGTGGTGATTTTTAAACAGTAATACGTTGCAACTTTGCTGAATTTGGTTATACCTGTTAACAGCAAATCACGTATTCTTAATCCTTATCTCACAACTTTACTTCTCAAAAATGAAGACGTCAACACTTCTAGACGTCTATATGTCTTTGCTTATAGCCTTAGATCCCGCTAAAATCTCGGTTTGTGATTTTTATATAACTGATGATAATGAAGGTGCGCAATGGCTGATTGGAATGGGGAATATATAAGCCCATACGCGGAGCATGGTAAGAAAAGTGAACAGGTGAAAAAAATTACTGTTTCTATTCCTTTGAAAGTGCTGAAGGTGCTAACTGATGAGCGTACTCGCCGTCAGATCAATAATTTGCGCCACGCGACAAACAGCGAGTTGTTATGTGAAGCGTTTTTACATGCCTACACGGGTCAGCCACTGCCAACGGATGAAGATTTACGTAAAGATCGTCCAGACGATATTCCGGCAGAAGTGAAGAAACTGATGACCGAGATGGGCATTGAGTTTGAAGCGTTCGATGAAGAATAACTAACAATACGCACCGTTTTTCGCTGGAAGCCGATGTCTTGTCTATCGATAAGAACAATAAAAAACCGCTGAGACTATCAGCGGTTTTTTATTGAGATAATTCATGCCATGTAGTTTTCTGGCATCTCAATTCGAGCCACACCTGAATCAACCGCGGCTTGTGCGACGGCTTTAGCCACACGTGGCAGTAAGCGTGGGTCCATTGGTTTTGGAATGATGTAACCCGGACCAAATTCCAGTTTATCAACCCCAGCAGCTTTGAGTACATCAGCAGGAACGGCTTCTTTCGCTAGCTCACGGATCGCATCAACTGCAGCGAGTTTCATCTCATCATTAATTTCACTGGCACGAACATCCAATGCACCGCGGAAGATGAATGGGAAGCACAATACATTATTCACTTGGTTTGGATAGTCTGAGCGGCCTGTTCCCATAATCAAGTCATCACGTACTTCGTGTGCCAGTTCTGGTTTGATCTCTGGATCTGGGTTTGAGCAGGCGAAGACGACTGGTTTGTCCGCCATCAGCTTCAAAGCTTCGGCTGGAAGCAGATTTGGACAACAGATCGGCACCTTCAATGACATCTTCCAGTGTGCGTTTGTCTGTGTTGTTCGCAAATAGTTGTTTGTATTCGTTCAAGTCATCGCGGCGAGTGTGGATAACACCTTTACGGTCAAGCATGTAGATTTTTTCACGCATTGCGCCACACTTAATCAGTAGCTCCATACATGCCACGGCTGCTGCACCAGCACCTAAACAGACGATCGTTGCTTCTTCAAGCTTTTTACCCTGAAGCTCAATAGCATTAAGCATACCTGCTGCCGTAACGATCGCTGTACCGTGCTGGTCGTCATGGAAAACAGGGACATCGCAGCGTTCAATCAAACGCTTTTCAATTTCAAAACAATCTGGTGCTTTGATGTCTTCGAGGTTAATGCCACCAAACGTGTCTGCAATGTTAGCGACGGTATCGACGAACTCATCGATAGTGCGGTGCTTAACTTCAATGTCAATCGAGTCTAGACCTGCAAAGCGCTTAAATAATAGCGATTTGCCTTCCATCACTGGTTTTGATGCCAGTGGTCCAAGGTTGCCGAGACCAAGAATCGCAGTACCATTTGAGATCACTGCAACCATGTTACCTTTCGCCGTGTACTTATAGACGTTATCTGCATTTTGTGCGATTTCACGCACTGGCTCAGCAACGCCTGGGCTATACGCCAATGCCAGATCATTCGCTGTTTCAGCAGGCTTGGTCAGTTCAACGGCAATCTTACCCGCGGTTGGGTAAGCATGGTAATCCAGAGCCTGTTGGCGGAATTGTTCTTCTGGGCTCAGTTCTTGGTGGTTGTCATCGGACATAGATGTGGGTACTCGTTTGACTTTATGATTAACAAGGGAGTTCATTCTAGTAGAAGCCAGTCAAGCTGCAAAGGTAAGAATGCGACTCATATCAGCAAAATGCGCAGACTCTCTACAGATTAGACCAGATTTATTGCGATTGGATGATGGGCGAGGGGAAAGTGAGAAAGAAATGAGTGATATAGGGATCAAAAAAGGACGCCGTAGCGTCCTTTTCAATTTTAGCTATAAAGCAGAAATTATTTCTTGCTTGATAGAGCACCGAAACGCTTGTTGAAGCGATCAACACGGCCGCCTGTATCAACGATACGTTGCTTACCAGTGTAGAATGGGTGACATTTGTCACACACGTCTAGGTGGATAGACTCTTTAGCTAGAGTTGATTTGAACTCAAAAGAGTTACCGCAAGAACAAGTTGCGTTAACTGCTTTGTATTCTGGGTGAATACCTACTTTCATGGGAAAACCTCAAATTCAGGCCGTGTCGCTATCCGAATCTCAGCCGGACACCACACGTAGTTAATAAAAAATAGCATCGTGATACCGCTTTCTGGTTTAAAAAACAGCAAGCCATATCACTAAGGCGCGATATAGTAATGAATCATGGTGATTCGATCAACCAATTTGCTAATTATTTCGCCACTTTTTTCACCAAATTTTATTTTCACACGGCGCCATCAATCCATTAGACTGTGTTTTCGTAAATATAGTAATGAGTTAAGCGATTCTTATGCGACCAACCATAGCTCGCGTTGCCTTGCCTGTCCCTTTAGATAAGCAATTCGACTACCTGATCCCGTCATCTCAATTTCCTATTATTGGTGGACGTGTATCAGTGCCTTTTGGTCGCCAGACTTTAGTTGGGATCGTTGTATCGCTGGTTCATCAGTCAGATTTTCCTGTTGAACAGCTTAAACCAATCAAACATGTACTGGATAGTGCGCCGCTTTGGCCTGACAAGCTCTACAGTTTGTTGCAATGGTGCAGTCTGTTTTACCAATACCCACTTGGGGAAACGCTGTGCAATGCGATGCCAGCAGCATTACGGAAAGGGAAATCCGCGGATTTTGCCACCTTGGTTGAATGGCAATTGACGACGACGGGACGCGATCAATTGATGCAAGGGTTTGGTCGTGCGGTAAAGCAAGCGAAAGTGATGCATCTTCTCGAACATGGGCCTGTCGCGCATCAAACTTTTATTGATGAAGAAATTACTACAAATGTACTGAAAACCTTGCAAGAAAAAGGCTGGATCGAATCGGTAGACAAGAAGCCTACTCGTCAACGCTGGCCCGCTCAGGTGGAAGCTGACGTTGATAAACCTAAGCTGAACCAAGAACAAGCAGTCGCCATTGCCAGTGTAAATAGCCAAGATGGCTTTGGTTGTTACTTGTTGGAAGGGGTGACGGGATCGGGCAAAACCGAAGTCTACCTCAACTTAATCAAACCAGTTTTAGAGAAAGGGCGACAAGCGCTTATTTTGGTACCCGAGATTGGCTTAACGCCCCAAACCATCAACCGCTTTCGAAGCCGCTTTTCTGTTCCCGTGGAAGTGATTCATTCCGGGTTGAATGATACCGAGCGTTTGAATGCTTGGTTATGTGCTCGTGATCGGCAAGCTGGCATCGTGATTGGTACCCGTTCTGCTTTGCTCACCCCTTTTGCTGATTTAGGCATTATCATTGTTGATGAAGAGCATGATGCCTCTTATAAACAGCAAGACAGTCTGCGCTATCACGCCAGAGATGTGGCCGTGATGCGGGCAAACAAAGAGCAAATCCCAATTGTATTGGGCTCTGCCACGCCTGCGTTAGAAACGTTGCACAATGCTTTGAGCGGCAAATACCATCATCTGCACTTAACCCAGCGCGCCGGTGTCGCGGTACCAACCACGAATAAAGTTTTAGACGTTAAAGGCATGTATCTCGAAAGCGGTTTATCTGCGCCGTTGATTGCAGAAATGCGTCGTCATCTCAAGGCGGGTAATCAGGTGATGTTGTTCCTAAACCGCCGGGGGTTCTCTCCCGCTTTAATGTGTCATGAATGTGGCTGGATTGCAGAATGTAAACGCTGTGATGCTTATTACACCTACCATCAATACTCGAATGAAATCCGCTGCCATCATTGTGGTTCCCAGCAACCCATTATTCACCAGTGTCAGGGATGTGGTTCTACCAATTTAGTGACGGTTGGGGTGGGAACCGAACAGTTGGAGAATCAGCTAGAGAGCTTGTTCCCAGAATACAAAACGGTGCGAATCGATCGTGACAGTACCCGTAGAAAAGGCAGCCTCGAAAGTGCATTGAGTGCGATACGCAAAGGGGAGTATCAAATTTTGATCGGTACTCAGATGCTGGCAAAAGGGCACCATTTTCCCAATGTGACGTTGGTGGCTCTGTTGGATGTCGATGGCTCATTATACAGCAGTGACTTCAGAGCATCGGAGCGGTTAGCGCAACTGTTTATTCAGGTTGCGGGGCGAGCCGGTCGTGCCAGTAAGCCAGGAGAAGTGGTACTGCAGACGCATCACCCAGAACATAGTTTATTGCAGGCATTGCTGAATAAAAGCTACCGTTCATTTGCTGAAACGGCATTGCAAGAGCGTCAACTGGCCATGTTACCTCCTTATACTTTCTTAACGTTATTTCGTGCCGAGGCGAACCAGTCGCCATTGGTGGAAGCGTTCCTACGTCAAGTCCGCCATACCTTAGAGTCCCATCCTTTGTTTGATGATGCCTGTATGGTGCTCGGGCCCACGCCAGCACCACTCGCCAAACGGGCAGGCAAATTCCGCTGGCAGTTGTTATTGCAAACGCAAAATCGTTCGTTGATGCAAAAATTACTGACCAGTGCGAGGCCTGTTATCCAGATGCTACCGGATGCAAAGAAAGTGCGTTGGTCATTAGATATTGAACCGCAAGATTTGAGCTAATGAAGTGATGAAAGTCGCTAGGGCTCGATTTCGGGCATTTTTCATTTATTTGTGATTGATATCTCACTTGCGACGCAATTTTTGTTAATCTCCCCGTAACTTTATGTTTCGAAATGAATAAACTAGGGGCGCTAGTACAAAACATGTACGGTATCTCGATAAAGTAAACGATTGCTTATTAGTGGTCGAACACAATTAGAGTGGGTTTGAACTCATCACTTTTCATTGATTAGTTTGGGTGGCAGGTGCTGCCGTATTGGGAAATTAAGAGGGTTATTTTTTTATGGCGACAATGAAGGATGTTGCCCAGCTCGCAGGAGTCTCAACAGCGACAGTATCTAGAGCGCTGATGAATCCGGAAAAAGTCTCTTCTGCTACCAGAAAGCGAGTAGAAGATGCTGTGTTAGAAGCTGGCTATTCACCAAACTCTTTGGCGCGTAACTTGCGCCGGAATGAATCAAAAACGATCATCGCTATCATTCCTGATATTTGTGATCCTTATTACACGGAAATTATTCGCGGTATTGAAGATGCTGCCATGGAACACGGCTACATTGTGTTACTTGGTGATAGCGGTCAGCAAAAAAAGCGAGAAAGTTCATTTGTGAACCTCGTCTTTACCAAACAATCTGATGGCATGCTGCTACTGGGAACCGATCTACCTTTTGATGTCAGCAAACCAGAGCAAAAGAACCTGCCACCAATGGTGATGGCGTGTGAGTTTGCCCCTGAACTGGAGCTGCCTACCGTCCATATTGATAATCTCACATCAGCATTTGAAGCGGTCAATTACTTAACTCAACTTGGCCACAAACGTGTGGCTCAGCTTTCTGGGCCTGAGTCAGCGGTACTATGCCAATTCCGTCATCAGGGATACCAGCAGGCGCTGCGCCGCGCTGGTATTACCATGAATCCAACGTACTGCACGTACGGTAACTTCTCTTTTGAAGACGGTGCCAAAGCGGTGCGTCACTTGTTAGCTTTACCAGAGCCGCCAACGGCTATTTTCTGTCACAATGACGCGATGGCCATTGGTGCGATTCAAGAAGCGAAGAAGTTAGGATTGCGCGTGCCTCAAGATCTTTCAGTGGTGGGCTTTGATGATATTCATTTTGCGCAATATTGCGATCCACCGCTAACCACTATTTCCCAACCTCGTTATGAAATTGGCCGTCAGGCGATGCTGATGATGTTGGAGCTTTTACGTGGTCATGATGTTCGTGCTGGCTCTCGTTTGCTCGAAACCAGTTTAGTGGTGCGCGAAAGTGCAGCACCTCCTCGTGTGATTTAATCAAAAAAGATTCAGCGGCGCATTTTGATGCGCCGCTTCCATATCAGCTCTGTAATCCCTGAGCAATCTGCATTAACATGTGTAGCAGTGTTTTTTACTCAGACGTAAACTAGTGGCAAATAAAGATTATGTAAGGCGCGGTCGCGGTAACAGCAAGCCGCCTGCGAAGAAAAAGAAACAAGCCCCACGTCGCAAACCTTGGCGTAGCGGTCTGTTAGCGATCTCTTTGGTCGGTGTGTTTGGTTATGGTTTATACACCTTAAGTCAGGATCCTGAGCCGCCAGCACCTGTTGCTGAAACCGAGCCTGTTTCAAAACCGAAACCTAAGCCAGAAAAAGTGATTCCACCTCCACCAGAAGAGAAGTGGGATTACGTCGACACCTTGCCAAATCGTCAGGTTGAGGTGAAGGCGAAAGAGCAAGTGGTCTCAGATATCCCATATATCATGCAGTGCGGTGCTTATAAGAATAAGCAGCAAGCTGAAGAGAGAAAAGCATTGATTGCCTTCCAAGGGATCAAGAGCCACATTCGTAAAAAAGAAGACAGCAGCTGGTACCGTGTAGTGCTTGGGCCATATAAATTTAAGCGTGATGCCGAGCGAGATAAACACAAGCTTCAGCGCGCTAAGATTGAGCCTTGTGCCATTTGGAAAGATCAGTAATCTCCTATTCAAAACGGACTCTTCGGAGTCCGTTTTTTTATTCATCTTATTGCGCGACGCCAGATGACTCCTCTAGAGGCTGCGTATCCTTCCCCCTTGATTTTTTGCGCTGTCATCCTCATATAGTTTTTAACTCCAAAGTGAAAACAAATTAAGAGGTCGACTCGTGACTACTATTGTATCTGTACGTCGAAATAACAAAGTTGTCATCGCAGGTGATGGACAAGTATCGCTGGGTAATACCGTGATGAAAGGTAATGCGCGTAAAGTGCGTCGCTTGTACAACAATAAAGTTCTAGCGGGTTTTGCTGGTGGTACCGCCGACGCTTTCACACTGTTTGAGAAGTTTGAAAGCAAGCTACAAATGCATCAAGGCCACCTAACTAAAGCGGCGGTTGAACTGGCCAAAGATTGGCGTAGTGATCGTGCGCTGCGTAAATTGGAAGCACTACTGGCTGTCGCGGATGAAACGGCATCTTTGATCATTACCGGTAATGGCGATGTAGTTCAGCCTGAAAATGATTTGATTGCAATCGGCTCAGGGGGCAACTTCGCTCAAGCGGCAGCAACTGCATTGCTTGAAAATACAGAATTAGACGCTCGTGAGATCGCCGAGAAATCACTGACCATTGCTGGTGATATCTGTGTATTCACCAACCATCACCACACTATCGAAGAACTAGAAATCCCGGCTGCTCAAGCAGAGTAAGTAACGGCTAAAAAGCAAAGATAGTGCTAATCGAATTTAAGGAATTGAATTATGTCTGAAATGACTCCTCGCGAAATTGTTCATGAGCTTAACCGCCATATCATTGGTCAAGAAAATGCAAAGCGTTCTGTAGCGATCGCGCTGCGTAACCGCTGGCGTCGTATGCAGCTTGAAGAGAGCTTGCGTGTCGAAGTTACGCCAAAGAATATTCTAATGATTGGTCCAACGGGTGTGGGTAAAACAGAAATTGCTCGTCGTTTGGCTAAACTGGCGAATGCTCCGTTTATCAAAGTGGAAGCGACCAAGTTTACAGAAGTCGGTTATGTGGGTAAGGAAGTGGAAACCATTATCCGCGATCTAACTGATGTCGCGATTAAAATGACGCACCAACAAGCGATGGAAAAAGTGAAATTCCGCGCTGAAGAGCAAGCTGAAGAGCGCATTCTTGATGCGCTACTGCCGCCAGCACGTGATGCTTGGGGTCAGAATGAGCAACAAGATGAAAGCTCATCAAACACGCGTCAGGTTTTCCGTAAGAAGCTACGTGAAGGTAAGCTAGACGACAAAGAGATTGAAATCGATGTTGCTGCGCCGCAAATGGGCGTAGAGATCATGGCACCTCCTGGTATGGAAGAAATGACCAACCAGCTTCAAGGTATGTTCCAAAATCTTGCAGGCGATACCAAGAAAAAGCGCAAAATGAAAATCAAAGAAGCCTTTAAGGCTTTGACTGAGGAAGAAGCGGCGAAGCTAGTGAATCAGGAAGAGCTGAAAGAGCAAGCGATTTTCAATGTGGAAAACAACGGTATCGTCTTTATCGATGAAATCGATAAGATCTGTAAGCGCGGTGAAAGCTCGGGTCCTGATGTTTCTCGTGAAGGTGTTCAACGTGACTTACTGCCGTTAATTGAAGGCAGCACGGTATCAACGAAGCACGGTATGGTGAAAACGGATCACATCCTATTTGTTGCATCTGGTGCATTCCAAGTGGCGAAACCGTCTGACTTGATCCCTGAGCTGCAAGGTCGCCTGCCAATTCGTGTTGAACTTGAAGCGCTATCAAGCAATGACTTTAAACGCATTCTGACTGAACCAAAAGCTTCTCTGACTGAGCAATATGTTGCGTTAATGAAGACGGAAGAAGTGGATATCGAATTTACTGAAGAAGGTATCACTCAGATCGCGGAAGCTGCATGGACCGTTAATGAAACGACAGAAAACATCGGTGCGCGTCGTCTGCATACGGTGATGGAGCGCTTAATGGATGAGATCTCATTTGAAGCGACGGATAAAGCGGGTTCTAAGCTAACGATTGATGCTGAGTACGTGAAAGCGAAACTTGGTGACACGATTGAAGATGAAGATTTAAGCCGCTTTATTCTTTAGAGTTCAATGTAATTTTTAAAGCCCGCTCAATCGAGCGGGCTTTTTTATTGCTGTGATATAACACGCTGTTTTTACTATTTTTATTTTGTTTTGCTAGAGCAGGAGTGAATGGTTTTTTGTTTTGCATCAGAACTATCTGTATATAAAAACATCGATAATGTAGTGTGCAAGTAGCATTTTTCTCTGTATGATGGCTCGCTTTTATGATCGTCCTCACATTCTTGATAGGTTTGAGAGGTAAATACGCCTAACCCGATTTTCGGGCCATGAAAAGCGAGACTCTAATGTCTAGAGCCAGTTTGGCGGCAGGGACTTCCTGCGTTTCTGATGTCGATAATTCGACAACTCCTTGTGATCCTTCCACGAAAAAAAATATCCGCTCGCAATTAGAGCTCTCTAATCCGGTATTGTGGCTCAGTGGTAGCTTTCTTTCTCTTTTTGTTTTACTTGCCCTGTTTGATGCAGAGCTGCTGACATCACTCGTGAATAGCGGCTTTGGCTATGCGACTCAATATTTCGGTGGTTACTGGCAGATCTTGCTGCTGGTTAATTTTGTGATTGGATTATGTATTGCTTTAGGGCAGACGGGTTACGTGCGTCTTGGGGGGCTTGATACTCCCGAGGTGGAAACCTTTAAGTGGCTGTCTATCCTGCTTTGTACGCTTCTGGCTGGAGGCGGTGTTTTTTGGGCAGCAGCTGAGCCGATCGCCCACTATGTCTCTGCACCACCAATTTATGGTAATGATACGCCTCGTGAGATGGCGATTAATGCATTGTCTCAGTCGTTTATGCATTGGGGATTTCTTGCTTGGGCGGTGCTTGGCTCACTTTCTTCCATCGTCTTGATGTACCTTCATTACGAGAAAGGCTTACCTCTAAAGCCACGAACTTTACTGTATCCTGTGTTTGGTCAACGTGCGCTGCATGGGTGGCTCGGCAATGCGGTGGATGCGTTAAGTATTATCGCAGTGGCTGCCGGAACCATCGGACCAATCGGCTTTCTTGGCTTACAAATCAGCTACGCTCTGAATGCATTGTTCGGGATCCCGGATGAGCTAACGACCCAAATCGTGGTGGTGTTGTTTGCAATGGCAATCTATACCTTGTCTGCGCTGAGTGGTTTGAGTAAAGGCATCCAGATTGTCAGTCGTTATAACATCATGCTGTCATTGGCGTTGGTGATCTTTATGCTGATAGCCGGACCGACTAATTTCATTGTTGATGGTTATATTCAAGGCGTTGGTCGTATGATCGATAATTTCGTTCCGATGTCTTTATATCGTGGTGATACGGAATGGCTTGGCTGGTGGACGGTTTTCTTCTGGGGATGGTTCATTGGTTATGCGCCGATGATGGCGATTTTTATTGCAAGAATTTCACGAGGTCGAACCATTCGACAGTTAATTTTAGCCATTAGTATTGCGGCTCCATTGATCACTTGCTTTTGGTTCAGCATTGTTGGGGGCAGTGGGCTAGCATTTGAGTTAGCTAACCCGGGTAGCATTAAAGCTGGCTTTGAAGGTTTTAACTTGCCAGGCGCGTTATTGGCTATCACCCAGCAATTGCCATTTTCACTGTTGGTTTCGATCCTATTTCTGATTTTAACCACGACCTTTATTGTCACCACTGGTGACTCGATGACGTACACCATCAGCGTAGTAATGACCGGTACTAGCCGACCAAATGCATTGATCCGCTCATTCTGGGGGATTGTGATGGGGGCGGTTGCCATTGTGTTGATTTCGATGGGAGAGGGAGGGATTTCTGCACTTCAATCGTTTATTGTGATCACGGCAGTGCCTGCGTCTTTCATTATTTTACCGTCATTGTGGATGGCACCTAAAGTTGCTCATCAGATGGCAAAGAAACAGAACTTATTGTAAACGTGAACAAAAAAGTCCTCCCAATTGGGAGGACTTTTTTTATGCGTGGCACTTGAGCTTAGATCATAAAGATAAAGATCACCGCCAGTGCAGAGATAAGGCCGGCAAATGCGTAGCACGCAATTTTACCTGCAATACCAGTGTGGAACTTAAGATCGTGCATGCCATGGTGTACACGGTGCATCGCATGCCACATTGGTAGCGCGAGCGTACCAATGATAAACAGTGCGCCAATAATGCTCGTAGCAAAATCAGTGACGCGTTCGTAGCTCAACGCCTCAGCATCAATTACACCCATAGGTACTAAGATACCAAGCACCAAAATAGTGACTGGTGTGATCATAGCGAACCAGCTACCGCCAGCCCCAAACAGACCCCACCATACCGGTTCATCAGAGCGTTTAGGAGCTCGGTCTACTTTGTAATTCGTATTCATCGTTCGAACTCCTTACACAACAACAAGAACAATCAGAGAAATGAAAGCAACCGCTGCCCATTGAGCAAGTACGATAAGCTTCTTATCTACTGGTTTACCTTTCAGGCGCATTGGCATTACCTGAGGCATCATGCTGAAGAATGTTTGAGCATGGAACAAACTGCCCGCTAACGCGACGATGTTAATTGCGATCACGATAGGGTTAGCCATGAAGTCTAACCAACCTTGCCACGCTTCAGGACCTTTCACTAACGAGCCTAAACCGAAAGTCAGGAAAATAGTGAATAGGATCAATGGAAGCACGGTTGCTTCACGCAGCATGTAAAAGCGGTAGAATGGATGATCTTTCCACCAAGTACGTTTTACTTCACGAACGTAGGGTTTACGGTTACTCATCCTTATGCCTCCTCTTTTGCTGGTGTGCCGTCAGGCTTAAGCATGGCGATAACAAAGTCCATTGAAGACTCAATCTTGCCTTGGTTAACTGCAGCCGCAGGGTCCACATTTTTCGGGCAGACTTCAGAGCAGTAACCCACAAAGGTACAACCCCAAGCGCCGTTTTCACCGTTGATTAGGTTCATACGCTCAGCTTTACCGTTGTCACGGCTATCAAGGTTGTAACGGTGTGCTAGTGTTAGCGCAGCAGGACCGATGAACTCTGGGTTTAGACCAAACTGAGGACATGCCGCGTAGCACAGGCCACAGTTGATACAACCAGCGAACTGCTTGTATTTCGCCATTTGTTCTGGCGTTTGCAGGTTGGTGCCGTCTTCTGGTTTACGGTCATTACCAATGATGTAAGGCTTGATCGCTTCTAGGCGCTCAATGAATGGCGTCATGTCGACAATTAAGTCTTTCTCAATTGGGAAGTTTGCTAACGGTTCGATCTTCACACCATTTGGGTAATCACGTAGGAAGCTCTTACAAGCAAGCTTAGGCACGCCGTTTACCATAATGCCGCAAGAACCACAGATCGCCATACGACAAGACCAGCGGTAAGACAGATCTTTATCAAGGTTATCTTTGATGTAGCCCAACGCATCGAGCGTTGACATGGTTTCATCAAACGGTACTTCAAAGGTTTGAAAATGTGGTTCTGCGTCTTGCTCTGGGTCGTAACGCAGAATCTCCACTTTCTGAATGCGGTTTGCTGACATTATGCTTGCTCCTCTGCGTTATTCTCTTGCGCCGCTTTAGCCGCTTCTTCAGCAGCTGCTTTTTCTGCCGCTTCACCATATAGACGTGCTTTTGGCTGTGACTTAGTGATGGTTACACCGCTGTAGTCAATGCTTGGTGCCGCTTCTGGTTGGTAGAAAGCAAGAGAGTGTTTGAGGAAGTTCACGTCGTCACGTTCGGTACAACCATCGTCTAGACGCTGGTGCGCACCACGAGATTCTTTACGTAGAATTGCAGAGTGAACCATTGCTTCTGCCACTTCTAGGCCGTAACCGACTTCGATCGCGTACAAAAGGTCAGTGTTGAATACTTTGCCTTTATCTTTGATGCTGATTTTCTTGTAACGCTCTTTCAGCTCAGTGATTTTCTCGATGGTTGCTTGCATCAAGTCTTCCTGGCGGTAGATACCACAACCCGCTTCCATGGTGTGACCCATTTCAGTACGGATATCAGCCCAGTTTTCTTCACCTTCTTGGTTCATCAGAGCAGCAATGCGCTCTTCAACGGCTTTCACTTGAGTCGCGATAGACTCTTCGTTCCAGCCTTTGAATTCTGCTGCGCGTTTCACGGCTTGTTCACCGGCAACGCGACCGAATACCACGAACTCAGCCAGTGAGTTAGAACCTAGACGGTTTGCACCGTGAAGACCAACGGACGCACATTCGCCCACTGCGAACAGACCTTTAATGCGAGTTTCACACTCGCCGTTGGTTTCAATACCACCCATGGTGTAGTGAACCGTTGGACGAATTGGAATTGGCTCTTTTGCAGGGTCAACGTTCACGTATGCTTTCGCAAGCTCACAGATGAACGGTAGACGCTCTTGTAGGTACTCTTCACCTAGGTGGCGAAGGTCTAGATGCACCACGTCACCAAGAGGGTGTTTGATGGTGTTGCCTTTCTGTTGCTCATGCCAGAAAGCTTGAGAAACTTTGTCACGAGGACCCAGTTCCATGTATTTGTTCTTAGGTTGACCCACTGGAGTCTCTGGGCCCATGCCGTAATCTTGTAGGTAACGGTAGCCATTTTTGTTGACGATGATACCGCCTTCACCACGACAACCTTCGGTCATCAGAATGCCTGTGCCTGGAAGACCCGTTGGGTGGTACTGAACGAATTCCATATCACGTAGAGGAACGCCGTGACGGTACGCCATCGCCATGCCGTCGCCCGTTACGATACCGCCGTTGGTGTTACAGTGGTAAACGCGACCTGCGCCACCTGTTGCTAGCACAACCGATTTCGCTTTGATGGTTACCAGCTCACCTTCAGACATGTGGATAGCGATAAGGCCTTGAACTTCGCCTTCATCAACCAACAGATCGACCACAAAATATTCATCAAAGCGTTTGATGTTGTCGTACTTCATTGACGTTTGGAACAACGTATGAAGCATGTGGAAACCAGTTTTATCAGCAGCGAACCAAGTACGCTCGACTTTCATACCGCCGAAGCGACGTACGTTGACTTCACCGTTTTCTTTACGGCTCCATGGGCAGCCCCATTGTTCCATCTGGATCATTTCGCGAGTTGCATTCTCAACGAAATATTCAACAACATCCTGTTCACATAGCCAGTCACCACCGCCAACGGTATCGTTGAAGTGATTGTCTAAGCTATCTTCATCCTTGATAACTGCTGCTGAGCCACCTTCCGCTGCGACCGTGTGAGAACGCATTGGGTAAACTTTCGAAATAAGCGCTACTTCTAAGTCCGGGTTTGCTTCAGCCGCTGCAATAGCAGTACGAAGACCAGCGCCGCCTGCGCCGATGACTGCGATATCTGTGGTGATAGTTTGCACAGTTATCCTCCAGTGAGTGTGCGGAATTATCCGCTTGTTATAGTTAGTCGGGGACTCTCCCCAAAAGTGGTAGAACTAGTGTAGAAGAGCTGCTTTTAGGAAAAATTGATGTATTTAGGTTTTTGCAGCGGAAATGCAAACGAGAGCATAGATTTTCTAGGTTATGTGATTGCAGTCACGGCATTGCAACAATAGATGATTCTACTGTCTACCCTCTGAATCTATAGGGAATTTAACGAATCAATAGCTTGCGTCATGACCACTCATTGGATTTATCAAGCGTAACAATTCAACAACCCAGTTGGTGTTTTTGAGCTGGGATTGTTTCTCCCTTTTCTAGCGCTACAATGTGCGCTTCTTCTCTATGATAAAGATGCATCAAAATGCCTGATATGAACTGGAAGCCGACCGCAACGACTGAGCAGCTAAAACAGCGCGCAAGTTTACTTCGCGCCATTCGTCAATTTTTCCATGAACGTGATGTATTGGAAGTGGATACACCAGCGATGAGCCATGCAACCGTGACGGATATTCATCTGCATACTTTTCAGACGGAATTTGTTGGCCCGGGCTATGCTGATGGCAGCAAGTTATTTTTAATGACTAGCCCTGAATTTCATATGAAGCGCTTGCTTGCCGCAGGCAGTGGTTGCATCTATCAAATCAACAAAGCTTTTCGTAATGAAGAGAATGGTCGCCATCATAATCCGGAATTCACCATGCTTGAGTGGTATCGAGTTGGTTTTGACCACCATAAATTGATGGATGAGATGGATGAACTGCTGCAATTGGTGCTGCAATGTGGCGCAGCGCAGCGCATGACTTACCAACAAGCTTTTATTGATGTGCTCGGTGTGTGTCCATTAAAAGGTTCAATGCAAGAGCTAAAATCTGTTGCTGACAAGCTCGGGCTGAGTGATATCGCTGAGCCCGAAGAAGATCGTGATACCTTGCTGCAGTTGCTATTTAGCATGGGTGTTGAAAGCAAGATAGGCCAACAGATGCCGGCATTTGTTTATGATTTTCCAGCATCACAAGCGGCACTCGCGAAAATCAACCCGCACGATCATCGCGTAGCGGATCGTTTTGAGGTGTATTTCAAAGGCATTGAACTGGCTAACGGTTTCCATGAGTTAGACAACCCGCAAGAACAGCTCATGCGTTTTGAACAAGACAATAGCAAGCGTCTCGAAATGGGTTTAAAACCTCAGCCGATTGACCATCATTTGATTTCAGCTCTGGAGGCGGGGTTGCCTGAGTGTGCAGGCGTCGCACTAGGTATTGATCGCTTAATTATGTTGGCATTAGGTTGTGAACATATTGACCAAGTCACGGCGTTTCCATTTCCAAGAGCATGACTTGTTAGTTAAAAATCAGTAAAGGCGTTATCTGTCATGGGTTACATCTTTTTACCATGGCTTATGCCATAGCGATCTAATTCGTGACTTGGTTTAACGATATGATGCGTAATGCAACCGGCAAGGGATTGTGACCGATAGGAACATAAAACAAGGGATAATCATGCATTACGATGTATTCAATGGAGACGCTGATGGCATCATCGCGCTATTACAACTGCGCTTGGCACAGCCGAGAGAGAGTCAGCTGATCACGGGTGTAAAGCGTGACATTAAGTTGCTTGAGCACGTTGTTGATGCGGGTGATGCCTCCTCAGTGACGGTGCTTGATATTTCGATGGAAAAGAACCGAGAGGCGTTGGATACGTTACTTGCTGGCTCGGTTCCGGTTTTTTATTGCGATCATCACCGTAGTGGTGAGCTGCCGAGTTCTAACTCGCTTGAAGCATTGATCAACCTCGATGCAGAAGTGTGTACGAGTCTCTTGATTAACGAGAAACTGAATAGCCAATATGTCCGCTGGGCCATTGCCGCGGCTTTTGGTGATAACCTAAATCGTGTGGCAGAGACACTGGCACAAAAGCATCATCTAAGTCAGGCTGAGACGGCGTTTTTACAGCAGCTAGGTGTATTGATTAACTACAATGGTTATGGGGCCACACTGGATGATCTGCGCATTGCGCCTGCAGAGCTGTTTCTTCAGCTATTGAACTACCCAGACCCATTTGCTCTGCGCTCTGATCAACAGTCGCCGTTTTATCAACTTCAGCGTGGCTACCAAGACGATTACCAACAAGTGGCAGCGTTAAAACCCATTCATCAATCTCAGGCTGCAACTGTTTATGAGCTGCCGTGTGAAGCATGGGCACGCCGCATCAGTGGTGTTTATGGCAATGAACTTGCTAACCAATCGCCATCTCAGGCGCATGCAGTGATGACGCTAAACCCAAGTCAAGCTGACTATACCGTGAGTGTGCGTGCTCCGTTAAATAACCGCATTGGAGCCGATGAAGTGTGCAGCCAATTTGCAACGGGTGGAGGACGTAAAGCGGCTGCTGGGATCAACGCGTTACCTCAATCTGAGAAGAGTACCTTTATTGCAACCTTAGATGCGTTTTATCGCTAGTTTGGCCTCATAGAGCGAAACAAGTCACGGCTATCAATGCATTAACTGAAGCGAGACGCTACTTAGGTCACGAGATTTACATCTAGTTATCATTGACGCTATAGCCTCTGCCGCCTATCCCCGTTATACTTCTTGACTGATTTTATCGTCCGATTTTTAACGACAAACACTGCAAGAGCACAGGATATGCAAGAATACATTGAGTTTTTCCAACAAAACATGATTTTATCTTTGGTATGGGTTGGCCTACTTGTTGCCCTTATCATGAATATTTTCAAATCGTCGACTGCCGCTTACAAAGAAATCGGTGCTTCCGAAACCACTCAGTTGATGAACCGTGAAAATGGTGTTGTTGTGGATATCCGCGCTAAAGATGAGTTCCGCAAAGGACATATTACCGATGCAGTTCACATTTTACCTTCGGATATCAAAGCAGGTAGCTTTGGTGCCCTTGAAAACCGTAAATCTGACCCAATCATTGTGGTATGCAAAACAGGTCAAACAGCTCAAGAAAGCGCTAACCTGCTAGCAAAAGCGGGTTTTGAAAAAGTGAACCTGTTGAAAAATGGTCTAATCGCTTGGAATGAAGCGAACCTGCCACTTGTTCGTGGTAAGAAATAACCATTGATGAGGCGAGAGATTAGGCGCTGAGTAAAAAAGCAGCGCTTAAGTCCAATGAGTTGTGAAACTGAGCACGAAAATTAGTGAACTATTCGTTTCCACCGCCTCTCTCAGTTAGTCTCACATCAGACTGTATTTTACGGAATAAAGGATTCAAAAATGGCTGAAGCAGCACCACAACAAGAAGCACAACAATTTGCAATTCAACGCATCTTCCTGAAAGACGTTTCTTTCGAAGCACCTAACTCACCAGTAATGTTCCAAAAAGAGTGGAATCCAGATGTAAAACTGGATTTAGACACTCAAAGCCGTGAGCTTGGTGACGGTGTTTACGAAGTGATCCTACGCCTGACAGTGACAGTGAAAAATGCAGAAGAAACTGCATTCCTATGTGAAGTTCAACAAGGCGGTATCTTTACTGCAGAGAAAATGGAAGCGGGTCAGCTAGCGCATTGCCTAGGTGCATTCTGTCCAAACATCCTGTTCCCATATGCACGTGAAACGATTTCTAGCCTAGTGGTTAAGGGTACATTCCCACAACTAAACCTAGCACCAGTTAACTTTGACGCGCTATTCATGAACTACCTACAGCAACAAGCTGAGCAAGGTGAAAGCCAACCTGAAGCGTAAGCTGAAGGTGGGTCTGACTTCAGTTTATTGAGGTTAGGTAAACAATGATAAAAATGCACAAAGCATCTTCAATAACCGATGCATTGTGCATTTTTTGTTTAATATATAGCTAAGTTACTTCATCTTGCGTAGGTGCTTTAGCTATATACCCATATGATTTCAAAATGCAGAACTCAGAGCTTTATTAACGAGTTCAATACAAGAACAATGATTAAATTCGGGCGGAACTATGACAGATTCTCAAACCAATAATGCCTATGGAAAAGAGATTGCGATGACAGTGATCGGGGCGGGCTCATACGGCACGTCTTTGGCGATCTCGTTAGCTCGAAATGGTGCCAATGTGGTTATTTGGGGCCATGAAGCTGATCATATGGCGCGTTTGCAAGCGGATCGCGCTAACCATGAATTTTTGCCGGATATTGATTTCCCAGAAACGCTGATTGTTGAATCAGACCTTGAGAAAGCAGTTCAAGCAAGCCGTGATCTGCTTGTTGTAGTGCCTAGCCACGTTTTTGGTATTGTGCTGAATAACCTCAAGCCTTACCTGCGTGAAGACACTCGAATTTGCTGGGCGACAAAAGGATTAGAGCCGGAAACGGGACGCCTGTTAAAAGACGTCGCACACGATATTATTGGAGATGCTTATTCACTGGCCGTATTGTCAGGCCCAACGTTTGCAAAAGAACTAGCAGTTGGTATGCCGACGGCGATTTCTGTCGCTTCGCCAGACGATAAGTTTGTGAAAGATCTGCAAGAAAAAATCCATTGCAGCAAAACATTTCGCGTTTACGCCAATAGTGATTTTACCGGTATGCAATTGGGCGGTGCAGTGAAAAACGTGATTGCAATTGGAGCCGGAATGTCTGATGGCATTGGTTTTGGTGCAAATGCTCGTACTGCACTAATCACGCGCGGTCTAGCTGAAATGTGCCGCCTCGGCGCCGCTCTTGGCGCTCAACCAGAAACCTTTATGGGTATGGCTGGTTTAGGTGACTTAGTGCTGACATGTACCGATAATCAATCACGTAACCGCCGCTTTGGCCTTGCTCTAGGGCAAGGGAAAGATGTCGATACGGCTCAAGACGAAATTGGTCAGGTGGTCGAAGGCTATCGCAATACCAAAGAAGTATGGTTGCTGGCAGAACGTATGGGTGTAGAGATGCCAATAGTTGATCAAATCTATCAAGTATTGTATCAAGGAAAAGATGCTCGCATGGCAGCGCAAGATTTGCTCGCCCGTGATAAGAAAGCAGAAGGATAATTAACCGGCTTAGCGGTTGCCTGTGTCGAGGTGAATCGCTAGGTATCCAGGGAATTGCACATGAATAATTGTGAGAAACAGAAAGTCTGGCAAGCGATTGTGAAGGAGGCTCGTGAGCTTTCTGAGCAAGAGCCGATGCTAGCGAGCTTCTATCATGCCACCATCATTAAGCATGACAGCCTAGCCGCGGCCTTGAGCTACATACTTGCTAACAAGCTGAATACCGCCTCAATGCCAGCGATGGCAGTACGTGAAGTAGTGGAAGAGGCCTTTAACTCTGACCCCTCTATTACCGAAGCTGCGGCTTGTGATATCTGTGCCACAGTGAATCGAGACCCGGCGGTTGCGATGTATTCAATGCCATTACTTTACCTAAAGGGCTACCATGCGCTACAGGGCTATCGGGTTGCAAACTGGCTGTGGAAGCAGGGACGTATGGCCTTGGCTACCTACCTGCAAAACCAGATCTCAGTCGCCTGTCAGGTAGACATCCATCCAGCTGCCCGTATTGGGCGCGCGATCATGCTCGACCATGCTACTGGGATTGTGATTGGTGAAACGGCTGTTGTCGAAAATGATGTATCAATTCTGCAAGATGTGACCCTAGGTGGTACAGGTAAAGAGTGTGGCGATCGACATCCTAAGATCCGTGAAGGGGTGATGATTGGAGCTGGCGCTAAAATCTTAGGCAATATCGAAGTTGGAGAGGGTGCAAAGATTGGTTCTTGCTCGGTCGTACTTCAGCCAGTCCCTCCTCATACCACTGTGGCGGGTGTCCCAGCTAAGATTGTCGGAAGGCCGAAAACAGATAAGCCTTCTTTGGATATGGACCAGCAATTCAATGGTCGCTCTCAGAGCTTTATTGGTGGCGATGGAATATAGATTTACACCAAAAAATCAATAAACGAACGCCAATTACCTTTGTGATTGGCGTTTTTGTATGCGCTAAAAATAAAAAAACCGATACTAATGTATCGGTTTAAACTTGTTGTTGTGTCTGCTGCATCTTGGCAGAGCGGCACCTGTTATTAAGACAATGCTTCTAGCTCTTCAAGAACTTCTTCTGCCCATGCAATCCATGCTTGGCGTGCAAGGAGATTGCGGCGAAGGGTCAAACGCTCCAAGCGTTGCTGCTTGTCGAGTGTTGCAGGTGTTGAGTAGTACGCTAGTTCAATATCTTTATAGTGATTTACGAGTTTACGGGACTCTTCAACAAGGTCTGCGAGTTGTAGGCGGTATGGTCCAGAATCTTGAACTGAACAAGCCATCAGCTTTGCTGAAAACTCATCGCGTATAGTTGGGTGCGCTGTAGGTTGATCAAACCATTCACCTAGGGCAATGCGGCCTGCGTCGGTGATGGAATAAACTTTACGATCCGGCTTTCCTTCTTGAGGCTCTAAAACGCAAGTGACCAAGCTATTTTGAGCCATTTTATTCAATTCACGGTAAACTTGCTGGTGGCTTGCTTTCCAGAAGTATCCGATTGTTGCGGAAAACTCTTTAGTGATGTCGTATCCAGTTGCATCGCGTGTGCTCAGAACTGTAAGAATAACGTGTGGTAATGACATGTCTTCAATCCAAAAGGTCAATAAACTTTAACAACTGCCTGAGTGTCTGTTGTGCTTCTAAAGGCACTAATCATCAGTTATCACTGGGCATACCAACAAAGTTGGTCATGTCACCTTAAAGCCGTTTATCACCTAATCTCGATCTAGACGTTATCGAGGATATGCGGATTGTTGATTTTATAATGTTCCGCAGAAGTGGATTAGTATATCTAAATAATAAGCACAAAGTAGAATAGAAAAACAGAATAAATCAAAAAACTAACAAAAAGCTCAGTAAGTAATACTTTTGGTATTTTGTTTTTTAGGGGTGGTTTAGTCTGTACCGTTTGTAGGATTATATTCTGACATGTATAAGCCATTGAATGGCATACTGCTATGATGAGATGTGCTACAGGATAGAAAAAAGGCTGGTGACAACACCAGCCTTTTTGATTTACTAGCAGATTATCCGGTATTGCGCATACCTGCTGCGATACCTGCGATTGTCACCATGAGGGCTTCTTCAAGCTCTGGTGAAGGCTCTTCAGTTTGACGTGTCCGGTATAACAATTCTGCTTGTAGCATGTTGAGTGGCTCAACATAGATATTGCGTAGACGGATAGATTCTTTACCCCATGGGTCGCTTTGCATTAAGTTCTCGTTGTTTTCTACATTCAGTACAACTTTAATGTCTTTTTGCAACTGTTCACGCAGGCGATCACCTAATGGAAGCAGTTCTGGTTGTGCGAGACGTTGGTCATAGTAGCGAGATATCTCAATGTTACACTTCGAGTACACCATCTCTAGCATACCAAGGCGAGTTGAGAAGAATGGCCATTCACGACACATTTCTTCCAGTAGTGCTTGGTGGCCTTTATCAATCGAATACTGGATCGCTTCACCTGCGCCAAGCCATGCAGGTAGAACCAAGCGGTTTTGACTCCAAGAGAAAATCCAAGGGATCGCACGCAAACTCTCTACACCACCATTTGGGTTGCGTTTAGCAGGGCGTGAGCCCAGTGGCAGTTTGCCAAGTTCAAGCTCAGGTGTTGCTTGACGGAAGTAAGGAACAAAATCCGCTTCACCACGAACCACGCTTCGGTAAGCTTCACAGCTGACTTCAGACAGTACGTTCATAAGATCGCGCCAGTCTTGTTTTGGTTCTGGTGGTGGCAATAAGTTTGCTTCAAGAATCGCACTGGCGTACAGGTTAAAGCTATTAACAGCAACATCCGGTAGACCGAGCTTAAAGCGGATCATTTCCCCTTGCTCAGTAACGCGTAAGCCGCCTTTCAAGCTTTTTGGTGGTTGAGATAATAAGGCTGCATGTGCTGGAGCACCACCTCGGCCAACAGTGCCGCCACGGCCGTGGAATAAGGTGAGCTCAACCCCTTCCTCTTCTGCGACTTTCACCAATGATTCCATCGCATGATATTGAGCCCAGCCAGCTGCCATAACGCCGGCATCTTTCGCTGAATCCGAGTAGCCGATCATGACCATCTGATGATTCTGAATGAAGCCACGATATAGGTCGATGCTCATCAATTGTTTGATCACCGCTTCTGCGTTATTCAGGTCATCAAGGGTTTCAAACAGAGGGCATACATCCATACGGTAAGGGCAACCTGCTTCTTGCAATAACAGGTGGACAGCTAAAACATCAGAGGCAGTACGGGCCATTGAAATCACATACGCTCCAAAGGCTTCACGTGATTGGCTAGCAATGATCTTACAGGTATCTAGAACTTCTTTAACCGGTTCTGATGGTTCCCAGTCGAGAGGAAGCAGTGGACGCTTCGAACTTAGTTCATTAGTTAGGAAAGCGACTTTATCTTGCTCGCTCCATTGATCGTAGTCGCCAATCCCTAGGTAGCGAGTCAGCTCAGACAGTACATCTGAGTGACGTGTACTTTCTTGACGGATGTCGAGACGGACAAGGTGAACACCAAACGCTTTAACGCGACGTAGTGTATCCAGTAGTGAGCCATCAGCAATGACACCCATGCCGCACTCATGCAGAGACTGGTAGCAAGCGTAGAGCGGCTGCCAAAGTTGTTCAACCTGCTGTAAAGGAGCTTTCACTGCCAATTTCTGACCATTGATTTTTGCATCAAGGATCTCTTTCGTGTCGTTAAGTAGCGTACGTAGTTGCTTTAAAATGCCACGATAAGGTTCATGTTGATCATCACCAGCAAGCTCTCGAACCGCGTCGTTGCACTTAGTCATCGACAGTTCACTGATCAACTCATTGATGTCGTTCAGGTACAGATCAGCGGCTTTCCAGCGTGAAAGCAGTAACACTTCACGAGTGACGGTATGAGTGACAAATGGGTTACCATCTCGGTCACCACCCATCCACGAAGAAAAGTGAACAGGGCGCGCATCAATCGGAAGACCTTCACCAAGGTAGTTTTCTAAGCGCTCATCCATTTCACGTAGGAATTCAGGAACGGCTTGCCAAAGTGAGTTTTCAACCACAGCAAAGCCCCATTTCGCTTCATCTAGAGGCGTTGGGCGCTGTTGGCGAATGACATCAGAGTGCCAGCTTTGGGCGATCAATTGCTCTAAACGACGCTCAGTCTTATGGCGCTCTTTAGGTGATAGATCGCTTAACTCAAGTTTTGATAGGCATTCATTGATCTTCACCAATTTGTTGATCATGGTGCGGCGAGTAATTTCTGTCGGGTGTGCAGTCAGTACCAGCTCAATGTTTAAGTCTCGAATGGCTTGTGCTGTATCGAGTTTGCTGACATTGCTTTGGCTGAGCTTAGAAAACAGCGTATTGATCGCATCCGGCTCACACACATGTGACTCACAATGACGTGAGATGGTGTGGTATTGCTCTGCCATATTGGTGAGGTTGAGAAATTGGTTAAATGCACGTGCAACGGGGGTAAGCTGCTCGTTAGGCAGGTTTTTAATTTCTTCGATCAGATTATCTCGATCTGCCTGATTGCCTGCTCGGGCGGATTTGGAGAGTTTACGAATAGTTTCTACTTTATCGAGAATCGCATCCCCATGCGCATCGCGAATGGTGTTACCGAGCAAGTGGCCCAGCATACTTACATTGCTTCTCAGTGCAGAGTATTTCTCGTTCATTGTCATCCTGCCTTGTAAAAAAATTACATCCATTGTTCCTGAATAGGTAAACAATCTAGCGAAAAATATTGCCCCGAGTCAAATGGTGCAGGCTAAGTTTGCAAATATTGTGCAAAGAGATGTAACGAATATAAGATGCCCATTTTTACCGTAAATGTTGAAAATTTATTACAGAATTTCAATGAAAAGTAAAACGAGGTGGCAATGCCACCTCGTGATATTAGAAGCAATACTGACGAATCGATTTTTGCAGAATTTGGATCGTAGGATCGATGAAATCAAATGCGAGGAACTCATCGGGTTGATGCGCTTGGTCAATAGAGCCAGGGCCAAGTACTAAAGTTGGACACAGTGTTTGTAAAAATGGGGCTTCGGTACAGTAATTGACCGTTTGTGATGAGGTTTCACAGATGGTTTCAACGCCAGCGATAAAAGGGTGATCATGTTGACACTCGTAACCTGGAATGGGCTCATGTAATGGGGTAATGCTGATCCTGTCCGGCCATTTTGCTTCCACTTCTTTAAGCGCATTTCTCAGCATGTTATCGAGTCCGTCCAAACTGATCCCAGGAAGAGGGCGAACATCATAGTGAAGTTCACAACAGCCACAAATACGGTTGGCACTATCCCCACCATGAATGTGGCCAAGGTTTAAGGTTGGACTTGGAATCGCAAAGCCGGGGTGATGATATTCTTTAATCAGTTTGTCACGTAGCTGCATCAACGCGAAAAGTACCTCATGCATGATTTCTATCGCGTTGACACCCAGTGCAGGATCGGAGGAGTGTCCCGATTTTCCGGTAACGCGCACTGCGTTAGCGACGTGTCCCTTATGGCCTCGAATCGGCACTAAACTAGTGGGTTCTCCGATAATGCAATAATCGGGTTTGATTGGCGCATTATCAGTAAAATGACGAGCACCCAGCATGGTCGTTTCTTCATCACAGGTGGCAAGAATATACAATGGCTTGGTTTGCTTACTCCAATCCATGTTCTTGACCGCTTCAATGATAAAGGCAAAGAACCCTTTCATGTCTGCCGTTCCTAAACCATAAAAGCGGTTGTTGTGCTCCGTTAGAGCATGAGGGTTGAAGTTCCATTGCCCCTCGTCATAAGGAACGGTGTCGCTGTGACCCGCCAGCAGTAAACCACCTTCTCCTTGGCCTTTTTTGGCGATCAGGTTGTGCTTGCCGGGCTCAACTTGGGTTATTTCTACTTCAAAGCCGACATCTTTAAGCCAAGTTGCCAACTTTTCTATTACGTTTGCGTTGCCCTCGTCCCAGCTCGGATCGGTAGAGCTTATGGAAGAGGTTGAAATAAGGCCTCGATAGACCTCGAGGAAACTCGGTAACTGCATATTATCTTCGCTTTGCCTGTTGACATGAAAGTTTCAAAAAGGTAAAACACATATTAAATCATTTTTTATGAATAAAAAATCGATTAAAGCTTAATTTTGTAAATTTATAGTCATCGTGGCTATATTGTTTTTCTTTGAAATGGATGTCTTGAAATGCTGAAAACCACCATTATTGGAGCGAGCGGATATACCGGAGCAGAACTTGCCTTGATGGTGCATAAACATCCAGAGCTCACGCTAGCAGGTTTATATGTTTCCGCCAACAGTGCTGATGCTGGCAAACCTATTTCTGCGCTGCATGGCAAGTTAGCGGGCGTCATTGATGTGGCGATACAACCTTTGGTTGATGTGACAAAAGCGGCACAGCAGTGTGATGTGGTGTTCTTAGCAACGGCTCATGAAGTCAGCCATGACTTAGCACAGCGCTTTCTTGAACAAGGATGTCAGGTGTTCGATCTCTCGGGTGCCTTTCGGGTCAAAAGCCAAGGTTTTTACGATGAATTTTATGGTTTCACGCATAACTATGAAGATTTGCTCGATAAAGCTGCTTATGGCTTGGCTGAATGGAATAGTGAGGCGGTAAAAAATAGCCAATTAGTCGCGGTGCCTGGTTGTTATCCAACAGCTTCTCAACTTGCTATCAAACCATTGCTTGAGTCAGGTTTATTGGATGTATCTCAATGGCCAGTGATTAATGCAACCAGCGGTGTTTCCGGTGCAGGGCGTAAGGCGAGCATGGCCAATAGTTTTTGTGAAGTGAGCTTACATCCATACGGTGTATTTAATCATCGTCATCAGCCGGAGATTGCGACACACCTAGGTTGTGATGTCATTTTCACGCCACACCTTGGTAACTTTAAACGTGGCATCTTAGCTACGATAACGATGAAGTTGGCTGAAGGAGTCTCTGCTGAACAGATCGAACAGGCATTTGAGCACGCTTATGCTAAGAAGCCCGCAGTTCGTTTAGTTAAAGGCGCTTTTCCAACCTTACAAAATGTTCAATTTACTCCTTTTTGTGACATTGGCTGGAAGGTTCAAGGAGAGCACATCATCGTGGTCTCTGCGATCGACAATTTATTAAAAGGCGCATCGAGTCAAGCGATGCAATGTTTAAACCTCCACTACGGATTCTCTGAGTTAACGGCACTGCTATAAGCGGTCTGAAAGGAAACGTTATGACAGATAACAAACAAATGCCATTGGTGATCAAGTTAGGCGGTGCAGCACTTTCAAGCACCGATACGTTAAGCCATGTTTTTACGGCCATTGCAGATTATCAAAAGCAAGCTCAGCGACGAATCGTGATCGTTCACGGTGGTGGTTATCTGGTGGACGATCTCATGGCGAAACTGCAACTTCCAACAGTGAAAAAAGAAGGGTTGCGTGTGACGCCTTATGACCAAATCCCGCTGATTGCTGGTGCATTGGCTGGTACAGCCAATAAACAGCTTCAGGGGCAAGCGATCAAAGATGGATTAAATGCTGTGGGGTTAAGCCTAGCTGATGGTGGTTTGTGCCAAGTGGAAGAATTGGATCCGGAGTTAGGAGCGGTAGGGAAAGCAATTCCGGGTCAATCTCAAGTGCTGCAAGCTATTTTGGAACAAGGTGCGCTGCCGATCATTAGCTCAATTGGCTTAACGGCAGAAGGCCAGATGATGAACATCAATGCGGACCAAGCCGCGGTGGCCGTTGCTGGTGCATTAGACGCCGAGTTGGTGTTGCTCTCGGATGTCAGTGGTGTGCTTGACGGAAAAGGGCATTTGCTTACCAGCTTAGATGCGGCTCAAGCCAACAAGCTGATCGAAGGCAAAGTGATCACCGACGGTATGATCGTCAAAGTGAAAGCAGCATTGCAAGCGGCAAATGACTTAGGCAGACCGATTGAGGTTGCCACATGGCGCTACCCAGAAAAACTTGCACAACTGTTTGCCGGCAACAGCATTGGTACTCAATTTGTACCGCAATAATTATTCAGAATTTTAGTTAAAAAGAATGGAAACCTGAGCACTGACCGCCAAGCGCAGAGCTAGGATCATGGAGAAGTAAAATGAGCAAAGTACAAGTAAACAAAGTGGTTGTCGCATACTCTGGCGGTCTAGATACCTCGGTGATCATCCCTTGGTTAAAAGAAAACTACGATTGTGAAGTGGTGGCGTTTGTTGCTGACGTAGGCCAAGGTGCTGAAGAACTGGAAGGTATTGAAGAAAAAGCCAAAGCTTCAGGAGCGTCAGAGTGTTATGTGGCTGACCTAAAAGAAGAAATGGTAGCCGATTACATTTATCCAACGTTAAAAACGGGTGCTTATTATGAAGGTAAATATCTGTTAGGTACTTCGATGGCGCGTCCGATTATCGCCAAAGCACAAGTAGAAGTGGCTCGTAAAGTTGGTGCTGATGCGCTATGCCACGGCTGTACCGGAAAAGGCAACGACCAGGTGCGTTTTGAAGGTGCATTTGCTGCGCTTGCACCAGATCTTCACGTTATCGCACCTTGGCGTGAATGGGACTTAGTCAGCCGTGAGCAATGCCTTGATTACTTAGCTGAGCGGAATATCCCATGTAGTGCTTCCCTCACAAAGATCTACTCGCGTGATGCGAATGCATGGCACATTTCCACAGAAGGTGGGGTATTGGAAGACACTTGGAATGCACCAAATGACGATTGTTGGGTATGGACAGCGGACCCTGAACAAGCACCAAATGAAGCGGAATATGTGACGCTAAAAGTAGAGAAAGGTGCCGTTGTTGGTGTCGATGGTGAGCAAATGACACCATACAATGCATTGGTTTATCTCAATGAAAAAGGCGCAAAGCACGGTGTTGGTCGTATTGATATCGTTGAAAACCGTTTGGTTGGCATGAAGTCTCGTGGTTGTTATGAAACGCCAGGGGGCACTATCATGATGGAAGCACTACGTGCTGTTGAACAATTGGTATTGGATAAGAGTTCATTTGAGTTTCGTGAAGAGCTAGGCGTGAAAGCTTCTCACTTGGTGTACGACGGCCGCTGGTTTACACCGTTATGTAGCTCAATAATGGTTGCAGCTGAAGAGCTTGCACAAGACGTGAATGGTGAAGTGGTCGTGAAGCTATACAAAGGCCAAGCGACGGTGACTCAAAAACGTTCTGATAACAGCTTGTATTCTGAAGAGTTTGCAACATTTGGTGAAGATGAAGTGTATGACCAGAGTCATGCTGGTGGTTTCATCCGTTTATACTCACTGGCGAGCCGCATTCGAGCGCTCAACGCAGCTAAGAAAAATCAATAAACACTCATTCATTGTTACTGAAAGCCCGCTGGATAGACAGCGGGCTTTTTTATTAACTGGCGGTAAATATATTTATATAAAATTTCTGAATAATTATGTGAAATAAGTGAATTTTTACTTTATTTTTAAATGGAATTACCGTAACGTTGAAGCATATCAAAAAAGACGCTGAATTCAGTCAAAACACAAGCAGTGATATCGAGCAATTAGGAGAGACGCGATGGCATTATGGGGCGGAAGATTTACCCAAGCGGCAGACACAAGGTTCAAAGATTTCAACGATTCACTTCGCTTTGATTACCGATTGGCTGAACAAGATATCGTGGGCTCTATTGCTTGGTCAAAAGCGTTATTGTCCGTTGATGTGTTGACGGAAGAAGAGCAGCAAAAGCTCGAATTAGCACTGAATGAGCTCAAGCTTGAAGTGATGGAAGATCCGCATCAAATACTGCGTTCTGACGCTGAAGATATCCACTCTTGGGTGGAGCAGCAACTGATTGGTAAAGTAGGGGATCTAGGTAAGAAGCTGCACACTGGTCGCTCGCGGAATGATCAAGTTGCAACCGACCTTAAACTTTGGTGTCGTCAACAAGGTCAGCAATTGCTGATGGCTTTAGATCGTTTACAGTCACAAATGGTTGATGTTGCCAAAGCGCACCAAGCCACAGTATTACCTGGATACACGCACCTGCAACGTGCGCAGCCTGTTACTTTCGCTCACTGGTGCCTAGCTTATGTTGAGATGTTTGAGCGTGACTACTCGCGTTTAAATGATGCAATTAAAAGACTGGATACCTGTCCGTTAGGCTCTGGTGCCTTAGCAGGGACAGCATACCCTATCGATCGCGAAGAGCTGGCCCACAATCTAGGCTTTCGCCGTGCAACAAGAAACTCACTCGATTCAGTGTCCGATCGCGACCATGTGATGGAACTCATGTCGATTGCATCGATTTCTATGCTGCACCTATCTCGTCTTGCTGAAGATATGATCTTCTACAATTCTGGTGAGTCTAACTTTATTGAGTTAGCTGATACAGTGACTTCCGGTTCTTCATTAATGCCACAAAAGAAAAACCCTGACGCTTTGGAGTTGATCCGGGGTAAAACCGGTCGGGTTTATGGCTCATTGGCTGGCATGATGATGACTGTGAAAGCGCTACCTCTTGCTTACAATAAAGACATGCAAGAAGACAAAGAAGGGTTATTTGACGCGCTGGACACGTGGAATGATTGCATGGAAATGGCTGCGCTCTGCTTTGATGGTATCAAAGTCAATGGCGAGCGTACCCTTGAAGCAGCGAAACAAGGCTATGCCAATGCAACGGAGCTTGCGGATTATCTGGTTGCTAAAGGGATTCCTTTCCGTGAAGCGCACCATATTGTCGGCGTAGCCGTTGTTGGCGCGATTGCGAAAAGTTGTGCATTAGAAGAGCTTAGTATCGCGGAATTGAAAGAGTTCTCACCTGTTATTGAAGACGATGTGTATGACATTCTGACGATTGAATCGTGCCTAGAGAAACGAAGTGCATTGGGTGGGGTGTCGCCTCAACAAGTCGCGTACGCTGTTGAACAAGCAGATCAACGTTTGGCACAACGTGACACATCCACGGTCAAAGTTCGCCCAGCACGTTTGACGGACATTGAAGCATTGGAAGGCATGGTGACTTATTGGGCGAACATGGGTGAGAATTTACCACGTTCACGCAATGAGCTGGTCCGTGATATCGGCTCGTTTGCCATTGCAGAGCATCATGGCGAAGTCACAGGGTGTGCATCACTGTATGTCTATGATTCAGGTTTAGCTGAAATTCGTTCTTTGGGGATTGAAGCAGGTTGGCAAGGGCAAGGACAAGGTTCTGCTATCGTAAAATACCTAGTTGATAAAGCCCGCCAAATGGCAATTAAGAAAGTCTTTGTTTTGACTCGTACCCCAGAATTTTTTATGAAGCAGGATTTCTTACCGACGTCGAAGTCACTATTACCAGAAAAGGTGTTGAAGGATTGCGATCAATGTCCTCGTCAGCATGCATGCGATGAAGTTGCGCTGGAGGTAAACTTAGCAGAACAGGTGATTGCAAAAGTAAATGTCGCATAACGTTCTGAAAAGAAAAGTGTTTTAAAATTAAGGATAAAAAGATCAAAAAAGATCGATTTGTTTGGGAACAAAGTTGGAAAAGTAGGGTCTATTAAAGTACCACTGCTTTTTCTTAGAAGAATCTAAGAGGGCCCCAGACCGAGATATTGGTTTTGGGGCTTTTTTGTATCTGCACGCCACCCCCAGCCATGTTTGATTAAGGTTTTTGAGCTCTTTTCTCTTTACGCTTGCGCCAAGGCAAAATGACAAAGCGCATCCATAAATGAAGAAACAATAAGCCATTGAAGGCGAAACCAGCAAAGAGCAAGGCGATCGACTCGATCGACTCAGGTGTATTGCGAAATAACCACCACCATATGATCCAGCAAAGTACCGATAATACCGTCAATTGATCCATGCAGCGTTTGCATCGGCCAATCTTTTTCCAAAACCAGTGATCACGACAAGTCTCACATGTCATGTCATCTACTCCATTATTTTGTTCGCTTTAATTATACTCAAGTGCTGTTCAGTGGGGCAATCACATCGTATCTTCATTGCGTGCAGAGCAGGCAGATTATGTTTTGATGGTAAAAATGAAAACTTAACGTCATCTTGATTTTGTAGCACGTAATTGCTGTATGGTGGCGCTTGGCTCAAAAGGAATATAATAATGACAACAGAACTTAAGTTTGCTCTTGGGATCGCTGGTACTTTTTTCGTTGTTGGTGCAACGGCCATCGGTTTGGTCAGCCACTATGCAATGATAACGACAATGTGATACCGATTAAGGTGTAAAGTAAAAGCCTCGTTGATGACGAGGCTTTTGTTGTTTATAGGGCAAGCAATATGATGCTTAGCAACCCGGTCCGCAATCGAGACAATGTTTGATCATTTCAGGACCAAGATGCAGTTTTGCGTTCAAGTCTCGTAATGCTGTTCGCACGCCTTCTTCAATCACTGGGTGATAGAAAGGCATATCGAGCATTTCTGATACGGTCATCTTGTTTTGGTGTGCCCATGCAAGTAGATGCGCGAGATGCTCTGCATTTGGACCCATCATTTCGGCGCCGAGGAATCGACCTGTTCCTTGCTCACCATAAACATGCAAGATGCCTTTATTTCGCAACATTACGCGAGAGCGGCCTTGGTTTTCAAATGAAACTTCACCAGTTGCAAAGCAACCACAATTGCCCAAACGCGTTGATAATTGTTTGTAGGTTTCTCCGACCATCGCAATTTGTGGATCTGAGAATACTGCCGAAATTGGAGAACGGCGCAGACCAGCTCGAATATCTGGGAATCGGCCTGCATTGTCACCTGCAATACGTGCTTGATCCGCGGCTTCATGCAGTAACGGAATTTGATTACTCGCATCACCAGCGATGAAGATATTTTCTACTGACGTTTGCAGTGTGTAATGCTCTGCTGTTGGCACGCCGCGTTCATCAAGTTCAAGAGTGGTGTTCTCTAAGTTTAAGTTGTCCACATTTGGACGACGCCCTGTTGCCGCAAGCACGTAGTCGACAATAAAGCTTTCTAATTCGCCATTATGGTTGATAAACAGAATCTCGACTTTATCTGTCCCCTCGATGCGCTTCATACTTTCAACTTTTACATCGGCGTCGAGATAGAATTCTTGTTTAAATGCTTGGTCAGCGTATGTCATGACTTCTGGATCTGTCAGTGGCCCTACTTGACCGCCAAGACCAAAGAGTTTTACTTTTACACCAAGTCTGTGAAGTGCTTGTCCAAGTTCAAGGCCGATAACACCAGGACCGAATACTGCCACTGATTCAGGGAGATCATCCCAGTTAAATACGTCATCATTAATGATCAGGCGATCACCCAATTCATTCCATACGGCAGGGTAAGCTGGGCGAGAACCTGTTGCGATCACAATGCGCTTTGCAGTGATCTGCGTATGATCGTCAACCATTAATGTGGTGTTGTCGATGAATTTTGCATAGCCTGCCACTTTGTCTTCTGCAGGGATCTCATCCACACCTTCTAAAACGAAACCGACGAAACGATCTCGTTCACGCTTCACGCGATCCATTACTTCTCGGCCGTTAATGACGATTTCGCCTTGAGGATGAACACCAAAGCCAGGCGCTTTTTCAATTTGATGGACACTTTCTGCTGCAGCAATCAACAGCTTTGAAGGCATACAGCCAACGCGAGCACAAGTTGTGCCGTAAGGGCCACCTTCAATTATTACAACACTATCAGTATGCGCTTTTGCCGCACGATAGGCGCCTAAACCTGCTGTACCACCACCAATAACGGCAACATCGACATTTAACTGTTTCATCATGGATTCTCGCTTTTTTTATTCCCATGTCATGCTAGGGGCGTTGACTGGGGGTCATGAATTTTATTGGAATGTTTAATCTAGATAAGTAGTCGGACTGCACTGAGACGACGACTTATCTAGACTATGAGAGATGTGATTAAGGTGTCCCCCGAGCCACGAAGGCATCGGGAGACTGAACGTTTTCGCTTTAAAGATTTAGCCTAAGTAAGTTTCAAGCTCTTCACTACCACCGATGTGTCTACCACCGATGAACACTTGAGGTACCGTGGCACGACCAGTGACTGCACGTAGGCTAACAGTCGTTGCATCTTTACCCAGAATCACTTCTTCATACTGAAGACCGTGATCAATCAGATTTTGTTTCGCCTTAGCACAGAAAGGACAGCCAGGTTTTGTAAATACTGTGATGGATTCCTGTGTTTTAAAGTTTGGTGCGATGTATGACAACATCGTGTCTGCATCTGAAACTTTGAACGGGTCGCCCGGCTCGTTTGGTTCGATGAACATTTTCTCAACGACACCATCTTTTACCAGCATGCTGTAGCGCCATGAGCGATCACCAAAACCAAGATCTTTTTTCTCAACCAGCATTCCCATGCCATCAGTAAACTCGCCGTTACCATCAGGGATAAAGGTGATGTTTTCAGCTTCCTGATCGGCTTTCCAAGCGTTCATCACAAATGTGTCGTTAACTGAAACACAAAGGATTTCGTCGACACCGTGCTCTTTGAATACAGGGAACAATTCGTTATAACGAGGTAAGTGGCTTGAAGAACAAGTTGGTGTAAATGCACCCGGCAAGCTAAAGACAATGACCGTTTTGTTTTTGAATAGGTCGTCGCTTGTTACGTTAACCCAAGCATCACCTTGGCGAGTCGGGAAAGTAACCTGTGGAACATTTTGACCTTCTTTCGATGCGAACATAGTGTTTTCCTTCTGATTTTAAATTCGTTTAGAGCTTAATCTTTTTGGTGGCTCTGTTTCGTTTTGTTGCGCTCATTATTGAAAAAAATCTTTGATAGCTCTAATCGTTTGATGCTATGGTTTCGATAGGTTTTTTCTATCGAGGTAAAAAATGAATATCCGCGATTTTGAATACTTGGTGGCTTTGGCTGAACACAAACACTTTCGCAAAGCCGCGGAAGCGTGTTTTGTTAGCCAACCAACGTTAAGTGGTCAGATCCGTAAGTTAGAAGACGAGCTTGGCACGGCTTTGTTAGAGCGAAGCAGCCGTCGGGTTTTGTTTACGGATGCGGGGTTACAACTCGTTGATCAAGCTCGATGCATTCTGAATGAAGTGAAAACATTTAAAGACATGGCAAGCGGCCAAAGTGGTGCGATGTCTGGTCCAATGCACATTGGCTTTATTCCAACCGTTGGGCCTTATATCCTTCCTCGCATCGTCCCTGCTTTAAAAGAACAATTCCCTGAACTTGAATTGTTTTTGCATGAGGCGCAAACGCAGCAATTGGTGCGTCAATTAGAAGACGGTAAGCTCGATTGTTTGGTGTTAGCGTCAGTTGCAGAGACGTCACCTTTTAAAGAAATTGAGGTGTACAGTGAGCCTCTGAGCGTTGCGGTGCCGTGCGATCATGAATGGGCGACGCTAGACAGTATTGACATGCTTGAGTTGAATGGTAAGACGGTGCTGGCTTTAGGGGATGGCCACTGCTTACGTGATCAGGCGTTGGGCTTTTGTTTTGCCGCTGGGGCAAAAGATGATGAACGCTTTAAAGCAACCAGCTTAGAAACCTTGCGTAATATGGTCGCCGCAGGTGCAGGCATTACGTTATTACCTGAGCTTTCCTTACCCAAAGAAAAGCAAAAAGATGGCGTTTGTTATATTCGAGCCGTCAACCCAGAACCATCACGCAGTATCGTTCTGGTGTATCGTCCGGGGTCTCCGTTAAGAGCGCGTTTTGAGCAATTGGCCTCGACCATTTCTGAGCAATTGGCTGCTCGATAGTTGAAAAAAAGGTTGACCATTAGGTCAACCTTTTTTTCATTAGAACAATTCTTCACTTTCTGATGTGGTATAGATACTGTCGGTAATTTCATCCACCGCATATTCGGTTGGTTCTGTGCCTTCAGTAAAGTATTCAAACATCGAGCTGCCATCGTTCTTGTTAGTGAGTAAGCCAGTATCGCGGTCGATACGAACGCGAACCACGCCCTCTGGGATCTGTTTTTGGTGTTGTGGTTTGTCAGCAAGCGCGGCTCGCATGAAATCAACCCAAGCTGGCTGCGCGGTTTTGGCACCCGCTTCAGCACCAGAGATCTGACCATTGCCTAAATTCGCGTTTGGTGTGGTTTTACCGAGTGCGCGGTTATGGTTATCAAAACCAACCCAAGCGACAGCAACAATACCTGGACCGTAACCGTTGTACCACGCATCTTTAGAATCGTTCGTAGTACCGGTTTTGCCGCCAATGTCACGACGTTCTAATTTCTGACCACGCCACCCCGTGCCATTCCAGCCTGTGCCATCGCGCCAGTTACCACCACCCCAAATGTTGCTATACATCATCTCTCGAACGAGGAATGCAGTCTGCTCAGAGATCACTTGCGGTGCGTATTGCTGTTCCTCGGTAGTTGTCACATCTTGCTCATTAAACTCGTTATCGCTGGTAAGTGTTGGCTGACAATTTTGATGGCAAATGGTTTTTGGTGTGGCTTCAAATTCAATATCACCATATGGTCCTTCAAGTTTTTCGATGTAGAACGGCTCAACGTAGTAGCCACCGTTGGCGAAAACAGAGAATCCTTGTGCCATTTTGACCGGTGTTAAGCTACCTGCACCAAGGGCGATTGTTTCAGAGCGTGGCAGTTGGTCGATATCAAAACCAAAACGAGTTAGGTATTGACGGGTTTTATCGAGACCAACTTCGCGCAGCACGCGAACAGCCATGACGTTTTTCGATTGTGCTAAGCCAATACGCAAACGAGTTGGACCAGAGTAAGTTGGGGGTGAGTTCTTCGGACGCCATGCCGTACCTTGACCACGATCCCACTTATTAATAGGAGCATCGTTAATCAAGCTCGCCAATGTCATCCCTTTATCAATTGCTGCCGAATAGATAAATGGTTTGATACTTGAACCTACTTGGCGAACGGACTGTGTTGCTCGGTTAAATTTGTTGTGAATGAAGTTAAAACCGCCAACTAATGACAAAATAGAGCCATTTTCTGGGTCCATTGCCACAAACGCTGTGTTCGCATTTGGTACCTGACTTAAAGCCCAACTTGTGGATTGTTTATCTTGTTGTTCACCGGTGATCTGACGGACCCAAATTTGCTCTCCGGCGATCAGGATATCTTTAGCCGATCTTGGCGCGGGACCTTGACGGTTGTCTGTACGGAACTTACGTGCCCAACTCATACCGTTCCATTCAATGGTTTGTTCACCCTGATTCTTAACTTCAACAACGGCTGACTTAGCATTGACTTGTGTAACAACGGCTGGAATAAGAGAGCCATAGGTTGGGACATCATCTAAAATCTCATCGATTTGATCACGATTCAGCGGCGTTTGTTCTGCTTTCCACAAAACTTTTTCCGCACCGCGATAACCGTGGCGTTCGTCGTAAGAGAGCAGATTGTTGATGGCAGACTTATTTGCTGCGTTTTGTAACTTTGAATCAATGGTGGTGTAGACGTTCATACCTGAAGTATAAGCATCTTCGCCATAGCGCTTAACCATCCATGCGCGCGCCAATTCTGCCACATAAGGAGCACTCAATTCGATTTCAGCGCCATGGTAATAAGAGACAATCTCTTCAGAGCGGGCTTGATCGTATTCTGCTTGCGTGATGTATTTTTCGTCGAGCATACGCATCAAGACCACATTACGTCGGTGTGTTGCACGTTCAACCGAATAGATTGGGTTCATGGTTGAAGGTGCTTTTGGCATACCGGCAAGTGTCGCAATTTCACTTAAGGTTAAGTCTTTCAGGTTTTTACCGAAGTAAACACGGGCCGCAGCACCAAAACCGTATGAGCGGTAGCCAAGGAAGATCTTGTTAACATACAACTCCATGATCTCTTGTTTACTTAACAACTGCTCAATGTGAATCGCAATAAATACCTCTTTCACTTTACGCATCAATTTCTTCTCATTGGAGAGGAAGAAGTTACGTGCTAGCTGCTGAGTAATGGTACTTGCCCCTTGCTTTGCTGAGCCAGAAAGGGCAACAACAACGGCCGCACGAGTGATGCCGATAGGGTCTATGCCTGGGTGATCATAGAAGCGGCTGTCTTCTGTCGCGATCAGAGCATCAATTAGATGCTGAGGGATCTCATCGTAACGGACTGGAATACGGCGTTTTTCACCGAATTGAGAAATTAACTTCCCATCCTTACTAAAGACCTGCATTGGAGTTTGCAGTTTGACGTCACGCAAAGTTGCTACATCGGGTAGGTCTGGCTTGACGTACAAATAGAAGCCGAAAATTGTACCGACTCCAAGAATCATGCAAATCAATGCAAAAATGAACAATCGCTTTATGAACTTCACCGGAGAATCCCTGATTAGTTAAGGCTTGAAAGATACAAACCCTTGTACTCTAAGCTAAAAATTTAGCTCGATTTCATTTGTATGCTCGTTAAACCACCAATTAAAGCATAAGAGCTAAGCAGTAGTCACGGAGCTGAGTTGTATGGGTAAATCACTAGTCACTGGCATTGACATTGGTCACCACAGTATAAAAGCAGTGGTGTTAAAGCCAGTTAAAGGCACATTCACACTTGCTGGTTACAAAGAGTTGCCAATTGAAGCAGACATTTTCTCTGATAACCACATGTTAAATTATCAGAAAATTGTAAAGAAACTCAAAGCGCTAAGGAAGGGTTTACCATTATTTAGCAGCAGAGTCGCGCTTTCGGTACCCGACAACACCGTAATAAGCAAAGTATTACAAATAGATAGTGAGCTCGATGATAGAGAAAGAGAGTTCGCTATTTTTCAGAATTTTTCTCATCAATCCCCATTTCCAATTGAAGAACTGCATTTGGATTACATCGAACTACCGAAAAAAACGGTTAGCCAGACCACGGTAAGCTATCAAGTTTATGCCACAAAGAAAGATCTGGTGGAAAGTCGAGTTAATGCGGCTGAAAAAGCGGGATTTCAGCCTTTTTTAATGGAGATGCAAGCACACAGCCTTACTCATGTGTGGCAAAAAGTGTCACAGCAAGAAAATAAGTCAGACTGGTTATTGGTTGATATTGGATTAAGTCAGACTTTGATGTGCATCGATTTTGCAGATAAAGCCCCTTTTCATAAAGAGCTGGCATTAGGTACACAAGTGATTGATGCAAAAGGGGAGTATGAGCATCTCATGCACAGCAGTACCGAACGTTTCATTTTTGGCTTAATTGAAAAACTACAACGCAACATTCAAATCCTTGGCTCTGTCCACGGCACGCCCATTAAAGGCATTTGGCTGACAGGGGGAGGAGCTGCAACCCCGATGTTAGTTGAAGAGATTCAGCGCCGATTAGAAGTGGAATGCGAAGTATTAAACCCCCTGCACCTATTTAAAGGCAAACGCAGTAAACATACGGCAGAAATGGAAAATGGTTTTGCCTTCAGTACCGCTGTTGGGCTGGCATTAAGAGGCATTGACTGGATGGAGCAATCTCATGCTGCATAGTATTAACTTACTTCCTTGGCGTGAAGAGTTACGTGAGCGTCATAAAAAGCGTTTCTTATCGTTACTTATCCTCGGGATCCTCGTGGGGATAGGTATTCAATGGGGAATTGGGTTGTATATCAGCAACGAGACAGAAAAGCAGCAATCTCGTTTGTCTTATCTCAATAGTTATATTGCTGAACTTGACCGCCGCATTGCTGCACTTAAACAAGTTGAGCAAGATCATGCGGCATTACTTACTCGGTTAGCGGTGGTCGAGAAGCTACAAAAACAACGCAATAAAACCACGGACTTTATGAACTTGATGCCAGGCTTGATCCCGGAAGGTGTCTATGTCGATAAGATCAAAATGGGTGGTAATGAAATCGAGATTGCTGGGATCAGTGATACCACTTCACGCTTAGCCACGATGCTCGATAACCTTGAGAAATCGAGTAAGTTGAATGAGGTCGAAATGCACTCGATTGTGCATGGTAAGGTTCGTTTCGGTAAGAAATTTCAAACCTTCAAAGTCTCATTTAATTTCATGACTGATGAGCTGCCGCAAACTCCAGCGAATGGAGGTAAACGTAATGGCTAGTTATCAAGATCTTGATATTGAAGAAATCGCGGAATGGCCTTTAGTGCCACAGGTTATCGTTATTACGGTGTTGGTTATTATCCTGCAAGGGTTTGGTTATTGGTTCTATCTCAAGCCTCAAGCCGAACAGCTCGAATCGTTAATTCAAAAAGAACAAACATTAAAGACGACGCTTACCATCAAAGCCAATAAAGTCGCCACACTACCGAAGTTACAGGCGCAATTAGATGAACTCTCAGAGCGATATGATTTTCTTTCACGTCAGCTTCCGGTTCAGAAAGAATTAGCCAGCATGTTGGCATCTGTGAATGAACTTGGACTGAAAAACTCACTTACGTTTACACGAATTGATTGGGGTGAAAAGCAGAATCAGGAATTCCTGTATCGCTTGCCGTTGAACATCGAGTTGACGGGGGATTATCACAATATTGGTGATTTTTCTCAGGCGATTGCTGAGCTACCACGGATCATCCATTTTGACGATGTGTATTGGCAGCGAGTGAGTCAAGAGAGCAGCACGCTTCACTTCCGTGTCCGTGCTTACACCTATCAGTTTAAGCCGGAGGTAAAAGATGAAGGTTAAGCTGTCATTGGTTCTTCCTTGTGTACTGATGTTGTTGTCTGGATGTAAAGCCAATCAAGATTCTCTTAGTGACTTTGTCAGTCAAACTGAGCAGAAAGCACGCAAAGATGTGTCGGCATTAACGCCGTTGAAAGAGTTTAAAGTCGCCGAGTATTCACAACACGCTATGCGTGAACCGTTTGTTTTGCCGCAAGCGGCATTGGTGCTCAATCAGCCGAATGTAAAAAAAGACTGTTGGCAGCCTGCACCACGACGCAAAACAGGACAGCTAGAGCGTTTTCCTCTAAGCAAATTGCGTTTAAAAGGTGTGATGAGTAGCAATGGTCGAGTCTCGGCCTTAGTGCAGACGCCAAGAGGTAACGTTGTAAAAGTGAATGCAGGTCATTATGTCGGTTTGAATAACGGCAAAATCACACGCGTCACCAATCAATATTTACAGATTAATGAAACTTTACCCGATGGGTTAGGGTGTTGGAATAAACGCAACGTCAAGTTAGCGCTTAAATAGATGTCATTGATGAGATGAAAAAATGGTAAAAGGATTAAAAGATCGGCTAGTTTACCGCAGTCGCATGATGTGGTTAGTTGGAGCAATGCTGATGTCAGCGGTTAGTGTTGCAGCGGAAGATAACCCTTCCAATACCCTGAAAAATATTGATTTCAGAGTAGATGGAAAGCAAAACTCAAAAATCATTATTGAGTTAGAAAGTCCTCGTTTAGCGGTTGACTTACAAAAAGCGCAGGAAGGGTTGAGTATTGAGTTACTGAACACGCATGTTCCGGATGATAAACTCTATTTACTTGATGTAAAGGATTTTGCGACGCATGTTGAGTCCATCGAAGTATTCCGCAAAGAACCAAGTGCTTTATTGGTGGCCAGTATTAAAGGTGACTACACCTACAATTACACATTGAATGGTAAGTTCTTAGAAGTTGTCGTTTCTAAAGTTGAAGCCGATGCGGTACCTAAACAAAAGAGCATTTTGGAAAAAGAAGGGAAAAAAATCTCGATTAACTTCCAAGATATTCCGGTACGAAATGTTTTGCAGCTCATTGCGGACTATAACGACTTTAACCTTGTGGTTTCAGACTCGGTAACTGGCAATTTGACGTTACGTTTGGATGGTGTGCCATGGCAACAAGTGTTGGATATTATTCTGCAGGTCAAAGGGCTAGATAAGCGTGTTGATGGCAACGTGGTGCTGGTTGCGCCTAAAGCTGAGCTTGATTTACGTGAGAAAAAGAAACTAGAGCAAGCGCGTATGGAAGAAGAGTTGGGCGATCTCACCTCTGAAATCATCAAAGTGAAATTCGCGAGTGCCTCTGAAATTGCAGAAATGATTGGCGGGGAAGGCACAGTCAACATGTTGTCTGAACGAGGTTCAATCAGCATCGATGAGCGCACTAATTCATTGTTAATCCGAGATTTAAAAGAAAATATTGATGTGATCCGTGAAATTGTGGATTCACTCGATATTCCGGTTAAACAGGTGCAGATTGAGGCTCGTATTGTTAGCGTCAATGAAGGTGACTTAGATGAACTTGGCGTTCGCTGGGGTGTGATGTCTACCAATGGGAGCAATTCGGTAGCGGGCTCCATTGAAGGTAATCTGTGGCAAGCTGGACTTTATGGTGGCGATGGTGAGTCAGGTGATGGTGCGCTACCCATTGATGATTTCCTTAACGTGAACCTAGCGGCGACGGCGGCCAATGCGTCTTCTATCGCCTTCCAAGTGGCTAAGCTTGGTTCCGATACCTTATTGGATCTGGAACTCTCCGCGTTGCAACGTGAGTCGAAAGCGGAAGTGATTTCCAGTCCGCGGCTGATCACAACTAATAAAAAGCCCGCTTACATTGAACAAGGTACCGAAATCCCTTACTTAGAATCCTCTTCGAGTGGAGCAACCAGTGTAAGCTTCAAGAAAGCAGTACTTAGTTTGAAAGTAACGCCACAAATAACGCCAGATAACCGTTTAGTCCTTGATTTGAGTGTCACTCAGGATAGGCCAGGTGATGTGGTGAAAACCGGTACCGGTGAAGCGGTTGCCATCAATACTCAGCGGATTGGGACGCAAGTCTTGGTCAACAATGGTGAAACGGTTGTGCTTGGTGGTATCTTCCAGCACAGCATTACGGATACGGTCGATAAAGTGCCGCTATTGGGCGATCTGCCGCTATTAGGTGCATTATTCCGTCGTAGTTACCAGCAAATGGGTAAAAGTGAACTCTTGATTTTTGTCACACCGAAGGTGGTTGTGCAGTAATATCGGCAATGAGTTAAAAATAAATTTGCATTAGTGGCACCATATCTAGATAATTTCGGGTCTTATCACGAATTATCTGTGAGGAATAGGTGCCACAAGCATTTTCTGAGCTGGTAGAAAACCAGCACGTCTTGTGGCGATGTCATTGAATTAACGTTGTAAATTACTGCTAAACATGGCTGAGAAACGCAATATTTTCCTTGTTGGCCCAATGGGAGCCGGCAAAAGCACAATCGGTAGACACCTGGCTCAACAGCTTCATATGGAGTTTGTTGATTCCGATACCGTTATTGAAGAGCGCACTGGCGCAGATATCGCTTGGGTATTTGATGTCGAAGGTGAAGAAGGTTTCCGCGTCCGTGAGGAAAAGGTGATCAACGACCTGACTGAAGAGCAAGGTATCGTACTTGCGACAGGTGGCGGCTCAATTAAGAGTAAAGATAACCGTAATCGACTTTCTGCTCGCGGTATTGTTGTTTATCTAGAAACGACCATCGAAAAACAGTTGGCACGTACTAACCGCGATAAAAAACGTCCTCTGCTTCAGACTGATAACCCACGTGATGTATTGGAATCACTAGCGGAAGAACGTAATCCTCTGTATCAAGAAATTGCAGACTACACCGTACGAACTGACGATCAAAGTGCAAAAGTGGTAGCCAACGAGATCGTAAAAATGCTAGAAGAACGTTAAGGCGTTTTTATTTTCTAGTATTTGGAGTCTTTCATGGAACGGATAACGGTCAGTTTAGGTGAGCGTAGCTATCCAATCTCAATTGGTGCCGGATTGTTTAACGATCCGGCCCTCCTTTCTTCTCTATCTGCAAAACAAAGAGTTCTGGTTATCTCTAATGTCACCGTTGCCCCATTATATGGCGATAAGATCTTAGATCTGCTCGCTCAGATTGGTTGTGAAAGTGACTTATTAGCGTTGCCAGACGGTGAGCAATATAAATCGCTCGATACCTTCAATACGATCATGAGTTACCTTCTGGAGAAAAACTACAGTCGGGATGTTGTGATCATTGCGCTAGGTGGCGGTGTGATTGGTGATTTGGTCGGTTTTGCAGCAGCTTGCTATCAACGTGGTGTTGATTTTATTCAGATACCAACCACCTTGTTGTCTCAAGTAGATTCATCGGTTGGTGGTAAAACGGCGGTAAACCATAAGCTAGGCAAGAACATGATAGGGGCGTTCTATCAGCCTAAATCTGTGATTATTGATACAGATTGCTTAGCTTCGCTCCCTGAGCGAGAGTTTGCAGCTGGCATGGCTGAAGTGATCAAATATGGCATCATTTATGATGCGCCATTCTATGATTGGCTTGAGGCAAATTTGGATAAGCTGTATGCCTTAGATGAAGCGGCACTGACGTATGCCATTGCTCGCTGCTGTGAAATCAAGGCTGAAGTTGTTGCGCAAGACGAGAAAGAGGCTGGTATTCGTGCGTTGCTGAATTTAGGCCATACTTTTGGTCATGCGATAGAAGCAGAGCTTGGCTATGGCAATTGGCTCCATGGCGAAGCGGTTTCTGCGGGTACGGTTATGGCTGCAAAGACGGCTCAGCTGCAAGGGCTGATTTCTGAGCAGCAGGTTGAGCAAATTATTTCTATACTCAAAAGAGCTAAATTGCCAGTCCACACACCAGAGAGTATGTCATTCGATGACTTTATGCGTCATATGATGCGTGACAAAAAAGTGTTGGCGGGTGAGCTGAGACTGGTGCTTCCTACCAGTATTGGCAGTGCAGAAGTTGTGAAAGGTGTGCCTGACTCAGTGATTGAACAGGCGATTGATTTCTGTCGTAATATTCCCAAGTGATCCCATTTTTAATCATTTCGCATTACACCTTGAGATTACTTGGGTATAACTAGTTATCCAATCTTTGTTGACAGTTAACTGTCTGTAGGACGGCGTAATGAGTTTAACGCATGCATCTCATGTGTTGGATCTGGAATCTCAAACAGAGCTGCTTGAACGCTTGCAGCTCTTGACTAATTTCGGTTCAAATTTGATCACCGTAGGTGGTGCAAATGGGGCTGGAAAGTCATGGTTGGCGCAACGTTACCTTGAAGTATGGGCGGAAGATAAAAACCAATCGTTGTTGATGTGTCACCCTAACCAAGATGATGATCAGCGCCGCTCAACCATCCTTACCCAACTCGTCTCTGATCCTCTGTTTAATCCTGCCGATAGTTTAGTGGACAGTTTTAGCCGCCTGTTTGATGGCGTGTCATGTGATATTGCCATTGTGGTGGATGATGGCCACTTATTGAGTGAAACATTTATTTCTGAGCTATGGATGTTGGTGCTTGAAGCACAAACCAACCCTGCTTGGAGTATTAACGTTGTGTTATTTGCTCAGGCCAGCAGCTTAGGGCCTTTACTCACTCGCTTAGGTTATGGCCAAGAGCATAAACCCATTGATTTGGAAATTGATGCGTTATCAAAAGAGGAAGCTGACCGTTTTTTCGAGCAATTGGTCATGCGCTACATTGAAGATGACATGGAAAAGCGTATTCGACATGCTTATCGTAAAGTAAACCGATTACCAGGAGAGATCATGGCACTGAGTGAACATAAGCCAGAAAAACGTATCATCATTCGTTCTATTGTCGGCTCTCCAATGAATATTCTGCTAGTTATTCTAGTGCTGCTACTACTCATCGGGGGAGGGTACTGGTGGCTGATGAACCAACCTACGCCAGATGAGAAAGCAGAACAAATCAATCAAACTGTTGAGCAGACAGTGATTCCTACATTGGCAGAAACAGAAAGCCAGAATGCTTCAAACCCTCAATCAGCTGAATCTAGTGATGTTACTGACCCGCTATTGGCTGATGCAGAAGATGACTCAGCGGCACTACCACCTGATGTTACCTCTGAAACGGCGAGTGTGGGTTCTGACAGCGATGATAATCAACGTGTTGTGATCACTTCTGAAGTGGTGGATGCGTTGTTGGAAGACAAGCCAGAAAGTGTTGATACGAGTGCTATTGATGACGTCGTTGAACAATCAAAAGTACCGGAAACAGAAGCGGTGACGACTGTTCAAGAAGCTGCGGAGCAAAATACTTCTGTTGATGAGCAGCCCGCAGAAGCAACGCCTCCCATTGCCAACACCGCCATTGAGTTTTCATTTGCCCGTGAAGAATTGAAGGCATTTTCAGCACGTAGCTACACATTGCAGCTGGCAGCGGTGAATACCTTAGCCGAGGTGCAAACCTTTATTAACCGCTATGAGTTAAAAGATAAAGTGTATGTGTACCCGACCATTCGAAATGGGGTGGAGTGGTTTATCGTTACCTATCAAAATTACCCAACGATTCAGCTCGCTAGGGATGCGGTAGAAACACTACCAAAATCACTACAACAACTGGATCCGTGGGCGAAATCAATGAATCAGGTTCATCGAGAGATTGATCGTGCGAAATAACGCTGAGCTTCGTTGCAAAATATGTTACATTCCGCTCCCTTAACTTGTGGTTGATAGATAGAGCAGTTGATGAAGAAGCAGCGTGCCTTCCTGAAATGGGCAGGTGGAAAATACGGACTTGTTGAAGATATCCAGCGTTACTTACCTGAGGGACGTAAGCTGGTGGAACCGTTCGTTGGCGCTGGTTCGGTATTCCTTAATACGGATTACGACCACTACCTGCTGGCAGACATCAATCCAGACTTGATTAACCTGTACAACTTGCTCAAAGAACGCCCGGAAGCATACATTGCTGAAGCAAAGCGTTGGTTCTGCCCAGAAAACAACCGCAAAGAAGCCTACTTAGATATTCGCGCCCAGTTTAACGCGACACCTGATGATGTAATGTATCGTTCGGTGGCTTTCCTCTACATGAACCGCTTTGGTTTTAATGGTCTATGCCGTTACAACAAGAAAGGCGGCTTTAATGTGCCGTTTGGTTCTTACAAAAAACCATACTTTCCAGAAGCTGAACTGGAGTTTTTTGCAGAGAAAGCTAAAAAAGCCACTTTTGTCTGCGAAGGCTATCCTGAAACGTTCAAGCGCGCGCGCAAAGGGAGTGTGGTTTATTGTGATCCGCCGTATGCCCCGCTTTCCACGACAGCAAACTTCACCTCATACGCGGGGAATGGTTTTACACTGGATGATCAAGCGGCTCTCGCCGATGTTGCTGAAAAAGCGGCGAATGAGCGTGGTATTCCCGTACTGATTTCTAACCATGATACAACGCTAACGCGACGCTTATACCATGGGGCAGAGCTGAATGTGGTGAAGGTGAAGCGTACCATCAGCCGCAATGGGGCTGGACGCAATAAAGTCGATGAATTGCTCGCGCTATTCAAACCGACAGAATAACATTTCTTATACAAATTCTATGATCTGACCTAAGGCTTAGGTAGAATTGCGCGCAGAGTTTCTTCAGTGTGCAATGATGCCCAACTAAACCTAGAGGTCAGGTATGAAAGATTTCCTTATCGCTCCATCGATTCTGTCTGCAGATATGGCTCGCTTAGGCGAAGACGTAGAAAAAGTACTCGCAGCAGGTGCTGATGTGGTTCATTTCGACGTAATGGACAACCACTACGTACCCAACCTAACCTTTGGTGCGCCAATCTGTCAGGCGCTACGTGACTACGGTATTACGGCACCCATTGATGTTCATCTGATGGTGAAGCCTGTTGATCGCATTGTTCCTGATTTTGCAAAAGCGGGCGCATCGATGATCACATTCCATATTGAAGCTTCTGAGCACGTTGACCGTACGCTGCAACTGATCAAAGAGCATGGCTGTAAAGCGGGGGTGGTTCTCAATCCAGCAACGCCACTCTCTCATCTAGAGTACATCATGGATAAAGTTGACCTGATCCTACTGATGTCAGTGAATCCAGGCTTCGGTGGTCAGTCGTTTATTCCTAAGACGCTGGATAAGCTGCGTGCAGTACGCAAGATGATTGATGAATCTGGCCGTGATATTCGCTTAGAGATCGATGGTGGGGTAAAGGTTGATAACATTAAAGAGATCGCGGAAGCGGGTGCAGATATGTTTGTCGCCGGTTCTGCCATCTTTAATCAGCCAGACTACAAAGAAGTGATTGACCAAATGCGCGCTGAGCTAGCAAAGGTTAAGTAATTCGATGAGCACAATTAAACTAATCGCATTTGATTTAGACGGCACGCTCTTAGACAGCGTACCTGATTTGGCGGTTGCGGCAGACCAAGCGGTACAAGCTTTGGGTTATCCTGCCGTCACAGAAGAGCAAGTGCGTGATTACGTTGGTAACGGCGCTGATATCTTAATTGGCCGCGCTTTGAGTTGTAGCCTGACAGTCTCACCCGATCTTGACCCTGAGTTACATGCCAAAGCACGAGAGCTTTTTGATGACTACTACGAAAAGAGTGGCCATAAGCTCAGCCATCTTTACCCTGCGGTAAAAGAGACCTTGGCTGAACTCAATAGAGCAGGCTTTACTATGGCGCTTGTGACTAACAAGCCATCGAAGTTTGTCCCTGAAGTTTTAGCCAAGCATGGCATTGATAAGTATTTTGTTGATGTGATTGGCGGCGATACCTTCCCTGAGAAGAAACCAAACCCGATGGCTTTGAATTGGTTGCTAGAAAAACACGATTGCCAACCACAAGAGATGCTGATGGTTGGTGATTCAAGTAACGACATCAAAGCAGCGAAAAACGCAGGCTGCCACTCGTTTGGTTTGACTTACGGCTACAACCACGGTGAACCGATCTCCGCTGCTTCACCGGATTTTGTCGCAGATAATATTGGACAATTGCTCGATGTGGTGCTCGTTTCTGCGTAAAGCAGTGAAAACTTCATCACTACATCTAGCAAAATAGTTGCTAATAAGTACACTGAGTAAACCGCACAATTAGGCGTGCGGTTTTTTCATTTTTAGGTTAAGAAGTCAAAGGAATCATTCTCATGAGCAAACCCATTGTATTGAGTGGTGTTCAACCGTCAGGTGAACTAAGTATCGGTAACTACCTGGGTGCTCTACGTCAATGGCAACAGATGCAAGACGACTATGATTGCCAATACTGTGTAGTAGACCTTCATGCAATTACGGTTCGTCAAGATCCGAAAGCGTTACATGAAGCAACTCTAGACGCACTGGCGATCTGTCTGGCAGTTGGTGTTGATCCAAAGAAGAGCACGCTATTTGTTCAGTCACACGTACCAGAGCATGCTCAACTTGGTTGGCTTCTTAACTGTTACACCCAAATGGGTGAGCTGGGTCGTATGACGCAGTTCAAAGACAAATCTGCACGTTACTCAAACGACAGCTCAAGCCAGTTTGGTGATGTAAACGTTGGTCTGTTTGATTATCCAGTACTAATGGCCGCAGACATCCTGCTTTACGGTGCACACCAAGTGCCAGTGGGTAGTGACCAGAAGCAACACCTCGAGCTAGCACGTGATATTGCAAATCGCTTTAACAACATCTACTCGCCAGAGCAGCCAATCTTCCAAGTGCCAGAGCCTTACATTCCGACGGTAAACGCGCGTGTAATGAGCCTTCAAGACGCAACGAAGAAGATGTCGAAGTCAGATGATAACCGCAAGAACGTGATCACCTTGCTTGAAGAGCCGAAGTCGATCATTAAGAAGATCAACAAGGCGCAGACTGACACAGAAACACCACCGCGTATCGCTCACGATTGGGATAGCAAAGCAGGCATTTCAAACCTAATGGGCCTTTACTCTGCAGCGACAGGTATGAGCTTTAAAGAAATTGAAGCGAAATACCAAGGCGTTGAAATGTACGGCCCATTCAAGAAAGACGTGGGTGAAGCTTTGGTGGCGATGCTTGAGCCAATTCAAGCGGAATACCGCCGCATCCGTGAAGATCGCACATTCATGAATGAAGTGATGAAGCAAGGTGCTGAAAAAGCGTCGGCTCGTGCAGCTGAAACATTGAAGAAGGCGTACGAAGCCGTCGGTTTTGTTGCTCGCCCATAACTTCCTCTCTTAATAAAAAGCCCCGCTCAGGAAACTGTGCGGGGCTTTTTTGTCTTAAATTTTAGAAAATTCCCATACAAATCAATTTGTAATATCGAATGCCTAGCGGTTTGTTACTTTGAGTGTTGAAACCTTGCGCTGGCTTCAAGTATTTACTCTATTAATGAGACTTTGTTCTCGATATGAAGTGTGAATGGTTTGAGTTTGCAGTGAAAAGTCCAACACTGTACGCGCAAAATTCAAAGGTAAATTCTATTAACGTGATGATGAGTGCCTTTTCTGATGGATGAGCGACATATCAGAAAGGGCGATAAGAGGTGGGAAATGGATACCAAACTTACTCGCAATGTTCTTGCGCTAGCAATCGGCGCAACCTTAGCTGCACCTACGATGGCTGATGTAGTGATCTCTCAATATGTCGAAGGCGGTAGCTACAATAAGGCAATCGAGATCGCGAACACAGGTGATGCAGCCGTGTCTTTAGATGGCTACGACCTAGTGAAGTCTGCAAATGGAGGCAATTGGGGAGCACCACTGTCACTCGATGGCAAAGTGCTGCAAGCTAAAGAAGTCCTTGTGGTTGCCAATAACCGTGCAAGCGATGAAATCAAAGCATTGAGCGACATTGTTGAAAACTCGATCACCAGTTTTAATGGCAACGATCCTATCGCTCTACGTAAAGATGGTGAGGCTGTTGATGTTATTGGTCACATGAGCAGTGACTACTGGGGTAAGGACACCACGTTAGTACGTGCTGACTTAACACCATCTGCAGCTTATCAACCGAGCCAGTGGAGCGCGCTGGAAAAAGATAACATTGAGGGGTTGGGTTCATTAGATGCGGGTGAGCTACCACAGCCATTTGCGTGTACTGACAATGGCAGTGAACCTAATTTCACCTCGATTCAAGCGATCCAAGGTGAAGGCGACACTTCACCATTTATTGATGGTTACCCTTACATCACTGATGAAGAGTTCTTTGTACGTGGGGTCGTGAGTGCAGTGACTACGGGGCTCACTAAAGGTTTCTTCTTACAAGCACTTGAAAATGACCACAACCCGAATACTTCGGAAGGCTTATTTGTTCATACCAACCAGTCCAGCTCTGAATTGAAGCCGGGCGATGTGGTGTGTGTGAAGGGTAAAGTGCAAGAGTTTTACAGCCATACGCAGCTGAAAGCTGACAACAACAATTGGGTGAAGCAATCAGAACAAGCAGCACCAGAAGCATCTGAGATTGAAATTTTAGCCACAGATGACAACTTCGATCGCACACTTGAGCGTTATGAAGGCATGCTGGTGAAAACCACAGAAGCGCTGGATATGCGTGTTACCCGTACCTTCGGTTACGACTACCCAGCACGTCGCAACAACATGGTGTTGGCTCAAGGTCGTATTAACATGCAGCCAAACCAAATGTTTGCTGCTGGATCGGAACAAGCGCAGCAGCTAACGCAAGAAAATGCGCAGCGTCGTTTGTTCGTTGAGTCTGATCAAAAAGCATCGAATGGTCAGATCCCTTACTACCCTGAGTTTGGTCGCACTGATGTTGACCAAGATGGCTCAACGGAAGATTACATCCGCATTGATGACACGGTTGTTGGCCTTGAAGGTGTGTTGCACTACAGCTACGGTGATTACCGTCTGACAGTGACGAATCAGCTGACAGCAGATAACTTTGTCCACAACGATCCTCGCACTGCAGCGCCAGAGTTAAAAGAAGGCGACTTACGTATCGCTACATTCAATGTACTGAACTATTTCAATTCACCATACGGCGGTGATGCGAACCTGCATTGTGGTAATCAAAGCCTAGAGAAATGTAACCGTGGCGCTGATAACGCAGAAGAGTTTGCAGTTCAACAAGCGAAAATTGTGGATGCTATCGTGCGTTTGGATGCGGACATTGTTGGCTTAATGGAGATCGAAAACAACGGTTTTGGTGATGACTCAGCGATTAATCAGCTAGTGACCGCACTGAATGATCGAATTGACGAAATGTACGCTCACAAAGTCGCGCATAAGAAACATTATACTTTTGTTGCTATCGACTCGAATGATGATGGCCGCACGGATGAAATGGACTCTATCGGGACTGACGTGATCACCACGGGAGTTATTTACCGTAAGAAAGTCGCGAAACTGAAGCAATCCCGTGTTATTCCAATGCCAAGTCAGCAAGCGCCAGAAGTGGTTGACGATAATGGTAAGGTGATTGAGAGCGGTAAGAACTACCAGCGTGATTCACTGGCACCAACCTTCAAGATAAAACACGCGAAAGATCCACTGACCGTTGCCATTAACCACTTTAAGTCGAAAGGCTCGAAATGTTGGGAAGATGCCGCTCCTGTTGAACAAGGTGGCCAAGGCATGCAAGATGCGGATAAACAAGGTTCTTGTGAAAACTTCCGTGTTGCAGCCGCTGTTGCATTGGGTGATGCTCTGGAGCAAATCAAAGGTCATAAAGTGATTTTGGGTGACATGAACTCGTACGGCATGGAAGACCCGATGCTGGTTCTGACGGATTACTCCCAAGAGAAATACGGCAAAACGATCAAGGCAGCACGTAATACCTTCATCAATGGTGTGGAGCAATATGGTGATGAAGGTGCAGTGATCAACCATAACTATGGTTACATCAACGCAGTGGCAATGAAACACCCAACAAGCTGGAGCTACTCATTCAATGACGAAGTGGGGGCACTAGACCACTTGCTTGTGAGTAAGAGCTTAAAAGGCAAAGTTGTGGATGCGACTGACTGGCATATTAATGGTGGTGAGTCGACCTTGTTTGATTACAACGATGAGTACAAGGGTGACATGCCGAAGTACAACGACCATTTCCGCTCTTCTGATCATGACCCAGCGGTATTAGAGCTGAAGATGGGTGGTTCATTTGGCTTTGCAGCACTGATGTCATTGTTTGGCATTGCGGCTTGGCGACGTCGTAAGTAACAGCGAAAATCATTTCCTTTAACAAGCCAGCATCTGCTGGCTTTTTTTATGTTTCACCGCTACTCGTGCAGGGGTTAGGAAGGGAGAGGGCGCTTTTCTTGGGGGTAAACCCGCTTGGTTGATATCAACTTAAGGTGAAAGGACAACCTTGAGTGTGGTTTAGCGCTAGGTTGATATTTTTATGTCGAAGTGGATGAGTTTTTAGGTTTTTATCTATCACATTGAAATTAAAGGGATTATTGCCTTTTGTTTATTAGGTTTATATCAAGAAGGTGATGATTAGCTAATCATTTTATTGATAACGGTAAGTTTATTTTTTTTCTGACTTTTCGGCGTAGTCTGCCTCTCGAAATGTAGCGAGGGGTTAACGCTGATGAGGCACGACATCTTCGCTAACAGATTGAGCTTGAGCGGATTCGCTCGCTTAGAATTGATTTGGAGATGTTATGTCATCTAATACAAAAAAAATCGGTGTGATTGCCTGTACAGGTGTGGTCGCCGGTAACATGATGGGCAGTGGTATTGCCTTATTACCTTCGAGCTTGGCAACCGTCGGCTCTATTTCTCTATACAGCTGGTTGATCTGTATTATCGGCGCTCTAAGTTTGGCGTTTGTGTTCGCTCGTCTGGCAACTAAAAACCCACAAGAAGGTGGCCCTATTGCTTATGCAGGTGAAGTGTCTCCGGTGTTTGGTTTCCAAACGGGCGTGCTGTACTACCACGCGAACTGGATTGGCAACCTTGCGATTGCCATTACTGGTGTTTCTTACCTATCGGTGTTTTTCCCAATCCTGAACAACCCAATTCCAGCAGGTATCGCGACGATTGCATCGGTTTGGATTTTCACTTTTGTGAACCTATTAGGAGGTAGCTGGGTCAGCCGTTTATGTACGCTTGGTCTCGTTCTTATCTTGGTTCCAGTACTGGGTACCGCATTTGTTGGTTGGACTCACTTCAGTCCTGAAATCTATTCACAGAACTGGAATGTGTCTGCGGGTAGTGACAGCCATGCTGTGATCACCGCCGTCCTAATTTGCCTATGGTCATTCGTGGGTGTGGAATCGGCAGCGGTTTCTTCGGGTATGGTTGAGAACCCTAAACGCACAGTACCACTGGCAACAATGTTAGGTACCGGTTTAGCGGGCATTATCTATGTTATTTCTACTCAGATGATCAGCGGTATGTTCCCTGCATCTGAAGTGGCGGCATCCGGTGCGCCATTTGCTTTGGCTACCACTGAAATCTTCGGCAGTTGGACTGCACCATTTGTTGCTGCATTTACTGCGCTAGCGTGTTTCACATCACTGGGTTCTTGGATGATGTTAGTGGGCGAAGCAGGTAAACGTGCAGCAAGTGATGGCAACTTCCCTAAAGTCTACGGTGAAACTGATAAAAATGGTGTGCCTAAGAAGGGCTTGGTTCTGGCTTCAATCAAAATGACAGCGTTAATGTGTGTGATGATGATGTTCAGCTCTAAAACTGCTCACGCAGCCGATCTATTTAACCAGCTAACTACTGACGCAGTTCTACTTACTATGCTGCCTTACTTCTACTCAAGCATTAACTTGATCCGTTTTGAAGGGATGACCACTCGTAACGGCTTTGTCATGTTGTTCTCTGGTATCGCTTGCCTATTCTGCATGATCGCTCTTGCTGGTGCGGAAGGCACCACACTGACTGCGACCTTCATCATGTCACTGGTTATTTTGATGTTCTACAGCAAAAAAGCTGGCCTAGCCCAGTACATGGAACGTCAACAGAGTGAAACAACGGCTTAAGCCAATCACTTACTCAATTCTCGCTGGCGTATAGCGCGCTAGCCCCTGATTTACCTCTCGGCGCTCGTCTTACTCATTACCTGATTCAGGTGAAGAGCGCCTTTTTTCGCCTTGGAGATGTCCAAATGAATATTTTCGCTATCTTGAACCACATGGGTGTGTTCTTTAAAGAAGAGCCAGTTCGTCAGTTACATGCAGCACTTGAGAAAGCTGGTTATGACGTGGTTTACCCGGTTGATGATAAAGATCTGATCAAGATGATTGAGATGAATCCACGCATTTGTGGTGTGCTATTTGACTGGGATAAATACTCGTTAGAGCTGTGTGAGCGTATCAGCACCATTAATGAAAAATTGCCGGTGCATGCTTTTGCGAATGAGCAATCCACGCTGGACATTTCATTGACGGATCTACGCTTAAATGTGAACTTCTTTGAGTACGCACTTGGTATGGCTGATGATATTGCTATCAAGATCAACCAAGCGACAGAGGCATACAAAGATGCCATCATGCCTCCATTTACTAAAGCGTTGTTCAAATATGTTGAAGAAGGTAAATACACCTTCTGTACACCAGGGCATATGGGAGGCACCGCTTTTCAGAAGAGCCCAGCAGGTAGCATCTTCTATGATTTCTACGGCCCGAACACCTTCAAAGCGGATGTGTCTATTTCAATGCCTGAATTAGGTTCGTTGCTTGATCACTCTGGCCCGCATAAGCAAGCGGAAGAGTACATTGCACACACGTTTAATGCAGATAGCTCTTACATTGTGACCAATGGTACTTCGACTTCAAATAAAATTGTCGGCATGTTCTCTGCACCTGCAGGCAGTACTGTGCTAATTGACCGTAACTGTCATAAATCACTGACTCACCTGATGATGATGAGCGATGTGACGCCAATTTACTTCCGTCCAACACGTAACGCCTACGGCATTTTAGGTGGCATTCCACAAAGTGAATTTAGTCGTGAAGTAATTGCCGACAAAGTCGCAACAACACCGGGTGCAACGGCGCCAAGCTACGCTGTGGTGACGAACTCGACTTACGATGGTTTGCTCTACAATACGCAATACATCAAAGAGTCACTCGATTGTAAGCATATTCATTTTGATAGTGCTTGGGTGCCTTACACTAACTTCAACAAAATCTATGAAGGCAAGTGTGGTATGAGTGGTGATGCGATGCCGGGTAAAGTGTTTTACGAAACCCAGTCAACCCACAAACTGTTGGCCGCGTTCTCACAAGCTTCAATGATCCATATTAAAGGTGATTTTGATAAAGAGTCATTCAATGAAGCCTTTATGATGCATACCTCTACTTCTCCTCAGTACGGTATTGTGGCATCAACAGAAACGGCAGCAGCAATGATGCGTGGTAATACTGGTCGTAAGTTGATGCAAGATTCCATTGATCGAGCAATTCGTTTCCGTAAAGAGATCAAACGCCTGCAAGGTGAAAGTGACGGTTGGTTCTTTGATGTCTGGCAGCCTGAGAACATCGATACGACAGAATGTTGGAAACTGGATCCAAATGATAACTGGCATGGTTTCAAGAACATGGATGACGATCACATGTACCTTGACCCAATCAAAATCACTTTGCTAACGCCGGGGATGAGTAAAGATGGTGAGTTGGAAACATCAGGTATTCCTGCATCACTGGTAGCGAAGTACCTTGATGAGCGCGGTATTGTGGTAGAGAAAACGGGCCCTTACAACCTGTTGTTCTTATTCTCAATTGGTATTGATAAATCAAAAGCAATGCAGTTGTTACGTGGTTTGACAGAGTTTAAACGTGGTTACGATTTGAACTTAACGATTCGCAACATGCTGCCGTCACTGTACCAAGAAGATCCACACTTCTATGAAGGTATGCGCATTCAAGAGTTGGCTCAGGGAATTCATGATCTGACGAAGAAATACCAACTGCCAGAACTGATGTACAAAGCGTTTGATGTGCTTCCTGAAATGAAAGTGACACCTCACGCAGCGTGGCAGCAAGAGTTGCGTGGTAATACGGAAGAGATCCAGCTTAATGACATGGTTGGCCGCGTTAGCGCGAATATGATCTTGCCATATCCTCCAGGCGTGCCTTTGGTTCTACCTGGTGAGATGGTTACCGACAGCTCGCGCCCAGTACTCGATTTCTTGCAAATGTTGTGTGATATCGGCGCGCACTACCCAGGTTTTGAAACCGATATTCATGGTCTCTACCGCCAGAAGGATGGCAGCTACACCGTAAAAGTACTGAAAGACTAAATCTCCCCTAGATAGCTTCATCGGGAGTGCTGGTTATGCTCCACATGCTGGTACGAAGCTATCGCCCTACATGACAGGACTACCCCAATAATCTGTCGTAAAGAGAAGGAGAGGGAACTCCGACTCTTTTATCTATATTTGAATCATGAATTGAATCTCAGGCTTTTTATTTAAACCTGTCGGAATTTTCTGGTTGCTTTTTCCTACATAATTAAACTTTCTAATAATAAATATATATTCTCACGTTATTATTTATTGTTAGTATTATTTATTTTGATATTTTTGTAATTCTACCAATGTTAAAGTTGTGATGATGCTTCCTTAAGATAAATTATGTTTGGATGCTTTAAAATATAATCTTGAAACTACAATTATATAAACAATATCTCATTCCATAACTAATGAAATGGTTTGGGTGTTTTTCGTTTGATTCACTCGTTAGATACTTTAATGTTCATATCTTTTTGATTTTTAAAATTATTTATTTTTGACTCAAAACTAACTCATCTCTCTTTCTCATTTCTGCCTCTCCAGTCTTATGTTTGAGTTGCATATGCAATTAATCTCCTCGTTAATTTCAAAAGTGATAATTTAAAAATAGCAATATTTTAAGTTATCAATTTATCTATAAATCGATTTCTTTCTTACAAAAGTTTTATCAGTGCGATGTATTTGTTTCACTAATATGTGTCACTGATTTTTATTATTAATTTATGCGTGTGACAGATTACGCAAATACTGTGTGGCGGTAGCGTACCTAAATGAAAAGATTATTTAAAAAATACGGAGCCCTTATTGGCGTCGTGTCAGTCATAGCATTGTCAGGTTGTTCTTCACAGCCAAGAGAAGTGACCGCAGAGACACCACTGGTACAACCTTCTTTAACCGTTCCGGGGAAGTTGATCAGTGAGAAATATTGGGATGCACTAAGCCAACCTTCTACGGTTCAGTTAACGCACAATTCGTATCAGATTGAAACGTCACCGTTGTACATCTCTGCTTTGGGTAATTATTGCCGAAACGTCAAGATCACTTCTGAAACCATGACAACAACACGTGTTGCCTGTTCGGCACCACGAACTCATTCCGAGCCAAACAAGCGCCGTCCTTGGTATCTGGTGAATAACGTTATTAATGAAAAAGCATCGATAGAGCTTTAATTATCGATGAGAGAGCAGGTTATGACTCGAAAGTTACTTCTTCCATGTTCGTTGCTGTTTAGTTTGTCCGGACATGCCTTTGCCAACAATCACGATATTTCTTCTCTGCAATTGAATCCGGATTCAGCGACGACCTTGTCTGCGATGCAGCATTCAAAAGTGCCTCAGGTTGAACAGACGGAGCAATATAAAAAGTCAGCACGTCAGGGGCTATTGTTACCAGGAGAAACGGATGTCAGAAATCTCTTGCCGAGCAGTGAAGATGCCTCCTTGCCACCGCCGTACGGTGCCAACTTGTTTGCTGGTGGTTATGAGAGTGAAAGAACAGATGGATTACACGATAACTACCTGATTGCCGCGGGCGATAAGATCAATATCTGGCTTTGGGGCGCGGTGAACTATTCCAATGTGGCAACAGTTGATAATCAAGGCAATATCTTTATTCCTGACATCGGTCCTATCTCTGTTAAAGGCGTACGAGCGAGCCGAGTCAATGACTACGTCAGTGAGAAGGTGCGTCAGGTCTATGTGCACAACGTGAATGTTTACGTCAATCTGATGACGTCAACGCCCATCAGTGTGTTCCTCTCTGGTCCCGTGATCCGTCCTGGGCAATATGCCGGTATGGCATCTGACAGCGTACTCTACTTCTTAAAACGTGCTGGTGGGATTGACCCAGAGCGTGGCAGCTATCGTGAAATCGATGTCTTACGTAATCAGCAAGTGATTGCAACCATCGACTTGTATGAGTTTATCCACAGTGGCCATATGCCATCGATCAGTTTTAAAGATGGCGATGTTTTGTTGGTCAAACCGCAGAAATCAGCAGTGACCGTATCAGGCGCCGTGCGTAACCCATTCCGTTTTGAAATGAAGGATGCGAAGACACTTGGCGATCAATTAATGGCGTATGCACGACCATTAGCGAAAGTGAGCCACGTAGCAGTGATGGGCAATCGTGCGAGTGGGCCATTTTCTCAGTACATGCCTTATGCGGAGTTTAAGCAATTTGATCTCCAAGATGGTGATAAGGTCATCTTTAACGACGATCTTCATGCACAGGTGATGGATATTCAAGTGTCAGGTAGTTACCTTGGCCCTTCGTATTTTGCAGTAAATAAGAGTACACGTCTGCATGAACTGTTAGAGCATATCCCTGTCGATCCGAAGCTGGCAGATTTCAAATCGATTTATATCTTGCGCAAGAGTGTGGCTGAAAAGCAAAAAGAGATGCTGGAAGAGTCACTGAATCGTTTGGAAAGAAGTGTATTTACCGCTCCAGCCTCATCAGATGGTGAAGCCGCTATTCGAGCGAAAGAGGCAGAAATGGTGCTGCAGTTTACCGAGCGCGCACGCAAAGTTCAGCCGCTGGGTAAAGTGATCGTGTCAGACCGAGCGAACACCGCCAACATATTGTTGGAGCAGGGCGATAAAATCATCATTCCGTATAAAACGGATTTAGTACAAGTGAACGGTGAAGTCTTGATGCCGCAAGCTGTGGTGTATAACCCGGATGCGACCATTGATGATTACGTCGCTTGGGCCGGTGGCTTTACCGATCGCGCGGAAGACAGCCGCATTGCCATTGTTCGTGCTAATGGACTGGTTGAATTTGGTCATGGTGCGAAGATCCAAAAAGGCGATCAGATCTTAGTGTTACCAAAAGTCGACACCAAGATCATGCAAGCGGTGAAAGACATCACCCAAATCATGTACCAAATCGCCGTTGCTGCGAATGTGGCGGTGAACTAACACATGCACAAGACGTTCACGGTACTCTCGCTTGACCCGATGTATTCGTTACTTCACGAACACATGGCGGAGCTATTAGCGAAAGAAAAGTATGCCGTGACGTCTTGCATGTCGAAATGGATCTATTTGCCAACTTTTCAATGCTCACTGGTATCTAAGCTAGTTCTAGCCCAGCAAGATGTGAATATTCACTCTGAACTGCGTAAGAAGATCAATTCAACGCATAGTTATTACCATGCTTATGTTGGTAAAAAATTACAGCGTCCCTTGAATGATGACGAGCTTGACTATATGGCGCGTTATTACCTTGGGTTGAAAGATTTTATCGTCGAGCGTGGAATTAATTTGTTGCTAATCCACAACGATACCTTGTGGTACCACGCCATTGCGATTTTGTTGTGTAAAGAACTGAATATCCAGTATTTGGTGACCGAGCTTGGCCTGATCCGTCCTCACACCACGGTGATTGACAATCGTGGTGCCAATGTCAATGCAAGCTTGTTCTATCGTCGTGATAAAACCATTCAAGTAAAAACCAGTAAACCCATTGGTACATCACTGACTCAGCACGATGGCATATTCTCGATGCTGTATTTTTCAGTCTTTTTGCTGGCTTTTTCTTTTGAACGTGTTCTGTTTGCCAAAGGAATTGCTCGTTACCTTCACAACGATTATGGCTTAGGTAAATACGCTAAAAAACTAACAAGTAAAATACATCGAGCGACTAGACGCTCATTAGATGTGACGCACCAAGGTGATGCTTTATTACTGTTGCAGTTGGAAAATGATTCTCAAATTTTAGTTCATAGTGACATCACCAGTAACCAACAGCTGATTGTGGATGTGGAAGCTCAGGTGAAAAAGTTGGGTATGCGACTGGCGATCAAGCGCCATCCTTTGGATGAAACTCGTTACACACTTAGCAAAGAGAGCTACTGGGTCGATGGCAAACTATCTCAACTGATTGAGCCTTCTAAGTTTGTCATTACGGTGAATTCCAGTGCTGCAACCAGTGTGATTAAAACCCATGTCCCTCTGTTCTTGTTAGGTGAATCCATCTATGCCCAACAATGCGTTGCCAAAAAAATCGATTTATCTCACCTCTCTGAAGAGGTGAAGTTAATGTCCGCAGAAACAGACACCGCGAATCGTCAACACTTTATTGCCTTCTTAAAGCACCATTACTTAGTTTCTGGGGCTGGATTTTCTTTTGACCAACATGTGTTACAGGAAAGACTGGATGCGCTCTTGCATCCACCTGTTGTCTCTCAAGACGTTAGTTCGCACGACAATAAGGCTTTACCGCTATGAATACCTTAGACATTCAGAAGTATTACACCCAAACGGAAGGAGACATCTCACCGATAGACTCCATCATTACAACATTTACTCACCAGTCTCAGGCGTTGGCTAAGATGGCCAAAGAAGCGGATATCGAACAATATCAACGGGCGATTGGTTACATGCTCAAATGCAAAGGACATGTGATTGTATGTGGCATGGGAAAATCTGGTCACGTGGGTAAGAAAATCTCAGCAACGTTAGCGTCGACGGGAACACCGAGTTTCTTTTTGCATCCAAGCGAAGCGTTTCATGGTGATCTCGGTATGATCACTCGTGATGATGTACTGATCTTAATTTCCAACAGCGGTGAAACGGATGAAGTTTTGAAGCTTATCCCGTCCCTCAAGTCGTTCGGCAATAAGGTCATTTCCATTACTGGGGATGAAACCTCGACGTTGAGTCTAAACTCCGATGCTTCGCTAATTTTAGTGAGTGCGAAAGAGTCTTGCCCAAATAACCTTGCTCCAACCACATCGACCACGCTGACCATTGCATTAGGCGATGCGTTAGCAGTGGCACTGATGCAAGTGCGTAAATTTGAACCGAATGATTTTGCCCGTTTCCACCCGGGAGGTTCTTTAGGGCGTCGTCTGTTAACCAAAGTCGAAAACGTGATGGTGAAAAAGAACCTTCCGTTAGTTGATGTGGAAACACCGATGACCGATGTCGTTCTGCGTATGAATGAAGGGCGTCAAGGTGTGGCGATTGTCACCGAAAATGACCATTTGGTTGGTATTATCACCGATGGTGACTTGCGTCGTACCTTAACTAATATGGCGATGTTTAGTGAGATTAAAGCCAAAGATGTAATGACATTCCGTCCTAAATCTTGTTATCAGTCTGACATGTTATCTGATGCGGAGCAGAAGATGCGCCGTTACGCGATTTCGACACTCGTGGTGTTGAACGATGAAGACAAAGTTGTTGGTTTAATCCGTTTCTTTAATACCTGATGAGTGAAGTACGTCAAGCCCTGCGAGTTCAGGGACGAGTGTTGTATGCCCTGATCCTACGCGAAGCACTCGGAAAATATGGCAAGAGTAAGATTGGTTACTTGTGGGCGCTGTTAGAGCCAGTACTTCAGGTGCTGATTTTAATTGCTATCTTTGCGGGTTTAGGACGTCAGTCTCCAGTCGGTGGTGACTTGGCCGTTTTTTTTACTACAGGCATTATTCCCTGGTTGCTTTACAGTAATTTAGCCAACCGAGTATCGGGAGCATTGGGCGCTAATCAGGCTTTGCTTGCCTATCCTCATGTAACCCCTTTTGATGTGTTGATTGGTCGAGCTTTGCTTGAAGCAGTCACTATGCTCGTGGTCTTTGCCATCATCATCATTACATTACAAGTCACAGGTCGCGCACTGGCCATTTATGACTTATTTAATGTGTTGGTTGGGTTACTGCTTTTGACATTGTTCAGCACTGGAATCGGTCTTATGAATTCGGCTATCCGTATTTATTTCGATAGCTGGGATAAGATTTTCAATGCGATTAACCGACCATTGTACTTTTTATCCGGCATATTTTTTACAGCGGCAAGCTTGCCTCATCAGGCGCGTGAGTGGTTGCAGTGGAACCCGATTTTTCAATATGTGGAATGGATTAGAGCGGGTTTCTTCTCCACGTATCAAAACACCTATATTTGGCATGAGTACGCAATAAGTTGTGCTTTTGCTGTGTTTGCCGTAGGGCTTGCCCTCACTCAACAAACCAAACATGTTGCACGAAATCTATGATCGAACTGATTGATGTTTCTAAAGCTTATAAAACCCCGACGGGGAAAAAGCATGTACTGAAGCCTTGTAATGTGACTTTTCCAAAAGGACGTAACATCGGTCTGCTTGGAATTAACGGGGCGGGTAAGTCTACGCTATTACGCCTGATCGCAGGTTCAGAGTCTCCCACTTCTGGGCACATTAAACGTAACGTGAAAATGTCTTGGCCATTGGGTTTTGCTGGGGGCTTCAACGGCACCATGACTGGTGCGGAAAACCTGCGTTTTGTCTGTCGCATTTATGGCTGTGATGTGAAACAGGTGACTGAGTTCGTCAAAGAGTTTTCAGAGTTGGGGGAGTATCTTGATATGCCTTTTCGCAGCTACAGCTCGGGGATGAAAGCGCGCTTGGCGTTTGGTTTGTCGATGGCGATCGATTTTGAATGCTACCTAGTAGATGAAATCACTGGGGTTGGCGATCGCCGCTTTCAGGACAAATGTCGTGATGCGTTCAAGGAGCGCAGTGAGAAGTCCAGTTTGATCATGGTCTCTCATAGCATGCCCACACTTAAAGATCACTGCGATATGGGGGCTGTCCTATCGGATGGTGAACTGAAATTCTACGAAGATATCGATCAAGCGATTGAAACTTACATGACTCTCTCGAAATGAAATTAAAAAGACAACATAAAATTTTCCTGAATAAGTTTTGGAAAAACCGCAAGCCCAAGCAGCGTTCTTTTATTCTCGTTGTATTGATACCAACGTTACTCGCTACGCTGTATTACAGCCTGATTGCTTCTGGTTTATACGTGGTTGAAACTCGGTTTTCAGTCAAAGGTAATGAACTGCAACAGGTCGACTTGCTTAGTGGATTAGCAGGTATTCCTGCTCAAGGAGGCAGTGCTTCTGATTCTTATATTCTTCAGGATTACATTACCTCCGGAGAGATTTTACGTACTTTGAATCAAGATATTGACCTTGAAAAAGTATTTAACCATCCGGATGCGGATTGGTTTTCCGCACTTGGGCATGATCAATCACAACAAGACCAGTTGGATTACTGGCGTGAGCGGATCGGTATTTCTTATGACCCAACGACCACTATTACAACACTGAAGACGAGAGCGTTTAGTGCAGAAGATGCCAAAGCATTAGCTGAAGCCATTCTTCATCAAAGTGAAGTATTGGTAAACACACTTTCTGAACGAGCGCGCAATGATGATCTGGAGTTTGCTCTGGCCGAAGTTGCTCGTGCAGAAGATCGTGTTAGCAAAGCGCGCTTATCGATGAATGATTTCCGCAATGAAGCGCAGGATTTAGACCCTAAGCAGACGGCGAGCGCAAAAATGATGTTGATTGGGGAACTAGAAGCTCAATTGGCCAAGGCACAGGCTGAATTGAACGCCCTGCGTAGTTACATGAATCGTAATGCCCCAGCAGTACAAGGCCTTCAACGCCAAGTCTCGGCATTGACTCACCAGATCAAGAAAGAAAAACAAAATATTTCAGGCGACAGTAAAACACAACCAGCGTTAGCGGGCATGTTTGCTGAGTATGAACCTTTGATTGTTGAACGCACGTTTGCGGAGAAATCTTATACCTCGGCATTGGCTTCATTAGAAGCTGCTCGGGTAGAGGCATCACGTAAGCACCGCTATTTGGCTACATTCGTTGAACCCGCGTTACCTGATGAAGCGACGGAACCATATCGACTGAAGAAAATAGCAACTGTCTTTTTTGCCTGTTTCATCGCTTGGGCTATTGGCCTGTTGGGATTAGGTATTATCAGAGAACATGCTGGCTGGGTGTAACTCAGATATTAAACATTTTGTACAACGTTAATCACTTTAAGTCTTGGGAATAAGTATGCTTATTACGTTTATAACCCCTTACAATTGTGAAAGCAAAGACTCTTATCTTTATGAAAGAGCAAAGTATTTTCTTCACAATTCCTATCTATCAGATAAGACAAGGCGAATCTTTGTTGACTTTGCATCACTACCATCAATTTCCGATGAACTAGAAGAAATTGCTAAAAATCGTGGTATCGAGTATATCCGGTTAGAAAAATATGGTGAGCAGTTTTCAATCGGCACTTGTCGCAACATTGGAGTGTTGGACGCAAAAACAAAATATATTTCATTTCAAGATGTTGACTTATATGCGATCGATTCGGTTTATGAAAAAATCGAAGAGCGTGTTGAAAACTATACGTATTTTAATGAATTGGAGTTGATTCCTTGCCTGTATCTTACTCGAGAACATTCTTTAGAATATCTTGATAACGATGAGAGTACACGTTATCAAATAACTAAAAATGCATACCTAGAAAATGACAAGAGTCGAATTGAAATGTATGCGCCTGCCTCTTCGTGTCAGCTAATTGAACGTTCTTTCTATTTGATGAGTGGTGGTGTTAGAAAGGATTTTTATGGTCATGGTTATGAAGATTTTGAACTTCATTATCGCCTTTGTGCAATGAGTAATAAGTTCTATCGGACTCACAATCCTCGCTCTCATGATTACAAATATGACAGTCTAGAATACAAAGGCTATAGAACGCTATTTAGTATGTTCGGCCGTCCATTGATGGATGATGGTATTTTCTTTGTACACCTTTGGCATGATAATCATAAAGGCACGAAATATCAGAAGCGTAATGCTGTTAATAAGAAAATATTTGAGCATTCAATGGTGGAATTTGATGAGAAAAAATTCCGAGAGCCAATCCTCGCTGACAATCGACACCAAACAAAACTCTTGGTACTTGCACAACAAAAATCGCTCAATGCTTCTTCTCTAAGGCATCTGTTTAGTGAAATTGGCCAGTGTGTATTTGTTGATGAAAAGAGTTTTAAATCTTTTTCTGCAATGAAGTCATATATTCAAAAGCATGGCATTGACAGAGTATTTTTCTTTAATCCGTATGGAAATGACCACCGTCTAAACCTCTACCGCGAATGTCGTAAGAATAAAATCCCATTCTATGTCTATGATCGTGGTGGTTTGAATGATTCTTGGTTTATTGATCCGAATGGTTTCAATGCTGATAGTGATACCTATCATGAAAAACACTGGAACCATCCACTAACGCTAGAACAAGACGAAAACGTTCGTGTTTATATTAACGACGTGTTTTTAAAAGAAGAAACGTTAGAAAAAAATGGGGAACGGATTGGTGGTGAATTCTTTCGCTATAAATATGGAGTTAACAACAAGAAAATTTTGTTTGTTCCTTATCAGCGTCCGGGTGACAGTGTTATTCGTCATTTCTCTGGCAATGTAAAAGGTGTCGAAGATTTTTCTGCCAAACTGCAAATTATTGCTGAAAAACTATCGCAGGACTGGGTTGTTGTAGCAAAGAAACATCCATTAGAAACAGAAATTAACATGCCAGATAACGTGATCTATTTACGTGATGACAAACATATTTTTGACTGTATTCAAGGATGTGATGCTGTGCTCCTGATTAACTCGGGTGTTGGTTTGTTGAGTATGATGGCTGGTAAGCCAGTTTACCATTTCGGCCAGTCTTACTATACACACCCAGAAATTACGCAAGAGGTGACTAGCGCAGATGACGCAGTGAAAAAGATTTCAAAGGGTTTCACTGTTAACCTAGAAAAGGTCAAACGTTTCATTCATTACCTTACTAATGAGGCGTATTCATTTGCGACGACAGACTATCAGGAAGTCAAAGAAGGCAATGCATCGCGTAATGTTGCTGTTTTCTCAAAGTTTTATCAAATAAACATTCCGAACGAGTTATCTCTTGAATACAAATGGCGTGAAATGCCGTTCCCAGTAAACACTAGATACTACGATTTTTATCGCTCGTATTTTGCAAAACCAAAAGAACCTGCAAAAAAAGCGGCACCGCTCCCAAAGCCTAAACCCTCTGCTAGTCAACTTCCAGCGTCTCTAAAACCAGATGAGATAGTGCTGGATCACGTAGCAGAGGGGGATAGGGTAAGCAACAAAATTGTTGGAACACATAAGCCAAAGCAAAAAAAATATGGTGTAAAACATAAGCTAGGAAAACTGATTAGAGATCCGGTTGGTGTTTTTCGTCGTAAGTTAAGTGCTAAGTCTAAAAACTAGGAATGAATAAATTGGAATCTGACTATTCTGAAGTAGCGGCGTCTTGTCACTTTGATGAGACAGCCGAAATAGAGCATCCAGTGCATTGTGGACCTCGTAGTCAGGTCCATGGTATGTGCGAAGTAGGTGCTTTTCTGTTCCTAAATACTGACAGTATCATTTATCCACATGTGAAAATTGGGCGTTATTGCTCTATAGCTCGAAATTGTGAAATCGGTGTTGCTAGTCATCCAATAAACTATATGTCAACACATAGTTTTCAATACCACACTGCGCAGTTCCCTAAATATCCGGGCTACAAAGATAGTGTTCGGCGAGTTAAGCATCGAGCACATCCGGACACAGTGATTGGAAATGATGTATGGATAGGAGCAAAAGCCGTAATACTATCTGGAATTACCATCGGTGATGGTGCAGTTATTGCGGCGGGATCTGTTGTAACAAAGGATGTTCCCCCCTATGCCGTTGTAGGTGGAATTCCAGCTAAGCTCATAAAATATCGTTTTGGTCATAGTGAAATCACTGAACTATTACGTTTAAGGTGGTGGGAGTTACCGTTTGAGAAACTTGGCAATTTAAGCTTTGACAATATTCGTTTGTGTATCTCTGAACTCGAAGAGATACGTGGGAGTGAATATTAGACTCACAGTTTTTTCAAAAGGGATCCTTCAGCTAAAGAACTTACGTCTTTTTCTTGATGATCAGGCTGAACTTGTTATGCCTTTCAAACCAAGTGATGGCGTAATTGGCTGGGGGCATAAGCCCACAGCTCGCAGAGCTCGTAATTATGCAGCAAAAAATCAGCTGCCTTATGTTGCGCTTGAAGATGGCTTTCTTCGCTCCGTTGGACTGGGTGTTTCTGGTGTTCCGCCGCTTAGCTTAGTCGTGGATGAGGTGGGTATTTATTACGATGCTCACCAGCCCTCGAAGCTGGAGCAGTTGATTGCCGCTAGCGAGACACTGTCAGACGAGCAGTTGGCGCGCAGTCAGCGTTGTATTGATGCGTTTCGCCAGTCTCGATTGTCAAAATACAACCAGTTAACTTGCGATCCAGAGTTGACCAAAGTGTTACCCAAAGTCGTAGTGCTTGATCAAACCATAGGTGATGCGTCGGTTTCCGGTGCTATGGCAGACCAAACCAGTTTCGTGGAGATGCTTAAGCAAGCCTTAGATACTCATCCTGAAGAGACGATTTGGGTCAAAGTGCATCCCGATGTTGTGGTTGGGAAAAAGCGAGGTTTTCTCTATCCGTTGTCGTTTGAACATCCACGGCTGAAGTTGTATAGCCAGAGCGTCAATCCGTGGGCGTTTTTAGACAGTGTTGAACATGTTTACACCGTGTCTAGCCTGATGGGGTTTGAAGCCCTGCTGGCAGGTTGCACTGTCCACTGTTTTGGGTTGCCATTTTATGCGGGTTGGGGGCTGACGCATGATCGCTTAAATTGTGAACGACGCAATCAACCTCGTAATCTAAGACAAGTTTTTCATGCCGCTTACATTGACTATGCCCGCTACGTGGATCCTATCTTAGGCGAGCGTTGTGAGCTTGAAGATGTGATTTATTATTGCATAGATCGTATGGCTCAGTTGTCACAACCCGTGCTCAAAATCAATGTCAGCGGTCTTTCTTGGTGGAAGCAACGTTGGATCGGTGACTATCTTAGCGCTTGGCGTTACCAAGCGGATCAAAGTGCTGATATCAAGCAATTAGCTTGGGGGCGAAAAGCGTTAGCTGAAGGCACCATTTGTGTTGAAGATGGTTTTTTACGTTCTGTCGGACTGGGCGTGCACTTCCATCGCCCAATCTCTTTAGTGCGTGATGGCAGCAGTATCTATTTTGATGCCACCAAGCCCAGTGATTTAGAGCTGGCGCTAAATGGCGCATCACATTCATCGTGGCAGCAGCAACGTGCACGCAAGCTGATTCAAAAGCTTAATGCTGCTCACCTCACCAAATATAACGTGGGGGACGACACCACACTTTCTTTGCCCGAGAGCGCCACTAGTATTTTAGTGCCGGGTCAGGTTGAAGGGGATGCTTCCATTGAGTTTGGTTCTCCAGAAGTCAAAAGCAATGCTGAGCTGTTAAAACGAGTGCGTTTGAATCATCCGGATGCGTACATCGTTTACAAACCTCATCCTGATGTATTAGCGGGTCAACGCGACGACGGTCAGTGGCAAGGCGAGTTTCTTCAATATGCTGATTGCGTTGTGCAACAGACCAGTATGTCTTCCTTGCTGCATTGTGTTGATGAAGTGCACACAATGACCTCATTGACGGGGTTTGAGGCGCTACTACGTGGCAAAAAAGTGGTGACTTATGGTCTGCCATTTTATGCCGGTTGGGGGTTAACACATGACAGAGTGAATTGCCCACGTCGCACCAATCGTTTAAGCCTTGAAAGTTTAGTGTATGAAGCGTTAATTGCTTACCCGACCTATGTTGACCCGTTGACGCGCCAGCCATGCACGGTGGAGCAAGCGGTGAGCCGTTTGGCTTTGCTTAAAAATGGTGATCAGCAAGTTAGCGACAAAAAACTGCAATTATTATTGGCATTGAAGAGGACAAAACGCTGGGTAAAGCGTAATCTGCTTGGCAGATGAACATCAAAAAGGATACCCAGTGTGAAAAAAGCCATTTTCCTCGATATGGATGAAACCTTGTGTGCGACATCTCAAGCGGATGTGGTCGCCAGAGAGAAGTTGCAGCAGTGGCTAGGTGAGCAATACCCAAGTCTTGATGTTGCGTTATTTACCGAGCGCTATCTCCAAGGTGTGTATAAAAACCTCAATGCAGAGTTCCCGGAGTTGGTTGCATTGTTGCCCGATGAGCATGCGTTTCGTTGTCGCCTAATTCAAACCTTGCTGGCTGAGCAAGATATTGTGGTTGAGTTAGCGCAAGCGCAGCAGGTGCAGCACTACTTTGATCAAGCACGCATGGCGGCATTTGATTTCTATCCGGGTGTGAAAACGTTGCTGGGTGAACTGCGCCAACATTACACCTTAGTGGTGATCACCAACGGTCCGGTCTTTTCACAGCACCCGAAGTTGGCAGCTGTAGCGATGGAACAGTGGGTCGACCACATCATCGTGGGTGGTGAAGAACCCGAAGAAAAACCAGCGGCAAGTATTTTTAATAAAGCGCTCGCCCTTGCAGGCTGTGAAGCCATGCAGGCGATTCATGTTGGTGACTCACTCAGTAGCGATATTGTAGGGGCCAACCAAATGGGGATTACCAGTGTCTGGGTACGTCAACCTGACGTGACACCTACGGCAGAAAACGCCCCTGATTTCACCGTGAATCACCTTACCGAATTACCTCAAATCTTGGCTGAATGGGCAGAGAAATAAACTTCTCTTAATGACATTCAGCCTCTTTAATGGAAGCTGTATGTCAAAAACTCATATCGTTATCCCAGCCAGATTCAACTCAAGCCGCCTGCCGGGTAAATTGATGTTGGATCTCGCTGGTGAACCTGTGATCGCCCATGTGGTGAAACTGGCCCTTAAAATAACAGACTCCGTCTTTGTTGCTACCGACCATCAAGCGATTTTTGAATTGGTTGAAACCTTAGGGGCAAAAGCGGTAATGACCTCTGATACGCACAACTCAGGAACCGATCGCTTAGCCGAAGCGGCGCAAACGTTGGGTTTTGCCGAGCAAGACATCGTGGTCAATTTGCAAGGGGATGAACCTCTGATGCCAACAGCGTTGCTCAGTCAGGTAGCACAGCTACTTGAGCAACATCCTAAGGCTGGTATGGCGACACTAATGCAGCCAATCCACGTGGTTGACGATTGGCTCAACCCTAACGTGGTGAAAGTGGCCGCAGGTGCGGGTAAACGTGCGGTGTACTTCAGCCGAGCACCGATCCCATTCCCTCGTGATGAATACCAAGCCACGATGACGGAACTGCCACAAGGAGCGTTCTATCGCCACCTTGGCCTGTATGCATACCGCGTGAGCACGCTGCAAACCATTACTCAGTTACCAGAGCATCCACTTGAGGCCGCAGAAAAACTTGAGCAATTAAGACCATTGGCTCACGGCATCGACATTGTGGTTGATGTGGCTTGTCAGGCTCCTCAACATGGCATTGATACGCTAGATGATCTTGAGCGTGTTCGCCACTACTTATCTCAACATAATCACTAAGGTATTCCATGAAACAGAAAATTGTTCGTGTTGGCGAGATTGATGTCGCTAACGATAAGCCCTTTACGCTGTTCGGCGGTATGAACGTTTTAGAGTCACGCGATTTGGCAATGCGTATCTGCGAGCACTATGTCACGGTTACAGAAAAACTGGGCATTCCTTATGTGTTTAAGGCGTCTTTTGATAAGGCAAACCGTTCTTCGGTGCATTCCTACCGTGGCCCGGGTCTTGAGGAAGGGATGAAGATCTTCCAAGAGCTAAAACAGACATTTGGTGTGAGCATTATTACCGATGTGCACACTGAAGCGCAGGCTAAGCCTGTTGCAGAAGTGGTTGATGTGATCCAGTTACCTGCTTTTCTCGCGCGCCAGACTGATTTGGTCGAAGCAATGGCCAAAACAGGTGCCGTGATCAATGTGAAGAAGCCTCAGTTTATGAGCCCAAGTCAGGTTGGCAATATCGTTGAGAAGTTTGCTGAGTGCGGTAACGACCAAGTGATCTTGTGTGAGCGTGGCGCAGTACACGGTTACGACAACTTAGTGGTGGACATGCTTGGTTTTGGGGTGATGAAGAAAGCGTCACAAGGCAGTCCAATCATCTTTGATGTAACCCATTCACTGCAATGTCGAGATGCAATGGGGGCGGCTTCGGGTGGTCGTCGTGAGCAGACTGTAGAACTAGCAATGTCAGGCATGGCGACTGGCATCGCAGGACTCTTCATGGAGGCGCATCCAGAACCGACACAAGCAAAATGTGATGGTCCATCTGCGTTTCCATTAGAGAAACTTGAGATGTTTTTATCTCAGGTGAAACAACTAGATGATCTCATTAAGGGTTTTGATCCAATCGAAATTCAATAGAGTGAGATATCTGGTTTCGGGGGGTATCGATGCTTTTTAAGCATCGATACAGATAGAAACAGCTATATTTGCTATTGGAGGTAAATATGAAAAAAACAGCACTCGCGCTTGTTGCGACCATGTTGTTTAGCGGTGCGGCTTTAGCATCAGACGGTGAGCACGTTGGTGCTGCTGCGGGTGACAAAGCGGCTGCAACGGCAGCTGTCGGCACGGTATCTAACACAGCAGTGGGTATCGGTGCATTGGCTGCTGCTGGTGTTGTCGTGGTTGCGAGTAACTCAGACTCAAGCACGACAACAACGGTAACGACCGCTAAGTAACCTTTCAAATCAAGGCAACCTCTCAGGTTGCCTTGCTCATTTTCAGCGGATTTAAGTTTCAATGATGCGTTTTATCTATCCGACACTTGTGGCAACAAGTGTACTTCTTAGTGGCTGCACGCAAAACATGCGTGATCTGTCAGATTCTTTTGAGCTGGCCATGTTTGGCGTTGGGGATCATTCCATTACCACCGAGATGGTGAACCAGTCGCCCTATGCCAGTATGTACGCACGCCAAGGTGATGAAAGTCCGTTGGCGCTATTGGTATTAGCGTGGGCGGAACCTGGGCTTCCAGAACTGGCTCAGGCATTGAAGTGGCTTTCGGCCAGTGAAGAGATGTTGGTTACTCAAGCGGGGCGAATTACAAAAACCGTTAACTTGCCAAACAGCAACTTGATCTCCGTTCAGGCGACGTCTCCTGATCCACTTAAGCTGGGTTTGCACTTGGCGAGCACTCCGAAAGCGTGGACGTATACGTTAAGCTGGCAACCCGGGTATCACTTTGGCTACCAAGTTCAATCGCAGTTCAATGTGCATGGGATTCAGAATAAGGTGCTACCGAATGGTGAACGTGCTTTGTTGTACGTCACAGAAGAGGTTCGCATTGCTGCAATTGACCAGCATTGGCAAAACCAATACTGGTTAGATGCCAGCAACGGCAAAGTTGTGGCCTCGGTGCAAACACCTGCTCCGGGTATCACCCCGATAGCGCTGAGTGTCGCAAAACCTTATGGGAGTCAGTCATGAAACGTAAATGGATAAAGCACGGTTGCTTGCTGGGTTTACTGGGCAGCGTTTCCGTGTTCGCTCATGCCGAAGCCGTGAATACGCTTACTGCAAAATTTGAGCAGCAACACCAAACCACGCTGACTTTCTCACAAGCACCTCGCGCGGATCTATTGGTCCAAGCTGCACTGCAGCATTTACAGCTAAACATGGCTCAAATTGACTGGCACAATTCGGCGCTGTTTGACGTGCAAGCACCCTATGACTTACCGCAACACGTTTTTGCCATGATTGAACAACAAAGCCAATCAAATGATGCTGATCAGGCAACATGGCAGCAGCTATTGGCTAGTCTGAAAACGTATCAGTTTGCTCAACGGATTTTCACACCATTGGATCCCGATACCACGCGCTTATATCTAAAGGATAACCCAGTACTTGCTGGTGAGCTCCGCTTGCAGCTCAACCGACAGCCGTCAACTGTCACCATCCTTGGGGATGTAGCACATGCTGGCCCAGTGACATGGCAAGAGCGCCATAGTGCATTGGCATATATTGGTGAAGACAATCTGCGCCACGCTCATTCTAATGTTTGGGTTATTCAGCCGGATGGCCATGTAGAGCAACATGCCATTGCTTATTGGAATCAGCAATTTAAAGAAGTCGCGCCAGGGGCCATGATTTATGTGCCAATCAAAACTCGTGCAGTTAAGTCGTCAAATCCGACGTTAAACCAAGATCTCACCCTTGCCATTGTTGAACTTTTGAGAAATCGACTTCCTCTATGAATACACTACGACATAACCCGCCACGGCCAAAGCGTCACTGCTTGGCCGTGCTGATCGCTAGCAGCTTACTAAGCTCTTTCGTTTCGCATGCAGATGAATTCAGTCAGCCACAGCTCAAACATTCTCAATCTGATTTCGGTGGCGTTGGGTTAATGCAAATGCCATCGGCACGGATGATGGAAGAAGGCCAACTCGATTTTAGCGCCAGTTATACTGACGAATATCTTCACTACACTGCCGCCTTGCAGTTGTTTCCTTGGCTGGAAACCACCATTCGTTATACGCAGGTTCAAGATGTGTTGTACAACAACAATGAAGACTTCAGTGGCGATACCAAATACACCGACAAATCCATCGATGCCAAGGTAAGGTTATGGCAAGAAAGCTACTGGTTACCACAAGTCTCGCTCGGTTTTCGCGATATCGGTGGCACTGGCTTATTTGACGGCGAATACCTCGTTGCCAGTAAACGGTACGGGCCATTAGATTTTACCCTTGGTATAGGCTGGGGATATTTAGCCAACCGTGGCAATTTATCCGGAGATAAGTCGAACTCGTATGATTGTGGTCGAGACAGTTCCTATGATGGTGGTGTGATTGAAGTCGGCCGTATGTTTACAGGGTGTAGCTCCGTATTTGGTGGGGTAGAGTATCAAACGCCGTTTGAGCCGCTGCGCCTTAAACTCGAATACGATGCCAATGATTATTTAAGTGACAGACCGGTACTGAAGGGCAAAGTGAGTATGCCTGTATCAACGCCTTGGAACGTCGGTGTTGTGTATGCACTGGCCGATTGGGCTGATCTGCGCCTGAGTTATGAGCGTGGTAATACCTTTACCGCTGGTTTGACGCTGGGCACCAACATCGGTGAAATGGCACCGACATGGGTGGATACGCCAGCTCCAGCCTATAAACCGAAAACCTTGAGAACGGATCTGAGTGATGAAGAGTGGCGCAAGCTGAGCCAAGATCTTAATCAGATCGCAGGTTATGAAGAAAATGCCGTTTATTACCGCGATGGTGTGGTTTATATCGAAGGAGAACAAACCAAATATCGTGACCGAAAAGAAGCAGAAAAACGTGCGGTGACTCTTCTTGCGAATAGTGGATTGAAAGCCAGCCAGTATCGGATTGTCGAGACAGCGCAATTCCAAGCGTTAACGGAAACTCAAATTGACTCAGCCGCATTTGCTAAAGTGGCCCAACATCAATACCCCGACGCGTCAATCGAGGATGCGCGTAGTGTGCATGACCCTTTACCTACGACTGGAGAGAAGCGTGTAGAGAGCCGCAGCGCATGGGATTTCGGGGTGGCTCCGGTATTGCAGCAGTCTTTTGGCGGTGCGGAAGACTTCTATCTCTATGCCATCGGTGTTAGTGCTAATGCTAGTTACCGTTTAGGACGCCATTGGCTGGCTTCGGGAAGTCTCTATGCGAATATCACCGACAACTACGACAAGTTTAATTATACGGTGCCACCTGATGGTACTGATCTCAAACGTGTTCGCACCTTGAATCGTCAGTATTACGAAGATCCCGTACGTATCGACCATTTGCAGCTGACGTACTTTGATGCGTTGGCTTCGGGTTGGTATACCCAAGCGTATGTCGGGTACTTGGAAACTATGTTTGCCGGGGCGGGGACTGAATTGCTTTACCGCCCATTGGCATCAAATTGGGCATTCGGGCTGGATGTGAATTATGTAAAACAGCGCGATCCGGACTCCATATTGGGCTTGTATCAACAAGAACTGCATTACGACCCACAGACCGAACGTGATTATCGGGTTCAAACCGGAGCCGTGACTGGTCATGCGACGATGTATTGGCAGCCACAATTTTGGTCGATGTTAGATAATACCTTATTAAAAGTCAGTGCAGGGCGTTATTTGACCGAAGATGTGGGTGTGACGATCGACTTTTCTAAACAGTTTGATAGTGGCGTGATTGCCGGTGCCTTTGTGACCAAGACAGACTTGTCTGCAGAAGAGTTTGGTGAAGGAAGTTACTCGAAAGGCTTCTATATCTCGATTCCTATTGATTTATTGACTGTAAAACCGAGCACCAATCGAGTTGGTGTGTCTTGGTTGCCATTGCAACGTGATGGCGGTCAGATGCTCAATCGTCGTTACAGCTTGTATGGAATGACAGATGCTCGCTCGCCTTGGTTTACTAGAGAAAGTTCTACTGATTAAACGGAAAAGAAAGGTCTGCAATTGCAGGCCTTTCTTTTATCCTTAACATTGATAAATTGTCCTTTCGCTGAATTATTGACCTCAGCTTCTTATTTCTATGACTTTGCATGTTGTAGAATGTGCCGCCATATCTTGAAGCCTCTTTCAGTTCGCCTGAAAAGAGATTCAAGCCTAGTTTCCGATTGTGCCCTTGTGAGGTTTTATGAACGCGTTGGTTGGTCGCCACTTTTTTTCTGGGCGAGGTATGTTCTTGCCCGTCTTATTGACTTTTATCTGTTTGTTTTCTTTGCCGTCGTGGGCGGAAGAACAAGAGGAGCCTGAAATTCCGTTGACAGCCGAACAACGAATTGAACAGGTAAACCAAGATCTGCGTGAATTGGTAGAAAGCCTTAATGCGGCAAAAGGTGTTGATAAAGATGCTATTCAGCTGCAGCTATTTCAAAAGAATGAAGAGCTAAGGGAAGAGATCGCAAAAGCGGTTGGTGCTGATGGGGTAACGAATACGTTGCTGGTTGAGCAGGTACGTTTGCAACAGAAATACAGTGAACATGCTCGTGTATACATTGAGCGAAAGTTGGAGAAACTGAGTACTGAACTCGATGATGCAAAAACGGAAGAAAAGCTGGTTATCCTCAACACATTTCAAGAGTTGCAGCATTACCTAGGGCTTGCTTACACCTCAATGTGGCAAGATCTAGAATGGTTAAACGATCTGGGTAAAGAGAGTAAGAAAACGGAAGAAATTTTTCGTGATCGTATGACGAAACGTTTGCGATTACTCTCGGCGTCGATTGAGTATTTTGGTCAGCAACAAGAACTACTCACGACTCAAATATTGAGTGCTCCAGAGTCAGAAAAACCAGGTTTGCAATTAAACCAATTGATCCTGAAAAAGCGCCTTGATATTGCCACAGAGAGCTTAGGTGATTTGCTGTCAACGGCTGACGACATGGGGCTGACAACGGCTGAATACAAACGCTTGATCTTTGAGGTTACAGGCAGTGTCACGAGTGACTTACTGAATACGCATGTTATTTTTGCGATTCTTACGGACTGGTCTGATAAAGCGATCGCATGGTTTACTGACAATGCACCGCAACATGTTTTCAAATTGTTTATCTTTATTGCCATTTTACTTGTTGCTCGTGCGTTGGCGAATGTTGTCCGCAGTGTGGTGAAAAAAACGGTTACCTCGAAAAACCTGAAGTTTTCTGTGCTGATGCAAGATTTCTTCATCTCGATGTCCGGCAAGATGGTGATGTGTCTGGGGATCTTGATTGGTCTGTCGCAAATCGGCCTGAACCTTGCGCCTATCTTAACTGGTTTCGGTATTGCCGGTGTGATTGTCGGTTTTGCATTGCAAGATACCTTATCTAACTTTGCAGCGGGCATGATGCTACTGATCTATCGTCCGTTTGATGTGGGTGATTTTGTTTATGCAGGTGGTGTTGATGGCAAGGTAAGCCATATGAGCCTTGTAAACACCACAATTCGCACGTTTGATAACCAAATCATTATTGTGCCAAACAGCAAAATTTGGGGGGATGTGATTAAGAACGTTACTCATGAACGCATTCGTCGTGTCGATATGGTATTTGGTATTGGTTACGGCGATGACTTATTGAAAGCAGAAAATGTGCTGCACGACATTGTGACGGCGCACCCAGCCGTTTTACGTTCACCAGAACCAATGATCAAAGTCCATACATTAAATACGTCGTCGGTGGATTTTATTGTTCGCCCTTGGGTAAAGACTGATGATTACTGGGACGTTTACTGGGATGTGACTAAAGAAGTAAAACTGCGCTTTGACCGTGAAGGCATTTCTATTCCATTCCCTCAACAAGATGTGCATCTGCATATGATTGAGAAAAACGAAGCGTAATGACTATAAATGAAGGCCAGCATTTGCTGGCCTCTTTTTATGGTGAAATTTGATTTCTGTTTAGCTGTTACTTTCAAGTAGATTTGTTGGTATCTCTGTTTGACAACGATTTTGGTCATAATCATTAATCATGCCACGCCGGCCTTTAAAATTTATACGTACAGTCATACCTTTATCTACATACCATTTTAGCTCCTCACATGCGATGCGGAAGCTAAGCTCCTTCGTTACGACAGGTTTCCAAAAGTAACCAATCTCAGCGACCATTTGATAAACAATGACACCGTTATCTGTAACATTGAAGTTTTCGTAAGACATCAAATTGTTTTTGGCGATTTGGATGGTATCAGGGCTTGCTGAGGTTTGGATATCGGAAAGGTTAGTTGTTTGACAACCTGCAAGAAACAGTAATGAAAGTATGGAAAGTTGGCTTATTTTCATACGTCTACTCTTGTTTTACTGCTGCCCACGTTATTACATAGAGCGATAACGTGGACATAAGATTAATTCTCCAAGTATTTATCTTCCGCTAAGCAGCGGTTTTCATCGTAGTGATCAAAGCGACCTTTCGGGCCTTTGAAATGGATGCTAACGACCATGCCTTTTTCAACAAAGTAACGGAGGTTGTCACAGGACAACTGGCGGCCTTGCTTTTTGATCACGCTGGTGCGCCAAACATAACGATTTGGCAGCGTCTCAACTAAGGAAATTACACCATCATCACTGACGCTGAAGTTTTCATATTGAGCGAGGGCTTTGCGGGCCTCGGCGATGGTTGTTTCATCGGCCGAAGGAGTAAGGTTAGTTTCTTGAGTTGATTGACAACCGGATAATGCCACTGCGGTAAGGGCGAGTAATAATTTTAGTTTCATTGTTAATTTACTGCTCGTTGTTAGTTTCATTATGTAAACTATCAACGAATAAACCAATTGCTAAGTTAAGAACTATTTTTATTTAGTATCTTTTGATCGGTTAGACATTTTTTGATCTTAGTTACAATTTTCTATCACCATGACTTTCCACTTGCCTTTCTCATTGGGTACTGCACAATACCGCCTCTAGCTGTATTGATAAGGATGTTTTGGGTAAGCCATGTTGTTAATCATCGACAATTACGATTCATTTACTTACAACCTGTACCAGTATTTTTGCGAGCTGGGCACTGAGGTTCGAGTTGTACGTAATGATGAGATCGATATTGCAGGCATCGAGTTGTTAAACCCTTCTCACCTTGTTATCTCTCCCGGGCCTTGTACTCCCAATGAGGCAGGGATTTCGCTTGCAGCAATACAACATTTTGCTGGAAAACTGCCCATCTTAGGGGTTTGCTTAGGTCACCAAGCCATTGCACAAGTATTTGGTGGGGAAGTCGTGCGTGCACGTCAGATTATGCATGGGAAGACCTCTCCGATCCGTCATAATGGTCGAAGTGTTTTTCGAGATTTGAACAACCCCCTAACCGTGACTCGCTATCATTCATTAGTCGTGAAAAATGATTCCCTACCAGATTGCTTTGAGCTCACTGCTTGGACAGAATTTGCTGATGGCAGTATGGATGAAATTATGGGTTATCAGCACAAGACTGTGCCGATTGATGCCGTTCAGTTTCACCCTGAGTCGATTAAAACGGAGCAGGGACACCAACTTTTGGCGAACTTTTTACGTCGCTAGTGAGCCAATTAACCTGACATTGATCACTTTTTTTAACATTTCTATCAGCTGTTAACTCTGCATAATTCCATGCAAGTTTATTCTCGATTGCTTCCCCTCATTGCTATTGACCCCTTTTGATGACTCACTTCATCTCTGCTTATACTTGGCATAAGTAAATATTGCTTCATAAAAGCAGTAGCTTGGTGCATAAATAATCATAGGTGATGTATAGCGCACGGTTTCGTGACGTTTAAAAAGAATAAATCACTATTGAAAAGGTTAATTAAATGTAAATACAATGCCGCATTGGCGTAAATGCCAGACAAAATCATTTTGTTTGGTTTGCGTAACGTCAGTTATGCATGCGGTATCAAGAGGGAATGTGCAATGACAGTGGAAAATAAAGTAGAGCGCGGTTTATTCGATGAGGTGATGGTGCCTTGTTATAACCCAATGGAAATGATCCCGGTAAAAGGTGAAGGCTCACGAGTCTGGGATCAAGATGGCAATGAATACATCGATTTTGCTGGTGGTATTGCTGTGAGTTGCTTGGGGCACTGTCATCCTGCCATGGTGAGCGCATTAACAGAGCAAGGTAATAAGCTTTGGCATTTAAGTAATGTGATGACCAACGAGCCAGCATTGCGCCTTGCGAAAAAGCTAACGAAAATCAGCTTTGCAGAAAAAGTGTTTTTTGCTAACTCGGGTGCGGAAGCCAATGAAGCGGCATTGAAGTTAGCACGCCGTTATGCTGCTGATGTGCATGGTTCGGAAAAATCAGAAATCATCGCCTTTAAACAAGGATTCCATGGCCGCACTTTCTTCACCGTGACGGTGGGGGGACAAGCTGCATATTCCGATGGCTTTGGCCCGAAACCAGGCGATGTGACCCACCTGCCTTACAACGATGTTGAAGCGCTTAAAGCGCATATATCAGATCGAACCTGTGCGATCATGATGGAACCGCTACAAGGTGAAGGTGGCATTATTTCGCCAACCGCTGAGTTTGTTCAAGCCGTTCGTGAGTTGTGTGATAAGCACAATGCGCTACTTATCTTTGATGAAGTGCAAACCGGTAATGGTCGTACTGGTGAGTTTTATGCCTATCAAGGCTTGGGGATCACTCCAGATATTTTAAGCACCGCTAAATCACTTGGCGGAGGCTTCCCAATTGGCGCAATGCTAACCACTGCAAAACTGGCAGAGCACCTTAAAGTTGGAACTCATGGTTCAACTTACGGTGGTAATCCATTGGCATGTGCGGTTGCAGAAGCGGTCGTGGATCTGGTCAGCCAGCCAGAAACCCTTGAAGGGGTGAAAGCACGTGAAGCGCTTTTCCGTGAAGGCTTGACTAAAATTAATGATAAATACCAGATCTTCAGCGAAGTTCGCGGGAAAGGTCTACTACTGGGAGCGGCATTGAATGAAGAATGGCAAGGCCGTGCCCGTGATGTCTTGGTGGCTGCTGGCCAGCAGGGACTCATGATACTGGTTGCGGGAGCAAACGTTGTACGTTTCACCCCGTCACTGGTCATTTCACAACAAGAAATCGAGGAAGGATTAGCGAAACTGGATAAAGCTATCGCTTCACTCGTTTAAGACAGCATAGGGCCCGTCCCGGGCCCTTCTTAGCATCAGGAGGGAGTATCGATGCTGGTTGTTCGCCCTATCGCAATGTCGGATTACGAAGCACTGCACACATGTGCGGTCGAGTCGGGTCACGGGTTCACATCATTACCGGTTAATGAAGAATTGTTAACCAATCGTATTAAACATTCAGAGTACAGTTTTACCAAACCTGACGTTACCCAAGCGGGTGATGAAGGCTACCTTATGGTGGGCTTTGATAGCGAAACTGGTGAGGTTGCTGGCTGTACGGGTATTGAAGCTTCCATTGGTTGGGATGTACCGTTTTACTCATATCACATCAGTACTATTGTTCATTCATCACCCAAACTGGGTGTGAATAATGTGGTGAAGCTGCTGACCTTTGGTAATAACTACACCGGGTGCAGTGAGATTTGTACGCTGTTCTTACGCCCCACCTTTCGTGGTGGATTGAATGGACGTTTGATGTCGAAATGCCGTTTTTTGATGATGGCAGAGCACCCACATCGTTTCTCTGAAACCATTTTTGCAGAGATGCGTGGTGTTTCAGATGAAGAAGGTAACTCGCCATTCTGGCAATGGTTGCAAGAGCACTTTTTCTCCATCGATTTTACCATGGCTGATTATCTTACTGGGATTGGTAAAAAGGGCTTTATTGCGGATCTGATGCCGAAGCTGCCTATCTACATTAACTTGCTCAGCAAAGAAGCGCAGGCTGTGGTTGGCAAGGTGCATGAAAACACCAAACCGGCGTTAAGACTGCTGGAGAAAGAAGGTTTCACCTGCCGTAACTATGTCGATATTTTTGATGCAGGCCCGACAGTGGAATGTGATTTGCGCAATGTTGAGTCGGTGCGCCACTCGTTCCGAGCTAAAGTCTCGATTGCAGAGCATACCAGTTCGCAAGATTACCTGATGTGCAATACCTCATTTGAGCACTTCCGCGCGGCGGCTGCGAAAGCGGGATACGATCAGGCAACCGAAACCGCCATCTTATCACCAGAGGTCGCTCAAGCACTGCAAGTGCAAGAAGGTGATTACGTTCGTATGTTGGCTCAGTAAAAAGGAAACGGTTATGACACATTGGATTGCAGGCGAATGGGTCGCTGGGCAAGGTGAAGCGATGACATCGCTAGCACCCTACAACAATGAAGTGATTTGGCAAGGCGATAGTGCAACGCCTGCTCAAGTTGAAGCAGCGGTTAAGGCGGCTCGCGAAGCATTTCTTAGTTGGAAAAAACTGAGCTTTGAAGCGCGTGAAGCAGTCGTCGTGAAGTTCGCTGAGATTGTGAAGATCCACGCAGAAGAGATTGCTGAAACTATTGCTAAAGAAACAGGAAAGCCGCTATGGGAAACGCGCACTGAAGCGGCGGCGATGGCGGGTAAAATCGCGATTTCTATCCGTGCCTATCACAGCCGAACAGGTGAAACCACACGCGAAGCGGCTGGCAATCAGATCGTCTTGCGTCATCGACCACTCGGTGTGATGGCGGTCTTTGGGCCTTACAATTTCCCCGGGCATTTGCCCAATGGACACATTGTTCCGGCCTTGCTCGCTGGGAACACTGTGGTGTTCAAACCGTCAGAACAAACCCCTTTGACGGGTGAACTTGCGATGAAGCTGTGGGAGAAAGCGGGCTTACCTGCGGGTGTGATCAATCTTGTCCAAGGGGCAAAAGAAACTGGCATTGCACTGGCGGATGCCAAAGGCATCGATGGTGTGCTGTTTACGGGGAGTGCGAACACTGGCCATGTACTGCACCGTCAGTTTGCTGGTCAGCCTGAGAAAATGCTGGCTCTTGAAATGGGGGGCAACAACCCGATGGTTATTTCAGAGCAGTATGGCGAGTTAGACGCGACAGTCTATACCATTATTCAATCGGCATTTATCAGTGCGGGTCAGCGCTGCACCTGTGCTCGTCGTTTGTATGTGCCAGTGGGAGAAAAGGGTGATCGCTTAGTAAGCCGCTTAGTGGAAGCGACTCAGCAGATCCGCGTTGATGAACCATTCGCGCAACCAGCACCGTTTATGGGGCCTCAAATTTCCAAAACGGCGGCGCAGTTTATTCTTCAGGCACAAGCGAACTTGCAACAGCTTGGTGGGCTGAGTTTACTCGAAGCTAAAGGTGGCGAAGCTGCTTTTGTCACTCCGGGCATTATTGATGTCACTGCTATCGCGGATCTACCGGATGAAGAGTATTTTGGGCCACTCTTGCAGGTCGTACGATATCAAGGACTTGAACAGGCTGTGGCGTTGGCCAATGACACCCGTTTTGGTCTGTCGGCAGGTTTAGTTTCTACCGATGACAGTGAATGGGATTACTTTGTTGACCACATCCGCGCTGGCATCGTCAATCGTAACCGACAACTGACCGGGGCAAGTGGTGATGCGCCGTTTGGTGGACCGGGTGCCTCGGGTAACTTAAGACCAAGTGCTTATTACGCTGCGGATTATTGTGCCTATCCAATGGCATCGATGGAAGGTGAAACAACGCTACTTCCTGAAACACTCAGTCCCGGGATCACGTTATAAAAAATGGGCTGCTTGCAGCCCATCTCCTTTTGCGCAGTTAAGTGGTCGCTGCAAAAGGGATCACAACAAAAATAACTCTAATATCTACGTCACAGGTTGAAGGCTATCTCAATCTATTTGGGTAGCCGATTATTTCCAATAACCGAAAACACCTTAACAAGGAGGCGTTATGACGCCAGATACATTGTTCCAGTTGTTATGGAATGACTATATTCATCGCTTGTGTCCCTCTGCTGAAAAAGTTCATTACCTATTGGAAGAGGGGGAACCTCTGATCAATGACCACATTGCGCTGCGCACGTTTAATGTTTCCCCGTTAGGGATTGATACCTTAGCTAAACCATTTTTAGATTTAGGCTATCAATCTAAAGGGGAATACCAGTTTGAGGCAAAAAAATTAGCTGCGAAACATTTTGAACACCCTGATCCAAAGCAGCCTAAAGTGTTTATTAGTGAACTGAAAGTGGAAGAATGCTCATTAGAGATGCAGCAGATCATCCATAAGCTGGTAGCGCAAGTAGATGCAACGAAACTCAATGATCCAGCGTTCCTCTATAGCGGACGTCTATGGAATTTGAGCCTCAGTGATTTTGAGTTGCTGGCAAAAGAGAGCGAGTATGCTTCTTGGCTAGCCGCACATGGTTATGGTGCAAACCACTTTACGGTCAGCGTGAATCAACTCAATGCGATGGAAGAAGTTAAACAGGTGAATGATCATTTGCGTAAAGCTGGCTTCTCAATCAATGAGTTTGGTGGTGAAGTCAAAGGATCTCCGGACGTTCTGTTGGAACAATCCTCTACCATGGCTGATCGTGTTTTGGTGGAGTTTTCTGAAGGGCCAGAGATGATCCCGGGCGGATTTTATGAATTCGCTAAGCGCTATCCTATGGATTCTGGGGAGCTGTACCCTGGGTTTGTTGCGGCGTCAGCAGACAAAATCTTTGAAAGTACCAACCAGTAAGTTGCTGTTTAAAGCAAAAAAGCCGCATTATGCGGCTTTTTTATTAGGGGAGGCGTGTCCAATCAACGCTGTGCGCAGGGTGCTGGCCTTTGGTTTTCCAGTTTGCCTGATAAATGACATCATCCACGCTGACCTGATCGCCCGCTAAGTAATACAGATTGGCATTGTAAGGGGTTGGGATGTCACTGAGTATGCGCCAGTTGTCCAGTGTCGATTCGCCCGGAGCCGCGGTCGCACTGTAGTGCTCAGCTTGATAAATGTTTCCCTGATAAGCCACTTGCTCTCCTGCTTGATATGCTTTGGCTTGCCACTGTGGCACATCCGAGAAATTTAAGAATGCAAATGTGTCAGGTTGGTGAAAGCCAAAAGAACCAACAGGACTCCAAGAGAGCCAAGCATAAGCTTCCCAGTCAGGGGCATAGCTTTTGTAATTGGCTCTAAATAAATTAAAGCGCCATTGCTTGTGCTGATACTCTTCATTACCAAGATAGTTGAGAGACTTTAGTGGGATTTTAACTTCGACGCGGTAGCCTTCATCGACATCACTGTCATCATTCACTGTGCCTTGCACAGTAACAGCATGCTCCAATCCTTCAATGTTCCATGCTAAATCGTCAGACCAAGGTGACGGTTGGTGGATCACTACGTCATAAGCCGTATTGAGTGAGATGCCCAGTTCATAATAGTTTTTCCCATCACCATCGGGGTCCAAAAATACTTCAACCGTATCATCGTTCTGGTAGGTCGGATCATCGTGGCTTTGGTAGCTGGTAGAAAGGTGGCGGTCTTGCGCCCAATACGCGATATACAAATTGTCTGCATCATAGGTGACTTTGGCCCATGTATCAGAAAGCGCGATGTATTGCCCATTATTATGCAAAACAAACAACGAAGTGGCTTTTGCATTGTGCCAACTCGCATCGTCCAACACGCCATCAATGACGGGAGGGGTATCAGTTTGTAGCGCATTATAGGTGTAGGGCGTGTTGGCCATGGCACTGGTCGCAAGGCCACTTGCGATGAGAATAGACGAGATGTTTAATCGCTTCATAGAACTTCCTTTTCATATTGTCCGTGCTACAAATTAACACCGAATGGCATACTTAATATGAAGAGTTGTATGAAGAGTAAAAAAGTTCAGTCTCTATTCACAGCTTCCACCGAGATGAAACTTTACCTTTAGGTGAATGTTTGAGCCCTGCCACAGGGTAAAGCAATAAAAAAACCCGGCAAGAAGCCGGGTTTTTGAGAACGTTTCAAGCGTTTGCTTAACGAGTACCGTAGACCACGATAGTTTTACCGTGTGCAGAAATTAGGTTCTGCTCTTCAAGCATTTTCAGGATACGACCCACTGTTTCACGAGAACAACCAACGATTTGGCCAATCTCTTGACGAGTGATCTTGATTTGCATGCCGTCTGGGTGCGTCATCGCATCTGGTTGTTTCGCTAGGTTTAGTAGCGTTTGTGCAATACGGCCAGTTACGTCTAGGAACGCTAGGTCACCCACTTTCTGGCTAGTCACTTGTAGGCGACGAGCCATTTGAGCAGACAGGCGCATTAGAATGTCTGGGTTTACTTGGATAAGCTGACGGAATTTCTTGAATGAGATTTCTGCAACTTCACAAGGAGATTTTGCACGAACCCAAGCAGTACGCTCTTGGTCTTCTTCGAACAGACCAAGCTCACCGATAAAGTCACCTTGGTTTAGGTAAGAAAGGATCATTTCCTTACCTTCTTCATCCTTGATTAGTACCGCTACAGAACCTTTGACGATGTAGTACAAGGTTTCCGCTTTCTCGCCCGCGTGGATCAGCGTGCTCTTAGAAGGGTACTTGTGAATATGACAATGTGAAAGAAACCACTCTAGTGTTGGGTCGGTTTGAGGTTTACCTAGAACCATAATATCTCACTTCCTCTGCAGGGTACGCTTGTCGCTTTCCATGTTTTAGCGAAGCCTTGAATCAGGCTTACTAGGATAAGAGCACTTCACCAGTGCTGCAAGCTATCTTGTGTTTCGGCTACAAATAGTATCCTTTTTCGAAAACGATTTCTTGATTTTAATCGTGTCGAAGCTCGGATAATTTACGCAAAAATGTGCACATGATCACGGTATGAAAAGTAATCGCAATCGACTAGCACTTTTTATCCAATTTTTCCTGTTTCGATTAACTGTTGTAGTATCGGCCTTACTATGAGCTCCATTGCAAAGCTCATCTTGCCACCTGGTACAACGATGGTGTTGTGTCGAGACATAAACGATCCATCAATCATGGCAAGTAGGTAAGGGTAGTCAACATTTTTAATGCCACGCAAACGAATCACAACGAAACTTTCATCCAAGCTTGGTATGCCTTTTGCGTTCAAAGGGTTGGATGTATCGACCGTTGGGACGCGTTGAAAGTTAATGTGTGTTCGAGAAAATTGCGGGGTAATGTAATTCAGGTAGTCGTCCATCGAGCGGACAATGGAGTCCATCACGGCTTCACGTGAGTGGCCGCGATCGCGCGTATCGCGGACAAATTTTTGGATCCACTCTAAGTTTACAATCGGGACCATGCCAATCAAAAGGTCAACATGTTGTGCCACGTTGACATCACCATCCACGACTCCACCATGTAAACCTTCGTAAAACAAAACATCACTGCCTTCAGGTAGATCTTGCCAAGGTGTGAATGTTCCGGGCATCTGGTTATAAGGGACGGCTTCATCAAACGTATGTAGGTAACGGCGTACTTGGCCTGCACCTTCATGGCCATATTTACGGAAAAATTCGGCGAGGGCGGGAAAGTCGTTGGCCTGAGGGCCAAAATAACTGATGTGACGGCCTTGCTCACGAGCTTTACGAATTTCGACGTCCATTTCAGGACGAGTAAAACGGTGAAAGCTATCACCTTCTACCCATGCAGCTTTGATGTCCATCATATTGAACATCTTACGAAAAGCTTCCGAAGTTGTGGTGGTTCCTGCACCGGATGAGCCTGTTACAGCGATAATCGGATGTTTTGCTGACATGACAACCCTTGTCGTTAACTAACTTACCTGTTGGATTTCATCGTACACTCGGGACGATGAATCGTTTGCCACTATAGCATGGATTATAGCGCTGTCATCGTCTGCTGTACGGTATCATTAAAACTTTTGGCGTAATTGAATATCCACAGTTTCGTGTAATTCAGAGAAAACAACGACGGCTTCACCTGTTTTGAGCTGGGCCTTAACTTGGTCAATTTTGTCTTGAAGAGAAACCTCTTCTGTGCCGTAGTCAGTCCCTTCACGAAGGACAAATTCTTTGATCAGGTTGTCCAGCGCATCTTCAGAGATTTGTTGCCAAGGAACAATCATAAATACCTCACTCGTTTATGATCTTCGTGTTGAAGGCGTCATTATGCCGTTTTCAGGCTCTCATAGTAAGCGGGGAGCGTCTCTTCAAGCCAAAATCTCGGTTTAAGCACCGAGCCGGTGACAAACCCGACATGGCCGCCTTGGTCATACAATTGATAATCGATGTTTTCTGGTAGGACAAACTTGGGTATGACGGCATCGGTCATAAATGGGTCGTCCTTGGCATGAATGATTTGGGTTGGTAAGCGGATTTCTTTCAGGCGATGGATACCAGAGCAGCGTTGATAGTAGTCATCGGCATCTTTAAAACCGTGTAGTGGTGCGGTGATCAAATCATCAAAGTCATAAAGACGGGTGACCCGATGGATATGTTGATAGGAGATACCCAATTCACCTTTGAGCAAATGGTGTTTGCGTAGTGCATTGCGTTTTAATGAGCCGAGTAAGTAGCGTCGATATACTTTGGAAAAGCCTTGTTCGATGCGAGTAGAACAGGCAGACAGATCTAAGGGTGCTGAAACGATGGTGGCAGCATTAAGTAATGGTTCGTCGGCATATGTGGCAAGGTAATTCGCCAACATATTTCCGCCGAGAGAAATGCCCACCGCGACTTTAGGATTGTCAGGAAACTGTTGTTGAACATGCTGTAGAAATTGGCGTGCGTCTTCTGTTTCTCCAGAATGGTAAGCTCGTGCTCGTTTGTTCGGTTTGCCGCTGCAACCGCGAAAATGCATCATTACCGCGAGCCAACCTTGCTTCGAAAACGCGTCCATTAATCCATTAGCATAAGGGCTATAAAAGCAGCCTTCCAGCCCGTGAAATAAGATAAATAGAGGTTTCTTGCTGACTGACGGCGTACGCCAATCTTCACTCCACGCGAGATCCAAAAAATCACCATCCGGCGTATCGAGTGTTTGCCATACAGGCTCAAACAGGGCTTTCTTGCGAATAAACCTTGGAGCCAGAGTCTGTAGGTGAGGGTTGGTTAATCCTGTAGCCGCGGTGAAGTGAGTCATGGGTTTGTGTGCCTAGTGTTGATGAGGTTCGGCAGGTTTAGCAAAAATAGTGGCGAGGTGTTCGCCTCCGAGCTGACGGCAATATTTTAAGGTTAATGCGTCCCCTTGATTATTCTTTAATGCTAGGTGGTTGACGCAATCAACCAAGTCCGCTTGTTGCTGCTTTTCCAGTTGAAGCTCAAATTGCAATGCCTCACGATACAAGGTATCCGGCAACTGGAGTTTGAGTTTGCGTCTTAGCTCACGATAGCTGTGTAATAGTGTTTCCGAGCGCCCTAAACACGCTTCAATTAAATGCCAGTCTTGCTCATTGAAGCTCACCGCTTGTTCATCAAGCCATTTGAGCAACAGCAATAGGTTGACGTTCCCACCATAGTTATTTTGCAAGCTCAAGCACGCTTCTTTAACTTCTCGCATGCTGTAATACTGCAAGCTAAATTGCCATAAACGTTCCAGTGTTAGTGATATACGTACCTGCTCTTGACTCATTAGCATTGAACTCCCACAGCTTTGGCTCACGTTATTTCTGGGCCGCTATCCGATGTAGATGATTAGGATAGATAAGGTCCAGTTTAGCGTTGTTCAGCCTATCTTACAGCGAATTGCTTGAAAAGTGTGCAACATGACTGATTGGTATTATGTAAAAGAATGTAGCTAGTTTCCTACATGACAATGTCAGCCCAGTGCGAATTGCTGTTGGGGGAAAGCAAAAGAGCCACGAATGTGGCTCTTTGTCGTTAGGCTTGGTTGAAGTCTTGTTCCATTTGCTCAAGCTCTTCTTGTAATGACATCCATTCCATCTCGACTTCTTCTAACTCGCCTTTGCTGTCAGCCTGCAGAGTAAGAACCTGATTCAGTTTGGCTTTGTTTTCGGCTTCGTACAGGCTGTTATCTGCTAACTGCGCTTCCGCTTCAGCAAGCGCAGCGCCTAATTTGTCCATCTTTTCTTCAAGTTTGGTGAGCGTTTTACGCAGTGGTGCCGTTTGTTTACGGAACTCGGCTTCACGGCGTTTCTGCTCTTTCTTCGCCGCTGCACTGTTGGTACTGCTTTTTTCTGGTTGTGATGCTTGCGCTTCACGACGTTGCTCTTTTTGCTGATCTGTTAGCCACTTATAGTAGTCATTCAAGTCACCATCAAAAGGTGCAACTTGGCGATCATGGACTAAATACAAGTCATCGGTGGTTGCACGGAGTAAATAACGGTCGTGCGAGACGATCACCATTGCCCCTTCAAAGGTCTGCAATGCCAGCGTTAACGCTTGACGCATATCCAAATCAAGGTGGTTGGTCGGCTCATCGAGTAGCAATAGGTTTGGTTTCTGCCAGACGATCAAAGCTAAAACTAAACGCGCTTTTTCACCACCAGAGAAAGGGGCAACCTTTTCTAACGCTTTGTCGCCTTGAAAGCCAAAGCTACCGAGATAGTTACGCAGTTCTAATTCTGTCTTTTGTGGGGCGATTTGCATCATGTGCTGCAATGGTGTTTCTTCTGGATGCAATGTTTCCAATTGATGCTGGGCGAAATAGCCAATTTTCACACCTTGAGAATAGGTGAGTTCGCCACCCTGAGTATTGAGCTCCCCTGACAGCAATTTAATCAGAGTCGATTTACCGGCACCATTGCGACCAAGTAGGCCAATTCGGCTGCCTGGAACGAGGTTAAGGCGGATTTTTTCCAAAATTAGGTTATCACCGTACCCAGCAGAGACATCATCCATCATAATGATTGGGTTTGGTAGCGCATCCGGATCGCGGAACTGGAAACTGAATGGGTTATCAAACTGCGCAGGCAGTACTTTTTCCATGCGCTCCAGAGCTTTAATTCGGCTCTGCGCTTGACGGGCTTTGGAGGCTTTATAACGGAAGCGATCGATGTAGGACTGCATGTGCGACATCTGCTTTTGTTGCTTTTCAAACATCGCTTGTTGCAACACCAGCTTTTGCGCTCGTTGCTCTTCAAATGACGAGTAGTTGCCGGTGTACTCGTTGAGGTTTTGATTTTCGATGTGGATGATGCGACCTACGATAGGGTCAAGAAAATCGCGGTCGTGCGAGATAAGAACCAGTGTCCCCGGGTAATTCTGTAGCCAGCGCTCTAACCACATGACTGCATCCAAATCCAAGTGGTTGGTTGGCTCATCGAGCAAAAGTAAATCAGAGCGACACAGCAGTGCTTGAGCAAGGTTGAGGCGCATACGCCAGCCCCCCGAAAACTGGGTCAGACTCCAGCTCATCTGCGCTTGACTAAAACCCAAACCATCAAGCAATTCGGCGGCGCGTGCCCGGATGCTGTAACCGCCGATGGTTTCGATTTGGCCGTGGATTTCGGCTACTAAAGTGCCGTTATCTGCTTGCTCTGCTTGTGCCAGTTTCTGCTCGAGAGAGCGGTATTCACGATCCCCGTCGATCACATATTCCAGTGCACTACGCTCAAGGGCAGGCGTCTCCTGAGCAACCCAAGCCATCTCCCAATGCGCAGGTTTGCTAAAATTACCAGCATCGACAGACAATTCGTCTTTGATCAGAGCAAACAGGGTTGATTTACCACAGCCATTTTTACCCACCAGACCAATCTTGTCTCCGGGATGGATAGTTGCGGAAGTTTGATCCAACAATGGCTTGCCGCCACGTAGGAGCTGAATGTCTGAAAAGGTAATCATAGTCTGTCGCTTTGTCTTTAATCGTGTCGCGGTGAATAGTAGGGGGATTAGGATAAAAAGTCGATCATTGCGTTATGCGCGCCAACCACGTATAACGATCTGATAACGAAAAGATTGCATAATGTTACAAAGGAATGCTGCCCAAAGGATGACTACTAGCCAAACGCTGCCAAAAATTTTAGTGATTTTTGCACACCCAGAGCCCAATGCCTCCATTGCTAATCAGGTGATGACTAAGAAAATTGAGTCTCTGGAACATGTCACGCTTCACGATCTGTACGGTTGTTACCCAGACTTTTTTATTGATGTCGCGGCGGAGCATCAGTTGCTGCTTGAACATGACATCATCGTTTTCCAACATCCACTATTTATGTATTCCTGCCCAGCATTATTGAAAGAGTGGATTGACCGCGTCTTAGGCAAGGGGTTTGCCTTTGGGGCGGGTAGCGCACTGCAAGGAAAATACTGGCGTAGCGTGATCACCACGGGAGGCAAGCAAGAAGCCTTTGGTGAAAAGGGATATAACAAGTACCCGCTGGCCGATATTTTACAACCTTTTGAGCTGACGGCAGCGCTGTGTCAGATGCATTGGATCGAACCACTGGTGCTGTATTGGTCACGTAACGTGACCGATATCGAACGTTACCAACATGCTGAGCAATACCGCCGCTGGTTACAAGACCCACTTTCGATTGTAGGAGGCTGCGATGGCGATGGAATCTGATTTTCTGCAAAGCAGCTTTATTTTTCTTACCGCAGCGGTGATTGCTGTTCCTTTAGCTCAGCGCGCTGGTTTAGGTTCTGTTTTGGGGTATTTGCTGGCTGGTGTGGCAATCGGTCCATGGGGACTGGGTTTAATTAGCGATGTTGAAGCCATTCTGCACTTTGCTGAATTTGGTGTTGTATTGCTGCTGTTTCTGATTGGTCTTGAGCTGAATCCGAAAAAACTGTTCCAGATGAAAGGCCCAATATTAGGGCTGGGTGGGGCACAAGTAGTATTGACCACTTTAGCTTTATCTCTGATTGCTCATTTTGCTGGGATTGGTTGGCAAACCAGCTTAGTGATTGGGATGGGGCTGGCGCTGTCATCTACAGCGATTGCGTTAAAAGTTATTGAAGAGCAAGGTTTGGGTGGCTCTGAAACGGGGCAGTCAGGCTTTGCGGTATTGCTGTTTCAAGATATCGCCGTGATCCCAATGCTGGCCTTCCTTCCCATGTTAGCGGGTAATACCGCGGGTAATTGGTGGGATGCAATCTGGATGTTAGCAGGGATCACTGGCTTGATGGTGGGTGGGCATTTCTTACTTCGCCCATTATTTCGCTATATCGTACTCAGTGGCGTTCGCGAGCTCTTTACCGTAGCGGCTTTGCTGTTGGTCATTGGTATTGCTCTGCTGATGAAAAAACTCGGACTCTCAATGGCATTGGGCACATTTTTGGCGGGTGTTCTGCTGGCGGAGAGTGAGTATCGCCATGAACTGGAAATAGCCATTGAACCGTTCAAAGGTCTATTGTTGGGATTGTTCTTCATTGCGGTAGGCATGGCCGTGAATTTGGGCTTACTGGCGCTCCAACCACTGCAAGTTTTAGGGGCAGTCATTGGTCTTATCGTCATCAAAGGGCTGATTTTATACTTTCTGGCTAAACTCGCCGGGACACGAGCAAAAGCACGCAGCAAGATGGCCGCAATTTTAAGCCAAGGCGGTGAATTTGCGTTTGTCATTTTTACCGCTGCTAGCGCAGAAGGGTTACTTGATCAGCAGCAAACTGCATTCTTATTGGTGGTAGTGAGCCTTTCGATGGTGACAACGCCTTTGTTGCTGATGTTGCAAAAACAGTGGTTTGCTAAAAAGCTGAATTTCGATGAAGGCACCACAATTAAAACAGATGTGGTTGATAAAAGCCCACGGGTGATCATTGCGGGTTTTGGACGTTTTGGACAAATTGTTGGGCGCTTAATGTATGCCAACAAAATGAAAGTGACCGTATTAGAGAGTGATGCCAGCCAAATTCAGTTATTGCGCAAGTATGGCTATAAAGTTTTTTATGGTGATGCTACCCAATTAGATCTATTACGGGCCGCCGGGGCTGCAAAAGCGGAAGCGATAGTGCTTTGTACCGACTCACCCGATGAGATCATGAAAATCGTAGACTTGTGTAAACATCACTTTCCTAAAATGAAAGTATTGGCTCGTGCGCGCAGCCGCGTTGAAGCCTATCAGTTGCTAAGTCATGGGGTTGAAAGCTATTCACGTGAAACCTTCCTCGGCGCGTTAGATTTAGGCCGTCAAGCCTTGGTTGAACTCGGTATGCATCCTTATCAAGCCAAGCGAGCAGAAGCGCATTTTCGTAAATTGGATAATGCGATGCTGAAAGAGCTGTTGCCACAACATATTGAAGATAAACAATTGGCCTTGAGAGCCAAAGAAGCTCGTAAAGAGCTGGAAGAAATTTTTGGTCGTGAAATGGAGAGTGACCAACAATCGAAAAACTTTTGGAATGAATCACCCTAGCATTTGCTTGGGATGACAAAGCTAGACTGAGACGTGAAATGAAAAAAAGATTTATCGCAGGCGCCAACTGTCCTAAGTGTCAACACCAAGACACATTACGCTGGTGGATAGAGAATAATATTGAGTTAGTAGAGTGTGTTGAGTGTGATTACGCCGAGCAACGTAAGCCCCAATCGGTTGAGAAAACAGGGCATGCTCAGCAAGACATGATCGGAATTTTTAAACCCGATTGATTGAGTTTCCGAGATTGATCCCCATAATACCTAGGTAATTAGTTTGTCCTCAGGTATGTCACCTGGGCTAAAACCGCCTTGGAGCACTTATGAAAATCGAAAAGAACGTAGTCGTTAGTCTTGCGTACCAGGTAAAAATGGAAGACGGCGTTGTTGTTGATCAATCAACAGCGGATGCCCCTCTAGATTACCTGCACGGTAACAACAACCTGATCACAGGTCTTGAAAAAGAATTGGAAGGTAAAGTTGCTGGCGACAAATTCTCTGTAACAGTGGCTCCAGAAGAAGCATACGGTGAGCACAACGATGCTTTGGTACAACGTGTACCAGCGAACGTATTCCAAGGTGTTGATCAAATTGAAGTTGGTATGCGTTTCCTTGCTGACACTGACCAAGGTCCGATTCCTGTTGAAGTAACAGAAGTTGATGGCGACGAAGTTGTGGTTGATGGTAACCACATGCTTGCTGGTCAGACACTGTCTTTCGATGTGGAAGTGGTTGCAGTTCGTGAAGCGACTGCAGAAGAGATCGAACACGGTCATGTGCACCAAGCGGGTGGTTGTGGTCACGACCACGATCATGAAGGCGGCTGCTGTGGTGGCGAAGGTCATGATCACGGTGAAGAGAAAAAAGACGGTTGCTGCGGTGGCGGTAGCTGCGGCTCTCACTAAAACGGCTTGCACTGACTGAGGTCAGTCAACAATCCTTCAAAGCGCTGAACAAGTCATTGTTCAGCGCTTTTTTGTAACTGGAATTTGATTGACTCTTGGGTAGGTGCTGGCAAACTCCAATGATTATCTGAGCGTCCACAGGAGTCGATATGTCTCAGCCATTTTCTATTGCTATTCATGGCGGTGCTGGCACCATCTTACGTGAGCAAATGAGTGAGGAACTTAAACAAGCCATTGTTAATGATCTTACTCGCTCCGTTGAGGCGGGGCATCAAGTCTTAACACAAGGCGGGGATGCGCTTGATGCGGTTGTCGCGGCAGTGAAAGTGATGGAAGACTCACCTCACTTTAACGCAGGCAAAGGCTCAGTGCTGACCAACCGCGAAATGGTTGAAATGGATGCTTCGGTCATGCATGGCAACGGCATGAATGCGGGCGCGGTGGCTGGCGTTCGTCATATTCGTAATCCGATAACACTGGCCCGAGATGTGATGCTTAACAGTAACCATGTTTTGCTAATTGGTGAAGGAGCAGAAGAGTTTGCTTTCGAACATGGGCATGAATACACCGAACAAGATTACTTCTTTACCGAGCGTCGCTACGAACAGCTGCAATCGATGAAAGAGAAAGGCCTATTCGCCCTGTCTGAAGCCAAGTATCCTGATGATCGTAAACATGGCACTGTCGGCGCGGTAGCATTAGATCAACACGGCAATCTCGCTGCTGCCACCAGTACTGGTGGCGTCACAAATAAAAAATACGGTCGTGTTGGCGACTCAGCGTTGATTGGTGCAGGTACGGTTGCTGAAAACGGTAACGTGGCGGTTTCGACGACAGGGATGGGGGAGTTCTTCATCCGAAAAATGGTAGCTGGCGATGTGGCTGCACGAATGCGCTACCTCAATGAAGACATTCAAACCGCGTGTGAGACCGTCATTCAAGGCGAATTGAAACAAATGGGCGGTGAAGGTGGACTGATTGCTGTGGATGCTAAGGGCACTATTCATTTTGCTATGAATAGCTCGGGTATGTACCGTGCGGGCATGGATCATTTGGGGAATTTCAGCGTAAAAATCTATGCTGACGAGTAATCGATAAGATATTTGTTTTTTTATAAAGCATCTTCAGTGAGTTACTTCTGTATTATATTTCTATGCTTAAAAAATGACTGCAAGAAATGTGATTCAGTGCTAGAATCCATTTTTAATCAGCAATCAGACTTGGAAAGATGGGTAATAACGTAGTCGTTCTGGGCACCCAATGGGGTGACGAAGGTAAAGGTAAAATCGTAGACCTTTTAACTGAAGATGCAAAATACGTGGTTCGCTACCAAGGCGGTCACAATGCAGGCCACACTCTAGTCATTGACGGTGAAAAAACCGTTCTTCACTTAATTCCATCAGGTATCCTTCGCGATAACGTAAAATGCGTTATCGGTAACGGTGTAGTTCTATCACCTGAAGCTCTATTAAAAGAAATGAAGCCTCTTGAAGAGCGCGGTATTCCAGTACGCGAACGTCTTTTCATTTCTGAAGCATGTCCTCTAATTCTTCCTTACCACGTTGCAATGGACCAAGCTCGCGAAATCGCTCGCGGTAAAAAAGCTATCGGTACAACAGGCCGTGGTATTGGTCCAGCATACGAAGATAAAGTGGCTCGTCGCGGTCTACGCGTTGGCGACCTATTCGATATGGCGACTTTTGCAGAGAAACTAAAAGAAGTGATGGAATTCCATAACTTCCAACTAGTTCACTTCTACAAAGCTGAGCCTGTAAGCTACGAAGAAGTACTTGAGCAAGCAAAAGGCTATGCTGAGCTACTTACTTCAATGGTTATCGATGTTACTGACGAACTAGACGCAGCACGTAAGCGCGGCGACAAGATCATGTTCGAAGGTGCACAAGGTACGCTACTTGATATCGACCACGGTACTTACCCGTACGTAACGTCTTCTAACACGACGGCTGGTGGTGTTGCTGCTGGTTCTGGTTTTGGTCCTCGTCACATCGGTTATATCCTTGGTATCGCAAAAGCTTACTGTACTCGTGTTGGTGCTGGTCCATTCCCGACTGAGCTATACGACGGTCTAGACAAGCAAGATCCAATCGGTAAGCACCTAGGTGAAGTTGGTCACGAGTTCGGCGCGACAACAGGTCGTCTACGTCGTACAGGTTGGTTTGATGCAGTGGCGATGCGTCGCGCTATCCAAATTAACTCTGTATCTGGTTTCTGTCTAACTAAACTAGACGTTCTAGATGGTCTAAAAGAGCTAAAAATCTGTACTGGTTACAAGATGGAAGATGGCTCTACGCTAGAAGTTTCGCCAATGGCTGCTGAAGCATTCGAAAAAGCAACGCCTATCTACGAAACAATGCCTGGTTGGTCTGAAAATACATTCGGCGCGAAATCAATCGATGATCTACCGCAAGCGGCTCTAGATTACATCAAGCGTATCGAAGAGCTAACGGGTGTGCCAGTTGATATCATCTCAACAGGCCCAGATCGTAACGAGACTATCATTAAGGTTCATCCATTTAACTCTTAATGTGATCGTGTAAGATTTTGAAAACCGGCGTTTATCGCCGGTTTTTTTGTATCTGATGCACAGGGAAGGTGGCAAGTCTTTGCCATAAAGCGGCAAATTTGATTAAAGTGTTATCACTGTTTGCCGATATAGGTATCAAGCCCATTGCCACAATGGTGGCTATACTGTTAGGGCTATCGATGTGAAAGAGTGCCGATATGAAGCTAAGGACGATAGCCGCTTCTTTGTGTCTGGTATTGAGCTCGCCATTTATCAAAGCCCAAGCGGCAGAAATTGGCGAGCCTGTGCCCATCTATACAGAAGCTGAGCTAATTAAATTAATTAATCAGAACAAACATTTAGAACGAGTCAAAGCCGACAGCTGTCAGTTGGTTGAAGATATCGTTGCGCGTGCAACGCGCATTAGCCTGCCGTCATATGAATTTCTCTATGGAGATATGCTGGCATGGGGCGTCTGCGTTGAGCAAGACGTCGAGTTAGGCTTGTACTACATGGAAAATGCGGCTCATCAAGGTCTCCCTGCCGCTTTGGAGCAGCTTGGGCGTTATTACTCCCGAGGCACCTTAGTACAACAAGATAAAGAGCGCGCGATTCCATACTTGCGTGAAGCTGCCGCGATGGGAAACCTCAATGCTCGTATCCACCTCGCGGAATTATTGCTGCGGGATCATGGTAGTCCATTAGACTATGAAGATGCGTATCGATGGTTATATAACTCAGTGACGGCCGATCAACGTACTCACAAACGAATTAATATTCTGCGGCAAGGATTAGAGCGTAGAATGCCACAAAACATCATCGCCAGAGCGAAAAAGCGCGACACATTCTGGTAGCAATAAACAGTACTCTTTCACACAAAAAAGCCCGGTTTGACCGGGCTTTTTTATGATTATTGAATCTTCTCTCCAGATTCGAGAACGGTTTTTCTTACTAAGTCAGTAAAGGCTAGCGCTTCTTGGCGCACTTTTTCTTCATTAATCGTCAGCATGTTGCGATCTTCCATTAAGATCTTTCCATCAACAATGGTATGACGTACGTTGGCAGAGTTTGCGGAATAAACCAATGCAGAATAAGGGTTATAGACTGGGATCATGTTAGGCGCTTTAGTGTCGATAACAATAATATCCGCCAGTTTTCCTGCTTCAAGAGAACCAATCTTATCTTCCATATGCAGTGCTTTTGCTGCGCCCATCGTAGCCATATCGATGACCTTTAACGGTGGCATGGCGGCGCGATCGTGATTCACCAGTTTGTGCACTTTTGCCACTTGGTTAAACTCATCAATGGTGCTGAGTGTGTTGCCTGACATCGGGCCGTCGGTCCCTAAGCCGATGCGTACGTTTTCGTCATACATTTTTAGTGCAGGTGACACCCCTTTAGCGGATTTAATGTTCGCACTCATATTATGTGCGACGCCCATATCCGCTTTTTTCACCAATTCAATATCTTGATCATCGACCAAGATCATATGGGCACCCAGTAAGTTTTTATTCAGCGCTCCAATGCTATGCATGTATTGAACGGGGGATAACCCATTTGAACGCTCAGCAATTTTGTCTTGCTCACGTTTTGATTCAGCAAGGTGGATCATCACGGGCACTTCTTTCTCTTGCGAAAGCTTAGCGATTTTCTGCAATGTTTCTGTGGTGTTGGTGTAAGGTGCATGCGGAGCAAAAGCTGGGGTAATACGTGGATGATCTTTATATTGCTCGATAAATTTCAGTGCATACTGGATACCTTCGTCAGCATTGGCAGCATCGGCTACTGGGAATTTAATCACCGTTTCGCCTAATATGGCCCGCATACCGATTTTATCGACCGTCTTTGCTACTTCATCCTCAAAATAATACATGTCTGCATAAGTGGTGACGCCCCCTTTAACCATCTCAACATTGCCAAGATTGGCACCGATGCGCACCATATCACGGGAAACGAGCTTTGATTCTAATGGGAAAATATAACGATGAAGCCGGTCTGGCACATCATCGCCTAAAGAGCGAAACACCGTCATAGAAACGTGAGTATGTGTATTAATAAGTCCTGGCATCACGATGTCACCATCGACATCCAGAACTTTATCTGCGCGATATTGTGTTGCGAGAGAATCATCACCGACGGCGATGATTTTATTCCCTTTCACCACAACTGTCCCACTTTCATAAACGGCTTTGTTGGCGTCCATGGTTAGGATGGTGGCATCAGTAATGATGAGGTCAACAGGTTTAGCAGCATGACTTGCGTAGGAAAATACGCTGATACCCGCAAGCAGACAGGCAAGCAGTGAACGTTTTGTATTCATAAAAATACCCTTAGAACAGGAAAGGATTTATCAAGGCGAATCTTATGCATCGCACGTTAATTTGCAAACGTTTGCCAACTCATTCGTTTGAGATTGTGATCTCTACCTAATCCAACACAGAGTCTCTTTCGTTTGCTAAGTTATGAAAAATAAAAAGCAAAATGGCGAATTTCCTCTTGTGATGCTGTAGCTTCTTAGGGGAGTCGGATATACTTGCTTTAAACCCTTCTTTGCTAAGTAGGCATGCCTATGTCAGACAATATCTCGAACGATCCATTTGCGGATCGCGAATCTCAGAACTACGAAAACCCAATTCCAAACCGGGAGTTTATCCTTGAATTTTTGGAGCATGCGGGTGTGCCGATGAATCGTAATGATTTGTTTGAAGCGCTGCAGCTTAAAGGAGAAGATCAATATGAAGGATTACGCCGTCGCTTAAGAGCTATGGAGCGTGATGGTCAGTTGGTGTTTACTCGTCGTCAGTGCTACGCGTTGCCTGAAAAACTTGAGATGGTCAAAGGCTATGTGATTGGTCACAAAGATGGGCATGGCTGGGTTCGTCCTGAAGGAAGTGTCGGCAAAGATAATGACATCGTGCTACCACACCACCAAATGAAGAACATCATTCATGGTGATTTTGTTTTGGTTCAACCAACAGATAACTCCAAACGTGGCCGTAAGGAAGGGCGTCTGGTTCGCGTATTGGAGGAACGTCAAACTCAAATCGTTGGTCGATTCTTTATGGAATATGGTTATTCGTACGTGGTTGCGGATGACTCACGTATTGCTCACGATATTTTGATCCCAAATGACCTACGTGCCGGTGCCCGCATGGGTAACGTTGTTGTTATAGAGATCACTGATCGTGGTTCTCGTTCGCGCGGCATGATGGGGAAAGTGGTTGAAGTGCTAGGTGAAAACATGGCGCCGGGCATGGAAACGCAAATTGCTATCCGCACGCATCAGATCCCACACGAATGGCCTGAAGAAGTTGAACAACAAATCTCCGGACTGGGTGAAGAGGTTCCGGAAGAGGCGAAAGTTGGCCGAGTGGATCTGCGAGCGTTACCTTTGGTGACGATCGATGGTGAAGATGCGCGAGATTTTGATGACGCGGTTTATTGTGAAGCGAAGAAGAGTGGTGGTTGGCGTTTATGGGTTGCGATTGCTGATGTCAGTTACTACGTACGCCCTGATTCAGCGTTAGACAAAGAAGCCATTAACCGTGGTAACTCGGTGTACTTCCCGTCTCAAGTCGTTCCAATGCTACCGGAAGTGCTCTCCAATGGTTTGTGTTCACTCAACCCACAAGTGGATCGCTTGTGCATGGTATGTGAAATGACCATTTCTGATAGCGGTAAGCTTTCAGGGTACAAACACTACGAAGCGGTCATGAATTCTCATGCGCGCCTGACCTACAATAAGGTCAATGCGATTTTAGAAGGGGATGCAGAGTTACGTGATCGTTATGAGCCGTTAATCCCTCACTTGGAAGAACTGCACAACATGTACAAGGTGCTCAAACATGCTCGTGATCACCGTGGAGCGATCGAGTTTGAGACCGTTGAGACGAAGTTCATTTTCAATGCGGAACGTAAGATAGACCGCATTGAGCCTGTGATCCGTAATGATGCACACAAGATCATTGAAGAATGTATGATTCTGGCGAACATTGCGTCTGCATCCTTGGTCGAGAAAGCCAAAGAGCCAGCATTATATCGTATTCACGAATCTCCGGGTGAAGAACGCTTAATGGGCTTCCGTGACTTTTTAGGCGAGTTAGGCCTAGATCTAAAAGGCGGGTTGGAGCCTTCACCAACCGACTATGCCGACTTAGTAAAACAAATTGCCGAGCGTCAGGATAAAGAGCTGATTCAGACAATGCTGCTGCGCTCGATGAAGCAAGCGGTGTATAACGCAGACAATTGTGGCCACTTTGGCTTGGCACTAAAGCGTTATGCACACTTTACGTCTCCGATCCGTCGCTACCCAGACTTACTGTTGCACCGTGCGATTAAATACTTAATTGCAAAAGAAGAAGGGCGCAATCAAGATCGTTGGACGCCGACTGGTGGCTATCATTACTCGTTTGATGATATGGACTTTTATGGTGAACAATGTTCGATGACAGAGCGTCGTGCCGATGACGCAACACGTGAAGTGGCGGATTGGCTCAAGTGCGAATACATGCAAGATCACGTTGGTGAAGTGCTTGATGGCGTGATTGCCAATGTCACCAGTTTTGGCTTCTTCGTCCGCTTAAGTGAGCTGCATATTGATGGTTTGGTACATATTTCAACACTTGCGAATGACTATTATCAATTTGATCCGATAGGTCAAAGACTTATCGGTGAAAGCTTCGGCGCAATTTATCGTTTAGGTGATGCGGTCAAAGTAAAAGTGCTGTCGGTGAACTTAAACGATAAGCAAATTGACTTTGAATTAGTCGAAACAAGTCGTAAGCTACGCGGCAAAGGAAAAACTGCTAAGAAACGCGCGGCTGAAGCAATGAAGAAAGCCAAATTGAAAAAGCGCACAGCAGAGAAAGGGCGCCGTTCGGAAGGTAAGGCGAAGCCAATGGTAGAGCCAACCAAACGACCTGATGGTTCAAGTGACCCTAGCGCCAGTAAAAAGAACAAATCAGACAAGGCTCGAAAGAAAAAGCCGCGCAATAAAAGCAAAGCGCGCGCTAAGAAAGCCTAAAGCGATAAAGTGGAATAACCATGAGTAACGAATTTATTTACGGCATCCATGCTGTAAAAGCTGTTTTGGCTAAAGAGCCGGAACGTTTTATTGAAGCGTTTGTATTGAAAGGCCGTCAAGATGATCGTTTGATGCCGATCCTGAATGAACTGCAAATGGTTGGTGTTTCAATCCAACAGATGGGCCGTAAGGCGCTGGATGACAAAGCTCGCGGAGCTAATCATCAAGGTGTGATTGCACGTGTGAAACCAGCAAAACAGCTGAATGAGAATGATCTGGATGACATTCTAGCGCAGCATGAAACACCACTACTGCTGGTGCTGGATGGTGTGACTGACCCGCATAACCTTGGTGCTTGTTTACGTAATGCCGATGCTGCGGGTGTGGCGGCAGTGATTGTACCGAAAGATAAATCGGCGGCGATGAATGCAACCGTGAGTAAGGTAGCGTGCGGTGCAGCGGAAACCGTACCATTGGTTCGTGTGACCAACCTAGCGCGTACGATGCGCGCACTGCAAGAGCAGGGCATTTGGTTTGTCGGAACCGCTGGTGAAGCAACTCATGACATTTACCAAGCGAAACTGACAGGGCCGCTAGCGGTTGTGATGGGGGCTGAAGGTGATGGTATGCGTCGTTTAACCCGTGAAACTTGCGATGATTTAATCAAGATCCCAATGGCTGGTACTGTATCAAGTTTAAATGTGTCGGTTGCTTCCGGCATTTGCTTGTTTGAAGCCGTTCGCCAACGTGCTTTATAAAGCCGTTATGCGCTCTGGGTAGATTTGAGGATAGAAGTATGAAATATGCCCCAATCAAAGAGGAAATCACGTTTGATGATTTCTCAAAAGTTGATATTCGTGTCGGTCTAATCGTTGAAGTTTCTGAAGTGGCAAAATCAGACAAGCTTATGAAGCTGACAGTAGACTTTGGTGATCATCAGCGCTCTATTTTGGCTGGTATAAAACAAGAGCGTGAAAACCCCAAAGAAATTGAAGGCAAACAAGCTTTGTTTGTAGTCAATTTGCCCGAAAGAAAAATGGCAGGTGAAGTGTCTCAAGGTATGTTATTCGACATTGGTTATGAAGATAAATTGCAACCATGTCTCGCTTGTCCAGAAACAGAAATGCCTAACGGTGCCAGAGCAGGATAATATGCATAACAAGCAGTTTAAGTATTAAAAAAGGAGCCCCATGGCTCCTTTTTTGTTGTGTTCAATTAGCGGGTTAACCACTGTTTAGGGTTTTGAGTTCGGCTATTGCGGCGGATTTCAAAATACAAAGAAGGTCGAGCTTGGCCACCGGTGTCTCCAGCAAAAGCGATCGTTTCGCCTGCGACAACTTTGTCTCCTTCTTTTTTGGTTAAGCTTTGGTTAAAGCCATACAGCGTCATATCCCCTTTACCGTGATCCAGCAATACAACAAGGCCATAACCACGGAGGTAGTCAGCAAAGACCACTTTCCCGGAATAGACCGCCTTGATTGGTTGACCGTAGTTGGCGTTAATGACGATACCTTTCCAGTTAATTTGACCTGTTTGACGTGTGCCATAGCTATGTAAAATACGGCCTTTCACTGGCCAAGGCAGTTTGCCTTTGTGGCGTGCTAATCCATTCATCGGTACCGCATTGCGCTTTGCCGCTGCGGCTTTTGCAGCTTTAGCAATTTCAGCTTTTAGGCGCGTTTCGTTGCGGCGCAGCTCCGACAGATACACTTTATCGTTGGAGATGCTTTTCTTGATCTTACCGACGGTTTGTTTTCGCTGGGACTGGGTTTTGGCCAATTGATCGCGTTTGGTGGTCTGCTGGGTTAGCAGCTTATCAATTTGCGCTTTCTCTAATTCCAGTTGGTTGCGGCTGTTATCCAGTTCTCTAACGGTATTTTCTAGTTCATCAATAGCTTGTGCACGCTGTTTAGCAAGGTGCTGAAAATACTGGCTAATACGATCATCTTCAACGCCGTTATTCAACATCTGTGTCGGTGCTTTCGCGCGTTTGGTGACGTAATAGGTTTTTAATAGCTCGGCTAAGTTGTCACTTTGGGTTTGTTTCTGCTCTTCTAATTGACGCACCTTGCCAGAAAGTTTGTTGATGTTGGCATTGGTACGAGCAAGATCGGACTTAGTCTCGCGAATGTCTTTCTCAATTCCATTGATATTCAGTTCATGTTTGCGTAGAGACTTTTGTAACTCATCCAGCTTCTTTTGTTGTGTACCAAGTGACTGAGTTTGACGAGAGATTTCACCTTTCACTCCTTTAAGTTCATTCGGGGAGGCCGCATGGCTATATGGAATGACAGAACAGGCGCTAAGCAGAATAAAAGTAGTAACAAGCCGTTTTAAGCGCTGCGGGGTTCTGTGGTGTGCCATTGTGGGAAATCTATCCTAACTAATTGAGAGACAGCCAGTATACCCAAAGAAAATCGGTGGAAGAAAGAGTATTGTAAAAACTTGAGGCTTGAGAGAAACAAAAACGCCCAAGCATCTGCTTGGGTGTTTTAAAATCGATAAATCGATTACTTAACTAGTACTTCACCTGTCATTTCTGCTGGGATCTCTAGACCAGTTAGAGACAGCATAGTTGGTGCTAGATCAGACAGTTTACCGCCTTCTTTGAACTCAACGTCTTTGTCACCAACGTAGATTAGCGGTACTGGCAGGTTCGTGTGAGCCGTGTGAGTGCCACCTGTTTCTGGGTCTACCATCATCTCTGCGTTACCGTGGTCAGCCGTGATCAGCATTTGACCGCCCACTTCTTCGATTGCTGCAACAATTTTAGCCACACAGCCGTCGATTGCTTCGATAGCTTGCTCTGCTGCTTCGTAAACGCCAGTGTGACCAACCATATCTGGGTTCGGGTAGTTACAGATGATAGTGTCGTACTTACCAGACTTGATTGCAGCAACCATTTTCTCAGTTAGTTCTTCAGAGCTCATCTCTGGCTGTAGGTCGTAAGTTGCTACTTTTGGAGAAGCAACAAGCTGACGCTCTTCGCCTTCAAATTCGTTCTCAACACCACCGTTGAAGAAGAAAGTTACGTGCGCGTATTTCTCAGTTTCAGAGATACGTAGCTGAGTTTGACCTTGCTTAGATAGCCACTCACCGTATGTGTTCTCTAGCGATGCTGGTGGGAATGCGATTGCTAGTGGGATGTCAGCCGCGTATTGCGTTAGCATCACGAAGTTGATTGCTGGGAATACAGCGCGCTCGAAGCCGTCGAATGCAGGTACGAAAGTACGTGTGATTTGACGAGCACGGTCAGCACGGTAGTTCATGAAGATCACTGCATCGCCGTCTGCGATGACTGCATCTTCTTGACCTTCAGCTTTAATTGCTGTCGCTTTAACAAACTCATCGTTTTCATCACGAGCGTAAGCTGCTTCTAGACCTGCTACTGCTGAGTCGAATGTGAATTCTGCTTTAGCTTGAGTTAGAAGATCGTAAGCAACTTGAACGCGATCCCAGTTGTTATCACGGTCCATTGCGTAGTAACGGCCAACTAGAGAAGCCACACGACCTTTGCCTAGTTTAGCGAATAGCTCGTCGAAGCGTTTTAGCGAGTTCTCTGCGCTGCGTGGTGGTGTGTCACGGCCGTCTAGGAAGCAGTGTAGGTAAATCTTCTCTGCACCACGAGCTGCCGCCATTTCAACGGCTGCATAGATGTGGTCTTCGTGAGAGTGTACGCCACCTGGAGACATAAGACCCATGATGTGAACCGCTTTTTCTGCTTTCACAGCAGCGTCGATTGCTTCTACTAGCGCTGGAGTTTCTACAAACTCACCGTCAGCGATAGATTTAGTGATACGAGTTAGGTCTTGGTATACAACACGGCCAGCGCCGATGTTTGTGTGGCCAACTTCAGAGTTACCCATTTGACCGTCAGGTAGGCCAACATCCATGCCAGAAGCAGAGATTAGAGTGTTTGGTTTGTTAGCAAACAGGCTATCAAGGAATGGAGTTTTTGCGTTTGCGATTGCGTTGCTTGCTGTATCTTCACGGTGACCGTAACCGTCAAGAATAACTAGAGCCATAGGCTTCTTAGCTGACATAGTAATAACCTCGTCAAATTTTTAAGTAACTGTCGGTCTGAGCGACCTTGAAACAAAACTAGCGTAATTTTACTACACTTTTTAACCAAAACTGTAGGTTAAGATCAAATATTGTTTGCGATTTATTGTTGCAATCTTTCATATTGAAACGCCAATAAATCCTAGTTTAGCGCCATTACCGACAATGATTTGCTTTGTTAACTTCATTCTTATCAAAGTGACAGCACAATGAAAGTCGGAATTAACTATTAAATTAATTGCTCTAACTAACCAAAATCGCGGTTCCAGTCACCGCAACGACTGCGCCGAGCCAAGCGTAACGATTTGGCCGTTTTTTGGTGTAGCTCCAGAGAATCGGCAACAACATGATGGGGGTCGTGGAGGACAGTAATGCCACCATACCCACATTGCCTTGTTGTAAGGCGTATAGGATTAATGTCATCCCCACTGCCATAGCAAGGAAGCCATTAATCGCCGTAATAGTAAAAATACGTACATTCATTGGTCGGGTCGCTCTAGCAAGACGCGCCCCTGTGAATAAGAATAAGCAGTGTGCAACAAAAGCGGTGATCATACGCATTGCGGATGCTGCCACGGGGTCAATGGCTGTTTGCATTACAGGTTTAGCGATAATGCCACCAAGGGCTTGGCAGAGGGCCGCGATCAGCCCTAGAGCAACACCGACCCATACATGGCCTTTAATTGTTTCCAGTTTATTTTCTGTTTGTCCTTTTCGGCCAAAAAAGATTGCAGTAAGAACACCAGAAAAGACCAGTGCGGCTCCAAGTAGTTCCATCGAGGTCATGCTTTCACTAAACAGAAAGTAACCCAAAACAGCAGAAAATACGGCGTGGCATGAGAATAGCAGCCCCGCTTGACGTGGCCCCATGCGGTTAAGGCAAGCAAAGAGTGCGGTGTCACCGACAAAGATCCCGATAAATCCAGATAGCATCATGGCTGAAATTGCGCTGACTTCAACACTGCTCCAGCCACCGGTATACAGTGCCATCAATGATAAAATAATTGAGGTGCATCCCATGCGCCATCGGCTATATGCAAAGGTACCTAAGTGCTGAGCTGGGACGACGGAAAGTAAACTTGCAACGGCCCAAAGAAAGGCAGCGCCTAATGCAAGCCATTCATAACCCATGATGTGTTCATCCTTGATAAAGCGAAATGATTCTAGCTATCAATATGCCTGAAAATAATAGAGATACCAATAAATAACGGGCCCTTATGGCCCGTTAAGTTAGTAAAGAAAAGCGCTAAACCTTAAATCGGCCGACTTCTTCACGCATCGAATGCGCTGAGTCATACATCTCTTGCGCACTGCTGCTGCTTTGGGTGGCTTGTAGCGCGAGGGTATCAGAGGCATCTTTAATGCCTTGTGTATTGCGGCTGATGTCTTCACTTACTGCGCGCTGCTCCTCTGCGGCGCTGGCGATCTGCAAGGCCATATCATTGATTTCATTAATAGCACTTGTGATCTCTCCTAGGCTTTCAAAGGCTTGTTGAGCGTATTCCACACTGTTGTCCGCAAGGTGGGTACTGGTCTGCATGCTTGAAACGGCTTGCTTGGTGTTATTCTGCAGCGTTTCTATCATGGTGCGGATCTCTTCTGTCGAGCCGTGGGTACGCTGACTTAAGACGCGGACTTCATCTGCCACGACGGCGAAACCTCGTCCTTGTTCACCTGCACGAGCAGCCTCGATCGCGGCATTAAGTGCCAACAGGTTGGTTTGTTCTGCGATTTCTTGAATGGTTGATAAGATTTGATTGATGCTTTGTGTGTTGCTCTCCAGCTCTGTAATGATGCTCGATGCATTGGTAACTTGCTCTGCCAATTTGACGATGGCGGAGCGGTTTTCCTGAATAACACTTTGCCCATTTTCACAAGCAGAAGCGGAGCTTTGTGAGGCGCTTGCCGTCAGCTCTGCGTGGCTAGCTACTTCCGCTGCTGTTGCTGACATTTCATGGATAGCGGTTGCGATCTGATTGACGTCGTTCTGCTGCTCCTCTACTTTTTGTGACGCTTGTGCTGAGAGTTGGTTGGCGCTTTCGGCTTGTGATGCGAGATGATTACTGTGTTCGATGATGCTTTTGAGCATGCTTTGCATCTGTGACAAGAACAGGTTGACGTGCTTGGCGAGCTCGCCGATTTCATCCATCCGTTCAATTTTGATGCGTTGAGTCAGATCCCCCTCACCTTGGGATAAAGTGCGCAATGCATCAGACAGAGTTTGAAGAGGAAGTAACAAGCGAGTGATCACCCAAGTGCTGGCTGATGCAATCACTAAATAGAGGATGAGTGATGCAATTGCAGTGAACTGGATTTGCTCTGAGACGGAAGCAAACGCCAACTCTTTGTCTACCACAATTGCTAGTGACCAATCGGTATCTGGTACGTTTGCAACGTAAACAAGCTTGTCGCCTTGCTCAGGCCATGTCACGGTTGCTAAGTCGCGTTGATTTTGTAGCGCTTTCATTCGCTCAGGTGTCAATGCTTGGTTGATTGATGTCAGCGGTTTTTGGCTGGCGGCTTCATCCTGATAAGCGACGATATTGTTGTTACCGTCCACCAACAAAGCAAATCCATCATTATCAAGGCTGACATTTAACACTTCTTTGATGATATTCGTGACGGGAAGGTCTGCTGCCAACACCCCTTGTTTGTTACCAGAGAATGCTTTAGCAAAGCTCACTACGATACTGCCATCAAAATCTTGATACGGCTCAGTAATGATGAGTCCAGGTTTTTCCATCGCATCTTGGTACCAAGGACGAGTGCGAGGGTCATAATCTGCAGGCCAGTCTTCCGTTTTATCACCATAAGCGATGGAACCATCGGAAAAGCCTGCATACACCGAAAGAAACTGGCCAGAACGTTTGGTCAAAAGCATCTCGCGATCGGCATTGTCAGCATTGAGAATAATATCTTCATTGCTCAGCATCATCTGGCTACGGATGGCTAACCAGTCACTAATGTAACGTGTGGTTGCTTGACTGACATTGGAGACTTCACCGCTTAAGGCGGAGGTGGTTTCTTGCTTTAATTGACTAACTGAAATCCATGCTTGAACGCCGCTTACAATGGCAATAATGATAGCGATAGCAATTTGTATCTTAAATTTGATGGTACTTCTCATGGCCTTCCCTTTACATACAGACAACAACAGAGAACGTTTATAAAAGCAGTTTTTACTAGTTGATTAGACTAGATGTATAACTGTGCTCAATATAAAGACGTGGTTATGATACGCCTGAGTCGACGGTTATCTGGATGCTATAAAAATAAACTATGGAATTATTTGATCTGCTTATCCATTCAACGAATTGACTGGTCTAGGAAGGTGGTGATTATTAATATTTATTATGGGAGTGTGACGCCCTACCCAAATTTTGGGTAGGGTATCAAGTGCGGTTAATGGAGTAAAAATATGGCTAAGTAAACAAGCAGCAGCCCAATAACACCGATTATGATGCCGGTTTTTGCCATGTCTTTGCTTTCGATAAGACCCGTCGAGTAGGCCAGTGAATTCGGTGGGGTTGATACGGGTAAGATCATGCCGAGAGATGCGGAGAAGGCGACAACCACCAACAAGCTCTGTAAGCCACCAAACTCGACGAGACTAGGCATGGATGCACCAATGGCGGCAGCAATGGGCATTAGCAAGTTTGCGGTCGCGGTGTTGGACATAAAATTCGCCATTAACCAACATACAATAGATAACGTGATAATGACGGCTGCCGCTGAAAGTGATTCATAGTCAATGGCATGTGCAAGCGCGACGGCAAGCCCCGTTTTGTCGAGGGCAATCCCTATCGCAATACCCCCCGCAACTAACCAGAGTACATCCCAGTTGATTTGTTTTAATTCTGTCTTGCCCATAATGCCTGTTAACGTGAACACGGCCAGCGGAATAATGGAAACCACATAAGTATTCATTCCATGTAGTTTCGTGGTCATCCAAAGCAAAATCGTGGCCGAAAAGGTGGCATAAACCACGATAGCCCGCCAATTACGCTGAAACTTTCCGTCCAGTTTGAGCGCCATGTGTTGCTGTTGGGATGGAAACAGCTTCTGCAACAGCAACCAAGCTATAGCCAACTGTACCGTGACAAAAGGTAGGCCCATCATCATCCAGCTCAGAAAATCAATGCTGTTTTCACCAGTAAGGTATTGCAATGCAATCGCGTTAGGTGGCGTACCGATTGGGGTGGCGATCCCGCCAGTGTTCGCTGCGATGGGGATACACAACACTAATGCTTTAATGCCTAAATCCCCTTTGGGCGCGGAAGCCACAATAGGGCCGAGTAGTGCAAGCATCATGACCGTGGTGGCTGTATTGGACATAAACATAGAAAATACGGCGGTAATTAGCATTAATCCAAGCATGATGAACTTGGGTTGGGTACCAAAGGGTTTCAGTAATACGCGAGCAAGGTTGTTGTCGAGTTGGTATTTGGAAGCGGCTATGGCCAGTGCAAACCCACCCATGAATAAGATAATGATGGGTGAGGAGAAGGCGCTAAAAATATCGGTGTATTTGATTAACTCGCCTAAATCATGACCTGTGGGTGGAGTGCGAAACCAATGCAACCCTTTATCTGAAATCATTACCAATTCCAGTGCGATGATCAGGATAGATGTAGCAAAAACCGGGACAGGTTCAAGTACCCATAACAAGGCTGCAAGAAGAAAGATCGCCAACAATCGGTGCTGAATTAAAGTGAGATCGTCGATAGGGATGGCATCGATGGGCAGCATGAGAAGCAGCAAAGGCAACCCAAAGCAGATTGCGAGTTTGAACAGTATGGCAGCATCGATTTTGGGCATAAGCAACACCGAACAAGAGAAGATAATTGCTAGATTAATCGAGATGGATTTTGCCTTCCTCGACGAGAGTTAGAGTTTTGAAAAATAATAAAATTTGTTGTTAATGGTTTGTTTTTCGTCAATAAAAAAGGCCTTGCTTAGCAAGGCCTTTAAAGTTCAGTCGACGTGTTATTCTGCTTGTTCGGTGCTGGCGTCTTGTTGCTCGATAGCTTGGTGGGCGTAAGGAGTTCCCATTACCGTGGCTTGATTAAGCAGCATGCTGTCATCGAAGCATACATTGCCTTTCGCAAACAGGTTGATGACGGTTGAACCGAGTTTAAAGCGGCCCATTTCTTCGCCTTTCTTCAACACCACAGCGTTGTTGCCATCAGCTGGGTAATCCCAACGGTAAACCGTATTACCACGTGGTGGTGTTACGGTTCCTGCCCAAATAAGCTCGATACTGCCTACAATCGTTGCACCTACCAAAATTTGCGCCATAGGGCCAAATTTGGTGTCAAAAATACAGACGACGCGTTCATTGCGAGCAAAAAGATTTGGGACATTTTCTGCCGTCAGTGGGTTTACAGAGAACAGATCACCCGGGATGTAAATCATTTGACGTAGCACACCATCACAAGGCATGTGTACACGGTGGTAATCACGAGGCGACAGATAAAGCGTCGCAAATTCACCATCTGCAAATTCTTCTGCAAGTTTATTGTCGCCACCAAGTAGCTCAAGCGCTGTGTAATCGTGTCCTTTAGCTTGGATCAACTTACCGTCTTGGATAGGGCCAAATTGGCTTACACATGCGTCGGCTGGGTGAGTAATGAGTTGCTCGCCTTCAGCGATAGGACGCGCCCCGTCTTTGAGTTCGCGAACGAAAAATTCGTTGAACGTCTTGAAGTAAGCCGGATCTGAATGTTGGGCCTCTTCCATGTTGACGTTGTATTGTTTGATGAACCAGCGAATGATGGCGGTGGTCAGACTGCCTGCTTTTGCAGAAGCCAATTTACCCACTAGTCGGGTTAGCCCGTGTTGTGGGAGCCAATATTGCAGTCCAACTTTAAACTTATCCATGGTTACAATTCCAATGTTAACGTTATGCTTACTTTTGGGCGCGAGATACTACTCAACTTTTGTGCAAAAGTCAGTACTTACCGTAGAGCTTTTACTTAAGACTTAAAGATCTGCTTTCTTATTGCGTGAGTATTGGCGATTGGCTTTCACTTCGACCATGCTCTCTAAAATTCGGTGGTAGTTTTCAAAACGAATTTCACTGATTTCACCGTTCTCTACCGCTTCTCGCAATACGCAGCCTGGATCATCTAAGTGTTTACAGTCTCTAAACTTACAGCCGCCTAAATAAGGTTTGAACTCAACAAATGCCTTGGTGACTTCTTCTGCTTCAAGGTGCCACAAGCCAAACTCTCGAACGCCTGGTGAGTCGATAAGATCACCACCACTAGGAATGTGGTACAAACGTGAAGCTGTTGTTGTGTGCTGACCTAAACCGGAGTTTTCCGATACTTCACCTTCTTCAACGTTCAGCTCAGGCAGTAGCGCATTGACGAGGCTTGATTTCCCAACCCCTGATTGACCCACAAAGATATTAATGCGGTCGGTCAGCTGTGCTTCTAGCTCTGGAATGCCTTCACCTGTTTGTTTACTCACCAACAGCACTTTGTATCCGATCGCTTCATAATCGCTAAGCCAGTCTTGATACATCTCTAACTGCTCTTGATCCAATAAGTCGATTTTATTGAGAACAATCAGTGGTGCAATACCAAGCACTTCGGATGCAACCAGATAGCGATCAATGATATTTAGAGAGAGCTCTGGAAGCACGGAAGAAACAATCACCATTTGATCAACGTTTGCAGCAACGGGCTTTAAGCCGTCATAGTAATCGGGGCGTGTTAATATGGAGGTTCGTGGCTCTACTGCCTCAACCACGCCAGAGATCCCAGCCATAGACTCAAGGCCAGGACGCCACAGGACCTTATCACCAGAAACCAGCGTCTCGATACCTCGACGTAAGTTGCAGCGATGAATTTCTTGGGTTTCGCTATCTTCGATATCGGCGTGTTGACCAAAACGTGTGATCACTAGGCCAGACTTGCTGCCACCCAGCATGGACTCATCCCATTGGACGGTCTCTTCTTGCTTGAGTTTACGTTTTTGGTTACTGCGTACACGTCGCACTTGACCTTTGGTCAACTTTTTCTTCTTTGCCACAATTCTCTACTTTGCAGTTATCGCTAATCAATAGTTTGCACTGATGTGATGGTGCGAGTCGTTACGCATCAGCAAAACTATCTTGGGTATTCGAATTTGGGTATAGTACCTTTTTTATGAGTAAACAAATAGGCAACGATTTATGTCCTTTAGTGATCAGAACTTAATTTGGATTGATCTGGAGATGACAGGGTTGGACCCGGAAACCCACAAAGTAATTGAAATTGCGACCATAGTGACAGACAGCGAACTGAACGTGCTTGCAGAGGGACCAGTACTTGCTATCCATCAACCAGAAGAAGAACTGGCAAAAATGGACGAGTGGTGTACGACGACTCATACTGGCAGTGGATTAGTGGAACGTGTGAGAGCAAGTCAGGTGACAGAAGCGCAAGCTGTCACTGAGACAATTGAATTCCTTAAGAAATGGGTTCCTGAAGGAAAGTCGCCAATCTGTGGCAATAGTGTAGGTCAAGATCGCCGCTTCCTATACAAACACATGCCGGAACTCGAGCAATACTTCCATTACCGTTACATTGATGTCAGTACCCTTAAAGAGTTGACGCGTCGTTGGCAGCCAGAAGTGTTAGATGGGTTCTCTAAGCAAGGGAGCCACCTTGCATTAGATGACATCCGAGAGTCTATTGCCGAGCTGAAGTACTATCGTCAGACAATATTCTCGATTTAAGCGTATTAACGTTGATTGAAGCCAGCCCATTCGGTGCTGGCTTTTTTCATTATGGGACGGGTAAAAAGGCGAACTGAGCCACGCCATGGACCACTTTCGTGATACTTCGATTGGTGCTGTCTGCCACGATCAATGCCATCATATCTTGCACCATCACCATTTTTGCAAACAAGCGATCAAAGCTGGTGTCGTATTCGGTTTCGCTCATTCGGTTACTGAGTAAAAAAAGCTCACCATTGCTATCTCGGCGTTTATAGAGTCGCCAAACAAAAATTTCGATGTTTCTGGCGCTGTTATACAAGGCTTGTTCATCGAGTGAGTCGAGAATAAAAAACTCTTGCTGGTGGTTGTAGGAGCGACGCAACATTTCGGTTAAGCCTACAATCACGGCAAACACTCTATCGCCTTCAAACGTTTCATCAAATCCTAATAGAATGGCATCGACACCCGTTTTACCATTCAATTCATCGAAAACCAGCTTGGGAAGAGTAAGTTCTTCGGCTGGGCCAAAAATTTGTAACAGGCGATCATCGATGGTTTTTCCTGGTGACTTTTTTAGCTGATTGGGGTTACGAACATAGAGTTTTCGAGTGAGGGTCTCCATCATTTCTTTTTGTTGTTTTGCATGGACATCCATGACAAAGTCGATATCACTCTTACCAAGGTTTCTTACCGGTTTTGGAATAGAGGAACACCCGCTAAGCAAAAAGGCAAGGCAGGTGAGTAGCAAAAAAGAATAGTGGGTCATTGTGCTAAAAAATCGATCCATGATAGCTGTTTAGATGTCCTATTCATTACGTCAAAAAATATGATGCTACGGTTGTTATAACGTAAAAGAGCCGCTGTGAGCCAGAATCTAGCTCAGAGTGATCGGCGATTTGTGCGTTTTGCTCGCATTTAGTTGATGAGAAAGAAAGATTTTTGGGTGTAAGATCACCGTGTTCATAATGGTATTAATCGATGTCTTTGAAGGATGTAAAGTCTTGTTGATTAGGAAATATACGGTTTTGTGTGCTTTTTCATCAATCAGAGAAAAAATAGATTTTTTTTGCTAGAAGGACTTGCATCACAAAAAAATGCTCTTATAATTCGCAGCCCTAAACGACGGAAACGTTGTTGATGCGACACTAGCTCAGTTGGTAGAGCGCAACCTTGCCAAGGTTGAGGTCACGAGTTCGAACCTCGTGTGTCGCTCCAGTTTAATGGTCTTCATCGTACCTAACGGTGACACAATACGGACGCGGGGTGGAGCAGCTTGGTAGCTCGTCGGGCTCATAACCCGAAGGTCGTCGGTTCAAATCCGGCCCCCGCAACCAAAATTCAGTTCTCATCGTACTTAACGATGACATGCGACACTAGCTCAGTTGGTAGAGCGCAACCTTGCCAAGGTTGAGGTCACGAGTTCGAACCTCGTGTGTCGCTCCAATTTGAAGGTCTTCATCGTACCTAACGGTGATACAATACGGACGCGGGGTGGAGCAGCTTGGTAGCTCGTCGGGCTCATAACCCGAAGGTCGTCGGTTCAAATCCGGCCCCCGCAACCAAAATTCAGTTCTCATCGTACTTAACGATGACATGCGACACTAGCTCAGTTGGTAGAGCGCAACCTTGCCAAGGTTGAGGTCACGAGTTCGAACCTCGTGTGTCGCTCCAGTTTGAAGGTCTTCATCGTACCTAACGGTGATAAAATACGGACGCGGGGTGGAGCAGCTTGGTAGCTCGTCGGGCTCATAACCCGAAGGTCGTCGGTTCAAATCCGGCCCCCGCAACCAAATTCAGTTCTCATCGTACTTAACGATGACATGCGACACTAGCTCAGTTGGTAGAGCGCAACCTTGCCAAGGTTGAGGTCACGAGTTCGAACCTCGTGTGTCGCTCCAGTTTATAAGTTCTTATCGTACTTAACGATAACATGCGACACTAGCTCAGTTGGTAGAGCGCAACCTTGCCAAGGTTGAGGTCACGAGTTCGAACCTCGTGTGTCGCTCCATTTATCTTAAGTGGATAGCAAAATTAATATCGTACTTTACGATGAAAAATTCGGACGCGGGGTGGAGCAGCTTGGTAGCTCGTCGGGCTCATAACCCGAAGGTCGTCGGTTCAAATCCGGCCCCCGCAACCAATTCCTCTGATTCATAAATTGAATCATGCTCTTTTCTCATGCTGTGAAGCATAATCCCTCATAAAAAATACCACTGCTTTTATTAGCGGTTTTTGTACGTTAAATCCACGTATGCTGTCGCTTTTACGTGAATGCTTTCGTCGTATGCACCATCTGGTCGATGATATCACCATTCATTAACAGACTTATCCACATTATCGCTTCTGTGGATAACTTGGTGGGTAACCTGATTTTTTGTATTGTATAAGTGGGAATTTTGAAAGATCATTTATGTGATTTAACTTTCTTTCAAAAATGAAAAATACCGCTAATGCTATGTATTTAAAGGGAAATGCGATGTTTTGCGTTAGATCGCAAAGCATCGAAAGAGATCATTAAATGCTTGTTTTTTGATCCCGGTCATTTATCTCCACTGTGATTAACTTCTGTAGCTGTAAGAAAACAAGCACTACATCTGTCTTTTTTCCACATTTTAGTTTTTAGACCAATATCAACTAAGAGTTGCTTGAAAACGGCACGCATTATGCGTCCCTTGGTAGCCCTTTCTGGATGATTCGAATTAACCTTTTTTGTTTCTGTTCTGGTGCTGCTTGTGACGGGATTTGAGAGACTTGCTGCTGCAACGCCCATTGAATATGTACGTCGAGAGTTTCACTTAATCCAGTTCGAGATTGTAAGGCGTCTACAATCTCTGTTTTATAAGGTGCATTTCCCATCGCAATCGACAGGTTGCGTAACCACTGTAAGTATCCAATACGTCGAATAGCAGAGCCTTCCATATTTTTTAGGAATGTCTTTTCATCCCACAAAAAGAGGGTAACCAAGTCAGGTTGTTCAATGCTAGGGCGACGATGAAAGTCTTCACGCTCAGTCAGTGCAGCGAAGCGATTCCACGGACAAACTAATTGACAGTCATCGCAGCCGTAGATGCGATTCCCCATTGCTTTTCGGAAAGCTTCGGGAATGACGCCATCGTACTCGATGGTTAAATACGAGATGCACTTTCTCGCATCGATGATGCCATCTTCGATGATAGCTTCAGTAGGACAAGATGTTATGCATGCTGTGCATTTTCCACATTCATCGATGCTAGGAGTATCAATGGGCAATGGAAGGTCAATCAACAGCTCACCAAGAAAAAACCAAGACCCGCATTCTTTATCGAGGATCAGCGAATGTTTGCCTGTCCACCCAAGACCAGCTTTTTGAGCAAGAGGACGTTCTAGAATAGGAGCGGAATCAACAAATGGGCGATAGCCAAACTCACCGACTTCTTGTTCTATACGTTGCCCCAGCTTTTTTAATTGGTTGCGAACCAATTTATGGTAATCACGCCCTAATGCATAACGGCTGATGTAGGCTTGGGTCGGATCGGAGAGATTTGCGGCAAATTTAGCTTCTGGTGGTAAATAATCCATGCGTGCACTGATGACACGTATTGTTCCGGGATGAAGCTCCTGAGGGCGCGCACGCATCATACCGTGCCTAGCCATCCAGTCCATTTCGCCGTGGTACCCTGCATCTAACCATTTTTGTAATGCCGCTTCATGTTGATGCAAGTCGACGTCACAGATACCGACTTTTTGAAATCCAAGCTCTTGAGCCCAAATTTTTATCTTATTTGCCAGTTGTTGGTAATCCATGATACGGCTGCTCATTTGAAGGGGGGCGGGATCTTACCGGATCTTAATTGCGGGATCTAGCGTTGTTGTGAGGAAAAAAACAGCATTATTGATGATTATTTTCCTTTTACTTACAGAAGAGATCTTGTCTCTCAATTCCAACCCAGTTTACTATTCCTGTTCTTTTGATTTTTATATAGTCAATTTTTGAAAGTTTAGAGAATGCAATTCATGAGTACGAAACAATTTGCCCTTAAAGACGAACAAGCAACGATTCAGCTGGGAACAGCTTTAGCGATGCAATGCTCTCAGCAAACGACGATCTACCTGCATGGTGATCTCGGGGCGGGCAAAACAACATTTAGCCGAGGTTTCGTACGAGCTTTGGGGCATGCTGGTAATGTAAAAAGCCCGACCTACACATTGGTAGAACCTTACCAATTGGATAAATGGCAGGTATATCACTTTGATCTATATCGCTTGGCGGACGCGGAAGAACTGGAATTTATGGGGATCCGTGATTACTTTACCACCGATGCGATTTGTTTAGTTGAGTGGCCAGAAAAAGGTCAAGGGATGCTACCAGAAGCTGATTTAGATATTGAATTGCGTTACAACGGTGAACAACGTATAGCCGTGCTTTCTGCCAATAATGACTATGGTTGTAAATTGCTTGCCCAGTTGGAGTTATGTTGATTAGTCAGTCTATAAGAGCGGTTTTCCTTTCACTTATTTGTGCTCTTGCTTTTTTCCCAAACATCATCTGGGCTAACGCACTAGAAGGGGTGCGTGTTTGGCCTTCTCCTGATGAAACGCGAATTGTTATCGATTTGAAATCTGAGGCTGAATATAGCTATTTTACGCTAACCAGCCCAAGTCGCCTCGTGGTCGATCTGAAACAAACCACACTCAGTACTAAGCTGCCTATCGTAGTGAAGGATAGCCGTGTCTTGAGTAAGGTACGTAAGAGTTCTCCACCTGATAAAAATACCTATCGCTTAGTGTTTGAGTTGAAGAAAAAAGTGACGCCGCAGTTGTTCAAGCTGGCTCCAACGCCGGGTGGTCAATACGGGCATCGCTTGGTGGTTGATTTACCACATGGTAACGTGGCTGCGCCAGTGACTCCTGCTAAGCCTTCTAACAATACACAAGTGAGTCGAGATGCTTCTCAACTGCATGGGAGCGCCGATATCGTGGTCGCCATCGATGCAGGCCATGGTGGTGAAGATCCAGGTTCAATCGGACCTACACGTAAATATGAGAAACACGCGACCTTAACGATCTCGAAAAAGCTGGCTGCAGAAATTAACGCAGTGCCGGGTATGAAAGCGGTGCTTACTCGGCGTGGTGACTACTTCGTCAACCTTAATAAGCGTTCTGATATCGCACGTAGAAACAAAGCTCACTTGCTAGTTTCGATTCATGCCGATGCGTTCCACTCACCAAAACCACGTGGTGCGTCAGTTTTCGTTCTTAATACCCGCCGTGCAAATACTGAAATTGCCCGTTGGGTTGAAGATCATGAAAAGCAATCTCAGTTGCTTGGCGGGGCAGGTCAAGTGTTGGCGAAAAACACGAATGACCGCAACGTGAGTCAAACTCTTCTTGATTTGCAGTTTAGCCACTCCCAAAAAGAAGGTTATAAAGTCGCAACTAAGATCCTTCGTGAAATGGGCAAAGTGGCACACCTGCATAAGAGAGAACCAGTAAATGCAAGTTTGGCGGTACTTAAGTCGCCGGACATTCCTTCTGTGTTGGTCGAAACGGGCTTTATTTCTAACCCAAGTGAAGAACGTTTATTATTCCAACGTAGTCACCAAGATAAACTAGCGAGAGCGTTACGTGTTGCTCTAGTGAATTATTTCAAGCAAAACCCACCCGAGGGCACTCGGTTTGCAAATCGTGGTAAAGAAATAAAGCACAAAGTAACTCGTGGTCAGTCACTGTCATTGATTGCTAAAAAATACAAAACATCAACGAAAGCAATCATGCGTGCGAACAACTTGAAGAGTTCAAGTTTAGCGATTGGTCAGGTGTTGGTGATTCCGGGTGCTCAAGTTGCTGTTTCTTCTTCTCATACGTCGACAGCACCAGCGACAAAAGTGGTAACGAAGTCAAAAACCATTACCCATGTCGTTAAGAAAGGCGAATTCTTGGGCAAAATTGCGAGTAAGTACGGTGTATCGATCAGTGCGATTAAGCGTGAAAATAATTTGCGCTCTGATACGCTTCGACTAGGCCAAAAACTCAAGATAACCACAAAGGTTCAAGTTAAAGAGCCTGTATTACGCAAGCATAAAGTGAAGCGCGGTGAATTTTTAGGTAAGATTGCTAGTAAGTATGGCGTAAGTGTTAATAGTATTCGTAAAGCGAATAACTTACGCTCTGATGAGCTGGCCGTTGGTCAGGTGTTGATCATTCCTAATCGCTAAGCGTTTACTATGACGATAAAAATTCTCCCGGCCAGGCTGGCAAACCAAATTGCGGCCGGGGAAGTGGTCGAAAGACCAGCTTCTGTAGTCAAAGAACTTGTTGAGAATAGCTTGGACTCCGGTGCGACTCGAATCGATATTGATATCGAAAAAGGAGGAGCCAAGCTTATTCGGGTTCGAGATAATGGCAAAGGGATCGTCAAAGAAGAACTTTCTTTAGCACTGAGCCGCCACGCGACTTCGAAAATACATACGCTTGACGATTTAGAAGCCATTCTTAGCCTCGGTTTTCGTGGTGAGGCCTTGGCAAGTATTAGCTCTGTCTCTCGTCTTACCCTTACCTCTCTCCCTGCAACACAAGATCAAGCATGGTCTGCTTATTCCGAAGGGCGCGATATGCAGGTGAATATCCAGCCTGCTGCTCATCCAATTGGTACTTCGGTTGAAGTGTTGGATCTGTTCTTTAATACGCCCGCGAGGCGAAAGTTTCTTCGTACGGAAAAAACAGAGTTTAGTCACATTGATGAGCTGATCAAACGTATCGCTTTGAGTCGCTTTGATGTGACGATTAACTTACGTCATAACGGCAAATTGGTGCGTCAGTACCGAGCGTCAAAAACTCAATCTCAAGCTGAGAAACGGATTGCAGCCGTATGTGGCAGTGCTTTTGTACGTCATATGTTAGCGATAGAACTTGAACATCAAGGGTTGAAGCTACATGGGTGGGTAACGACACCTGACGGCGCTAGGCAACAAAGCGATCTGCAGTATTGCTACGTTAACGGACGCATGATGCGCGATAAGCTCATCAATCATGCAATACGTCAAAGCTACGAGGCCAGCCTACGCCCCGATCAATTTGCCGCTTATGTGTTGTTTATTGAAATTGACCCGCATCAGGTTGATGTGAATGTGCATCCTGCGAAACACGAAGTGCGCTTCCATCAAGCTCGACTAGTACATGACTTTATTTATCAAGCCCTCAGTGATGCATTGGCGCAAGGCGCACATATTGAACGCCAAGAGGTGAAGCCTTCTGCTTTTCATGATGCCACTGAAATAAAGGCGCAAACGGAAACTTCTGAGCACCAAGAAGCGTGTACTGTTCAGGTTCCAGAGCGTGTTTATCAAGCGATTGAGCAAACTCCAACTTATCCAAGAAAAGAGGAAAGTACAGAGGGAGAGGTTCGTGATGCTCCGCGGCGCAGTGAATGGATAGAATCAGCAAAACCTGCATCTCGCAATTCCACACCGGAGCGTTATAGTGAGCCAGCACCTTCAAAGCAAGAAGTGCGGGCTTATAAAGAGTTGCTTCAAACCCCTGATTTTATTGAACTACAGCCAGAACCCAAAAAAGTGGAAGCAAACAGCGGACAGGCAATCGAAGCGACGTCAACGATTGAATCGTTAGGCAAAGCTATCAATCTGGTAGGGGAACAGTATCTGTTAATGGCTGACAAACAAACCAGCCTACTGGTATCGATTAAACGTGCGGAGTGGTATCGAGTACGAGGGCAGCTTAATAACCAACTGGGAGCACTGAAAGCCCAACCTTTACTCGTGCCTCTTTCTTTGAAGTTAGATCAGCAATTGCTTGATTGTGCTAACTCATTAAGGGAACAACTTGTAACATTTGGAATTGAGCTAAAAGCCAGAAATCCTAAGGCGATCATGGTTATGGGTGTTCCCCAGCCACTAAGACAACAAAACCTACAACAATTGATCCCGGATCTGCTATCTTACGCAGATTCGCAAAGTGGTGAATTAAACAATGCTCAGTTGGCTGATTGGTTGACGTTGCAGATCACACAAGTAAAAAGCAGCTACACTTTGTCGGAAGCCATTCAAATTATTTCAGAAGTTGAGCAACTGTGGCAGGGGCAGCTTCCATTGCATGATGAGACCTTGGTTCGTCATGTTGATTTTACTGCCACCATTGCAGCATTAGAGTTATGAGTAAAGAACTACCTTTAGCGTTGTTTTTAATGGGGCCGACGGCTTCAGGAAAAACAGAATTGGCGATACGTTTGCGCCAGAAGTTTCCCATCGAGATCATATCGGTGGACTCCGCTTTAATTTATAAAGGCATGGATATTGGCACAGCAAAGCCAGATGAAGCAGAGCAGGCTTTAGCTCCTCATCGTCTAATTGATATTTTGGATCCGAGTGAAGCCTATTCAGCAGCAGACTTTCGCCGTGATGCGTTAAAAGAAATGCATGACATCACAGCACAAGGTAAAATTCCTTTGCTCGTGGGTGGGACCATGCTTTATTACAAAGCACTACTGGAAGGTTTATCACCACTTCCGGCTGCAAATCCTGAAATTCGTAAACAAATTGAGCAAGAGGCATTGACTCAAGGCTGGGAGGTGCTGCACGATCAACTCAAAGAGATTGATCCTGTATCGGCTGCCAGAATACATCCGAATGATCCACAAAGATTATCTCGGGCGTTGGAAGTCTACCGTGTTTCGGGTAAAACTCTGACTGAACTGACGCAAATTAAAGGGGAAAGCCTGCCGTTTCGTGTTAAGCAGTTTGCTATAGCTCCCAAGGAAAGGGCTGAGCTCCACAGGCGAATCGAACTGCGGTATGAAAAAATGATTGAAGCAGGTTTTGAAGAGGAAATGAAAGCACTTTACGCTCGAAAAGATCTTCACCCTGATCTTCCATCTATTCGTTGTGTCGGTTATCGACAAATGTGGGACTATTTTGATGGTAATTGTACGTTGGATGAAGCGGTGTTTCGTGGAGTCTGTGCAACCCGTCAATTGGCCAAGCGACAAATTACCTGGTTACGCAGCTGGGATAATTTAACTTGGTTAGATAGTGAGAACATTGATGAAGCGCTTGAAACTGTTTCAAATGCAATAGCATCTGAAGGTTTTCGTTGTGTATAATGTGATCGCTTTTGCGTGAACGTGCCCTACAAAGGATCTGTTACTTGAAATTTGTTGTCAAAGACGTCATAACAGGGAATGACAGGGTGTTTTTTTATTCGTTTAGCTCAGATGCAAGGGCCGCACCTTTTATATTGCAGCGCACCACTAGCTAAATAATTAAAACAAAATTACAAATAAGGAAAAATAAAATGGCTAAGGGGCAATCTTTACAAGACCCATTCTTAAATGCATTACGTCGCGAACGTATTCCAGTATCTATCTACCTTGTAAATGGTATCAAGCTACAAGGTCAGATCGAATCTTTTGACCAGTTCGTAATTCTTCTGAAAAATACTGTAAACCAAATGGTTTATAAGCATGCGATTTCAACAGTTGTACCAGCACGTCCAGTTAGCCATCACAGTGGTGAACGTGCTCAGTCATCTGATCGCCCGCAAGAAAAATCAGAAGACTAATTCTGAACCCTAATACTAGTATTATTTTAAGGAGTTGATTGCTTGTTTGACCGTTATGAAGCCGGTGAGCGAGCCGTACTTGTTCATATCAACTTCACGCAAGAAGGGGAATGGGAAGATCTTAACGAGTTTGAAATGTTAGTTTCTTCCGCTGGGGTTTCTGCGCTACAGGTAATTACTGGTAGTCGTCAGTCTCCTCACCCTAAATACTATGTCGGAGAGGGTAAGGCTCAAGAAGTTGCTCACGCAGTGCAGCTTGCTGGGGCTGATGTGGTGATTTTTAACCACGCCCTCTCTCCTGCCCAAGAACGTAACCTCGAACACCTTTGTAAATGTCGTGTGATTGATCGTACCGGTCTAATCCTTGATATTTTTGCTCAGCGTGCCCGTACCCATGAAGGTAAGTTGCAAGTCGAGCTAGCACAGCTTCGCCATATCTCAACGCGCCTTATTCGTGGTTGGACCCACTTAGAGCGACAAAAGGGTGGTATTGGTTTACGTGGTCCGGGTGAGACTCAGCTAGAAACTGACCGGCGTTTATTGCGTGATCGTATCAAAGCGATTCTCCGTCGCTTGGATAAAGTTGCCAAGCAACGTGAACAAGGTCGCCGAGCAAGAAATCGAGCAGAAATCCCAACCGTGTCGTTGGTTGGTTATACCAACGCGGGTAAGTCGACCCTGTTTAACCGTATTACGGAAGCGGGTGTTTATGCGGCGGATCAGTTGTTTGCAACTCTTGATCCAACCCTCAGAAAAATTGAACTTGCTGACGTTGGACCTGCCATATTAGCAGATACGGTTGGTTTTATTCGTCACTTGCCCCACGATTTGGTTGCCGCATTTAAAGCAACATTACAAGAGACGCAAGAGGCTGACATTTTGTTACATGTTGTTGATGCCAGTGACGACCGTTTTCGTGAGAACATTCAAGCTGTTCATGATGTTCTTGAAGAGATTGATGCCCATGAGGTGCCATCTCTAACCGTCATGAATAAGATTGACAATCTTGACCAACAAAATCCGCGAATCGAAAGAGACGAAGAGGGTATTCCTCGTACTGTATGGGTCTCTGCGATGGAAGGGTTAGGTATTGAACTGATTTTTGAAGCTCTAACAGAGCGATTAGCCAGTCAGATGGTGCAATATCAGCTATGTATACCACCTCAACATCAAGGAAGGATCCGCAGTACGTTTTTTCAGTTGAACTGTATTCAACATGAGGAATATGATCAGGATGGAAACTTGTTGATTAATGTTCGAATGCAACAAGTGGATTGGTCTAGACTTGAAAAAAGAGAAGAGGCAGATTTACGTGACTTTATAGTTACTTAAATGACTGCTACAGTATAACGTCATATCTAATGATGGAGCTTTCTAATGGCGTGGAATGAGCCTGGTAATAACAACGGCAACAACGGCCGCGATAATGACCCTTGGGGTAACAATAATCGCGGTGGTAAAGGTGGTCGTGATCAAGGTCCGCCAGACTTGGACGAAGTATTTAATAAACTGAGTCAGAAACTGGGTGGAAAGTTTGGTAAAGGCGGCAAAGGTCCGTCTATTGGAGGCGGTAGTGCAATTGGCCTCGGTCTGATTGTTGCGGCTTTGGTCGTTGGCTGGTTTGTTTCCGGCTTTTACACGATCGGTGAAGCCGAGCGTGGTGTGGTACTTCGATTAGGTAAGTATGACCGCATCGTCGATCCTGGTCTAAACTGGCGTCCTCGTTTCATTGATGAATACGAACCGGTTAACGTTCAGGCGATCCGCTCACTGCGTTCATCAGGTCTTATGTTGACCAAAGATGAAAACGTAGTAACCGTTGCGATGGATGTTCAGTACCGTGTTGCTGACCCATACAAATACCTATTCCGCGTAACGAACGCAGACGACAGCTTACGCCAAGCAACTGATTCTGCTCTGCGTGCTGTTGTGGGTGACTCTCTGATGGACAGTATCCTAACCAGTGGTCGTCAACAAATCCGTCAAAGCACACAAGAAACGCTGAATGAAATTATTGATAGCTACGATATGGGTGTTGTCATCGTTGACGTCAACTTCCAGTCTGCACGTCCACCTGAGCAAGTAAAAGATGCATTTGATGATGCTATTGCGGCTCGTGAGGATGAGGAGCGTTTTGAACGTGAAGCAGAAGCTTACCGTAACGATATTCTTCCTAAGGCAACAGGTCGTGCTGAGCGTCTGAAGAAGGAAGCATTGGGTTACTCTGAGCGCGTTGTTAACGAAGCACTAGGTCAAGTGGCTCAGTTTGAAAAGCTATTGCCAGAATATCAAGCAGCGCCAGAGGTTACACGTAACCGTCTGTACCTAGATACTATGGAAGAAGTTTACAGCAGTACGTCGAAAGTTCTGATTGATTCAGAGTCAAGCGGCAACCTACTTTACTTGCCGATCGATAAGCTAGCTGGTGAGGGTCAAACTCAAACCAAGCGTAAGCTGAAGTCAACTTCTGCTTATGACCAAATTGAGCTTGAGACTCAGTCAAATGACACTACTTCAGACTCGCAATCTCGTACAACTGGTTCACGTCAAGGGAGATATTAAGAATGCGTAAGTTAATGATCCCTGTATTAGTTGTAACGGTTGTATTGTTACTGATGTCAGTATTTGTTATCCAAGAAGGTGAGCGAGGTCTCGTCATCCGATTCGGTCGTGTTCTTGATGACAACGGCGTTTCTAAGATTTACGAACCTGGCCTTCACTTCAAGATGCCACTGTTTGACCGCGTAAAAACATTAGATGCTCGTATTCAGACAATGGATGGCCGTTCTGACCGCTTTGTAACGTCAGAGAAAAAAGACGTGATTATCGATACTTACGTTAAGTGGCGTATCGAAGACTTCGGTCGTTTCTACCTGACAACAGGCGGCGGTAACGTTCTGACTGCTGAAGCGCTACTTGAGCGCAAAGTAACAGACGTTCTTCGTTCTGAAATTGGTGCTCGTGAAATCAAGCAGATCGTTTCTGGTCCGCGTAATAAAGACGTATTACCAGATAGTGCTGATAGCGAAGAAGTCACTACAGAAGCAGCAAAAGAAGCGTTAGAGATTGATGGCGAGCGTGACAAGATCATGGAAAACGTACTAGAAGGTACCCGTGACAGTGCGTTGACTGACCTTGGTGTTGAGATCGTTGATTTCCGTATGAAGAAAATCAACCTTCCTGACAACATCAGTGACTCAATTTACAAGCGTATGCGTGCTGAGCGTGAATCGGTTGCTCGTAAGCACCGCTCTCAAGGTCGTGAGCGTGCAGAAGTTATTCGCGCTCAAGCTGAGTTAGAAGTCGCAACAGTACTTGCTGAAGCCGATAAAACTGCACGTGTAACACGTGGTGAAGCGGATGCAAAAGCGGCCAAGATTTATTCTGATGCGTACAACAAAGACCCAGAATTCTTCGGCTTTGTCCGTTCTTTGAAAGCATACGAAAAATCGTTTAGCGAGAAGAGTGATATTCTTGTTCTGGATCCGAAGAGTGACTTCTTCCAGTACATGAACAATGCTTCTGGCGCAGCTGCGAAATAAAAAAGAATCTAATCTAAAAGGCTCCTTTATAGGAGCCTTTATTATTTCTAGCGACTAAGGCAAATGAGTAGAGGTAAATATGTCAAATTCTATTTGGCTGGCTATCGGATTAGTATTGATTGTTGAAGGATTAGGGCCACTGATTGCTCCAAATGGATGGCGTAATATGGTTGCTCAGCTAAGTGAGCAACCAGATAATCAATTACGTCGCATCGGTGGTTGTTTAGTAGTTGCTGGTATGGTGATTGCCTACGTTTTTTCTTAGCTATCTTGTTTAATAATGAGGAGGTGGTGTTTCCTCAGAAGGGTCAGCTAAGTTCGACGTATCCATATTTTTCACTTTGCCGACAACATATTTCATCTGATCTTGCATTTTTGAAATCAAAAGTTGTTGTTGGCTTAGCGCTTCATTGAGAGAATCAATGGTCTGCTCTTGGAAGGCGAGTTGGCATTCAAGATCGTTGATACGCTCTTCTAACTTTTGAATATTATCGCTCATGGTTCTATATCTACTGTCCACGCTTGAGCAATACCGGCCGAAGTGCCTGTGACTACTCGTTGCTGATTGTCAAAAGCAGCATCATACACCACTGCTCGTGGTGGGCGTGCATCTTTTAACGATTCCGCTTTAAACCCTTGAACTTTTTTCCCAGTCATACTATCCCAAATGGTTATTCTACTTGATGGTGTTCCGGTCATTAGCCAGCGGCCATCATTGGAGAACCGAGCTGTAGAAAAAATCAGCTGACGAGAGAAGCTGCTTAGTTTCGCCTGTGATTGACCGGTAGTTAAATCCCAAATAATGGCTTGATTACCGCCATCTGACGTAAAGGCGAGTTTCCCATCACGTTGTAAGGCGACGCGAATGACACGTTGCTCATGTTCAAATGTGCGCAAAATTTGTCCGCTGTTGGTGTCCCACAAATAGGCTTTGTAATCATTCCCTCCTGTTAAAGCAAAACGTCCATTTGGGGAGAGAGCCACAGAATTCACTTTTTCTTGATGGGCAAGGAACTCTAGTCGACGTCCAGTGACTAAGTTGACGTAGATGGCTTTGCCATTCGACAACCCAAGCAAAACTTGTTCGCCGTTACTGGCAATATCGACATCGCGGATCAAACCGTCAGATATTGACCAAAGGCCTTCTGATTGTGTCCAACCTAGGTCCCAAACGGCAAAATTTATCTGACTGGCAGTGACGGCAAAGCGTCCATTATCTGAAATGCGAATGCGTGAGACGGTATTGGCTTGCGGATCTTGTTGGCCAAGCTGAGCAAGCTTTTTATCTTGGTATAAGTCCCATAAAACTAGGTGGTGTTCTTTGGAGTAAATAAGTGCAAAGCGGGCATCCCGGCTTAATGCAAAGCTGGTGCTTCCGTTAGCGTCTAACTCCCAGCGTTGATCGGGTTTGGCCGAGAAAAAACAGCCAGTTAACGCAGAAATGACAATGGTGATGAATAGAGTGTGAGAGATTATCCGCATCAAGTCTAAATATCCACTTGGTTTTGGTTTATTTGCTAAATATATTCGTTATATTGGTACAACACGATCGTGCACACCAGAATTTCTTATCGTTTTGTGCACAAAGACAAATGGTTAGCCATCAATTGGAGAAATCAATGAAATCAATTTTTAAAGTGTCGCTGCTGGCGGCTACAGTTGCGTTAGCGGCGGGCTGTCAAAAAGAAGAAGAAACAAAAGCGGCAGTTGAGCCAGCACCAGCGGTTGAGCAACAGGTTCAGGCCGAAACTGGCAAACTTGTTCATTTCAAAACAGAAGATGATAAAGCGGCATACGCAATTGGTGTTTCTTTCGCTAACTACCTAAGCACGAGCTTAGATAAGCCGGGTGAGATCGGTATTGATTTAAATAAAGAGTTGGTACTTAAAGGTATTGAACACGTTTTTGCTGGCAAAGCAGAGCTTAATGAAGAAGAAACTCGTGCAGCTCTTGAGTCTTTAGATAAGCGTGTTGCAGAGAAAATGCAAAAACAAGCGGCTGAAAAAGCAGAAAAGAACAAGACTGCTGGCGATGAGTTCCGTGCTAACTTTGAAAAAGAAGCTGACGTAGTGAAGACGGATTCTGGTCTACTTTACCAAGTTATGACCAAAGCAGAAGGTGAGCAGCCTAAAGATACGGATACTGTTCAGGTGCACTACAAAGGTACATTGATTGATGGCACGCAATTCGACAGCTCATACGATCGTGGTGAACCAGCAACATTCCCACTAAACCGCGTGATCCCAGGTTGGACTGAAGGTGTTCAACTGATGCCTGTTGGCTCTAAGTTCAAGTTTGTTATTCCACCAGAGCTTGCATACGGCCCACAAGACACGCCAACGATTCCTGCAAACTCGACGCTAGTTTTTGAAGTTGAGCTACTAAAAATCGATAACGGCGATAAAGCAACACAATAAGCACTGATTATTTGTTTGATGAAAGGCCTGACATTGTCAGGCCTTTCTTTTTTCATCAGAATTTATTTGTTCTCAATCACTAGATTGTCAGTTAGCTAGGTGTGCAATTCAAAATTTCTGATAAACTTACACCAATTTGTTGATTTTTCGCTCTAAGGCAAAACCAGTGACAACTACAGAAACAATTAATGCGGATATGTTGCTCGAAATGGAATCTGTTACCGTGATGCCATTTTCCGAGCACGATAAAATCATCTTAAGATCTTACGAAGCCGTCGTAGATGGCATTGCCAGTCTAATCGGCCCTTTCTGTGAGATCGTTCTTCACTCCTTGGAAGATCTCAATACCTCTGCAATCAAAATTGCGAACGGTGAGAACACTGGCCGTCAGGTAGGTTCTCCTATCACTGACTTAGCACTTAAAATGCTGAAAGACATCGAAGGTTCTGAGCGTAACTTCTCGCGTTCGTACTTTACCCGCGCAAAAGGCGGTGTATTAATGAAGTCGATCACCGTTGCTATTCGTAACGGCGAAAACCGCGTGATTGGTTTGCTTTGTATCAACGTCAACCTTGATGCTCCTTTCTCTCAAGTTCTTCAATCTTTCATGCCAACGCAAGAAGCGAAAGAAGCGGCGTCTTCTGTTAACTTCGCAAGTGATGTTGAAGAGCTGGTCGACCAAACGGTAGAGCGCACGATTGAAGAGATCAACGCAGATAAATCGGTATCGAATAACACTAAGAACCGTCAGATAGTGATGGAGCTGTACGACAAAGGTATCTTCGATATCAAAGACGCGATCAACCGCGTAGCAGATCGTCTGAACATTTCTAAACACACCGTTTACCTATACATTCGTCAGCGTAAAACTGAGGATGAATAAGCGTGAGTGGATTAACTTACACGCTGGTAGTGAACGGTCCGGTTTACGGCAGTCAATCGGCGCGCAGCGCATATCAATTCGCACAAGCGGTAATTGAACAAGGGCATACTCTGGTGAGTGTGTTCTTTTACCAAGATGGCGTTACCAATGGTACGGCTCTGAACGTGCCTGCCAACGATGAGTTTGATTTAACCAAAGCATGGCAATCACTCGCCCAACAACACAATGTTCGTCTGGAAACTTGCGTGGCGGCAGCTTTACGTCGCGGTATCATCAGCGAAGATGAAGCGAATCAACATGGTCTTGAGCAGAACAACCTAGCGACAGGGTTCGAGCAAGCCGGTTTGGGGAGCTTAGCTGAAGCCATGTTAACGCAAGATAGAGTGGTGCAGTTTTGAGTCAGTTAACTTACCTATTTCGTAGCGCGCCTCATGGTAACAATGCAGGGCGTGAAGGTGTGGATGCGTTGTTAGCAGCGTCTGCGTACTGTGAAGACATCACCGTTCTATTTGTTGGGGATGGTGTGTATCAGTTACTGCTTGGACAAGAGCCTAAAGGCATATTAAGCAAAGACTACGCTCCAATGTTGAAGTTGTTCGACTTGTACGACATTGAGCAAGTGTTTGTTTGTGCCGATTCGCTTGCCGAGCGTGGCTTGGCTCAAGCCGATTTAGTCATTGATGCAGAGGCGCTAAATACAGAGCAACTAAAAGCTCAACTGCAACAAGCGGGCAAACTGCTGTCATTCTGAGGAAGCCATGTTACATATCATCAAATCCGTAGCTGCATTAGACGATGCAATGGCACTGTACAGTGAGCAAGATGATGTCTTGCTGATTGAAGATGCCGTGTACGCTGCGAACCCTCAGCATAAGGCGTTCAGCAAGGTAAAAGGTCCATCAGTGTTTGCACTGCAAAGCGATATTGAAGCTCGTGGCATGAGCAATCGCATTAGCCCATCTATTGAGGTGGTTAGCTATGCTGGCTTTGTTGAACTAACAGCAAAACAAGCCAAATCTCTGACTTGGGATTAACCCTTCTTTCCTGTCGATTGAGCTTTACGGACTAATTGCCCTAATTGAACAAAAAAGATCCGTATATTTCTTGACACACCTCTCACTGCTGCATAGAATTTTGCGTCCCTAACTGCCAACCGCTGTTAGGGATAGATTTTTCACAAAGCTTACTTTCAAGTAAATCAGGAGCTAGTTAATGGCAACTATTAACCAGTTGGTACGTAAGCCACGTGCAAAGCAAGTTGTTAAAAGCAACGTGCCTGCACTAGAAGCGTGCCCACAAAAACGTGGTGTATGTACTCGTGTTTACACTACTACACCTAAAAAACCTAACTCAGCACTTCGTAAAGTTTGTCGTGTACGTCTGACAAACGGCTTCGAAGTTACATCGTACATCGGCGGTGAAGGTCACAACCTTCAAGAGCACAGTGTTGTACTAATCCGTGGCGGTCGTGTAAAAGACCTTCCGGGTGTACGTTACCACACTGTTCGCGGTGCACTTGACTGTGCTGGCGTTAACGACCGTAAACAAGGTCGTTCTAAGTACGGTGTGAAGCGTCCTAAGTCTTAATGGATTCCGTTAAGTAAGGCCAAACACTAAATTATTTTTAATTTTTTGAAAAAACTGAAAAGTTTTGGATAAAACCTGAAGAAGACAACGGAGAAAATCCATGCCACGTCGTCGCGTCATTGGTCAGCGTAAGATCCTTCCAGATCCAAAGTTCAAATCTGAACTGCTGGCAAAATTCGTTAACATCCTAATGGTTGACGGTAAAAAATCTACTGCAGAGAAAATCGTTTACACTGCACTAGATGCTATGGCTGAAAAGTCTGGTAAAGACCACTTAGCTATTTTTGAAGAAGCTCTTGAAAATGTTCGCCCAGCGGTAGAAGTTAAATCTCGCCGTGTTGGTGGTTCAACTTACCAAGTACCTGTAGAAGTACGTCCGGTTCGCCGTAACGCTCTTGCTATGCGTTGGTTGGTTGAAGCTGCGCGTAAGCGTGGTGAAAAATCTATGGCTCAACGCCTAGCTGCTGAAATGCTAGACGCGTCTGAGAACAAAGGTACTGCGGTTAAGAAACGTGAAGACGTTCACCGCATGGCTGACGCAAACAAAGCGTTCGCACATTACCGTTGGTAATACCTTTCAGTGCCGCGGGAATCCCCGCGGCTCTACTCTAGTTCCTATGCGTAAGCCTAGGAACTATTGCTATATCTAGGGCAAGTAAAAAGCTGTAAAAGCAGGCTAAAGTAACTAGAGATAGCAATAGTCCCTAATTCAAGAGGATTCAATCGTGGCTCGTAAAACACCTATTGAGCGCTACCGTAACATTGGTATCGTCGCTCACGTAGACGCAGGTAAAACAACCACAAGTGAACGTATTCTGTTCTATACTGGCCTTTCTCATAAAATCGGTGAAGTCCACGATGGCGCTGCTACTATGGACTGGATGGAGCAAGAGCAGGAGCGTGGTATCACTATTACCTCCGCTGCGACTACAACTTTCTGGCGTGGTATGGAAGCGCAATTCCAAGACCACCGCATCAACATCATCGATACTCCTGGACACGTAGATTTCACTATCGAAGTAGAGCGTTCACTGCGCGTACTTGATGGTGCCGTTGTTGTGTTCTGTGGTTCATCAGGTGTAGAACCTCAATCTGAAACCGTATGGCGTCAAGCAGACAAATACCACGTTCCACGTATGGTATTCGTCAACAAGATGGACCGTGCAGGTGCTGACTTCCTACGCGTTGTTGATCAAATCAAAAACCGTCTTGGTGCGAACCCTGTTCCAATTCAACTTAACGTTGGTGCGGAAGATGACTTCAAGGGTGTTATCGACCTGATCAAGATGAAGATGATCAACTGGAACGAAGAAGATCAAGGTACAACCTTCACTTATGAAGAGATCCCAGCTGATATGGTCGAGCTTGCAGAAGAGTGGCGCAACAACCTTGTTGAGTCTGCTGCAGAAGCGACTGAAGAGCTAATGGATAAGTATCTTGAAGAAGGTGAACTGACTGAAGCTGAGATCAAGCAAGCTCTGCGTACACGTACACTAAATAACGAAATCGTACTGGCTACATGTGGTAGTGCGTTTAAAAACAAAGGTGTTCAAGCGGTACTAGATGCGGTAGTTGAATACTTGCCTTCACCAATTGATGTTCCTGCGATTAAAGGCGTTGATGACAATGATAATGAAGTTGAGCGTCATGCAGACGACAACGAACCATTCTCAGCACTAGCATTTAAGATCGCGACAGACCCGTTTGTAGGTACGCTGACATTCATGCGTGTTTACTCTGGTGTCGTGAACTCAGGTGATGCGGTATACAACTCTGTTAAGCAGAAGAAAGAACGTTTTGGTCGTATCGTACAGATGCACTCAAACAAGCGTGAAGAGATCAAAGAAGTTCGCGCAGGCGATATTGCTGCTGCGATCGGTCTGAAAGAGGTAACAACAGGTGATACGCTTTGTGACCAGAACCATAAGGTTATTCTGGAGCGCATGGAATTCCCTGATCCTGTTATTCAGATCGCAGTAGAGCCTCGCTCTGTTGCCGATCAAGAAAAGATGGGTATCGCACTAGGTAAACTAGCAGCCGAAGACCCATCTTTCCGTGTAGAAACGGACGACGAAACGGGTCAGACTCTGATCTCTGGTATGGGTGAGCTTCACCTAGATATCATCGTTGACCGTATGAAGCGCGAATTCAGCGTCGACTGTAACGTAGGTAAACCACAGGTTGCTTACCGTGAAACTATCCGTGGCAGCGCGGAAGTAGAAGGTAAATTTGTTCGTCAATCTGGTGGTCGTGGTCAGTACGGTCACGTATGGATCAAACTGGAGCCATCTGAACCTGGCGAAGGTTTTGTCTTTGTTGACGAAATTGTGGGTGGTGTAGTTCCTAAGGAATACATCAGCTCGGTATCGAAAGGTATCGAAGAGCAAATGAACAGTGGTGTTCTAGCGGGTTATCCGGTTCTAGATATTAAAGCAACGCTGTTTGATGGTTCTTACCACGATGTTGACTCTAACGAGATGGCGTTTAAGATCGCTGGCTCGATGGCATTCAAAAAAGGCTCACTTGAGGCACAACCTGTGCTTTTAGAACCTATGATGAATGTTGAAGTAACTACTCCAGAAGATTGGATGGGTGATGTTGTTGGTGACCTTAACCGTCGCCGCGGTATGATCGAAGGTATGGATGAAGGTGTGGCGGGTATTAAGATCGTCCGCGCTCAAGTACCTCTATCTGAGATGTTTGGTTACGCAACTGACCTACGCTCTGCAACTCAAGGCCGTGCGTCTTACTCTATGGAGTTTAACGAGTACGCTGAAGTACCGAAAAACTTCGCAGATAAAATCATTGCGGAGCGTGGATACTAATAGATTGTATTGATCCTTAAAAAGTATACGACTTTTTGTCAGATCACTACGTCGAAATATTGCGCTGACGGACGTTGGCGCATAAAATAGCAATTTCTGGCGCGTCTCGGTCAATAGTTGATCGTGGCGAATCATAACTAGGAAGGAACACGATCGTGTCTAAAGAAAAATTTGAACGTACTAAACCGCACGTTAACGTTGGTACTATCGGCCACGTTGACCACGGTAAAACAACTCTAACTGCTGCAATCTGTACTACTCTTGCTAAAGTGTACGGCGGTGAAGCGAAAGACTTCGCATCAATCGATAACGCTCCAGAAGAGCGTGAGCGCGGTATCACAATCGCAACATCTCACGTTGAGTACGACACTCCAACTCGTCACTACGCACACGTAGACTGTCCAGGACACGCGGATTATGTTAAAAACATGATCACAGGTGCTGCACAGATGGACGGTGGTATCCTAGTTGTTGCTGCGACAGATGGCCCAATGCCACAAACTCGTGAGCACATCCTACTAGGCCGTCAGGTTGGTATCCCATACATCATCGTATTCATGAACAAATGTGACATGGTTGATGATGAAGAGCTTCTAGAGCTAGTAGAAATGGAAGTTCGTGAACTTCTATCTGAGTACGACTTCCCAGGTGACGACCTACCAGTAATCCAAGGTTCTGCACTAGGCGCACTAAACGGTGAAGAGCAATGGGAATCTAAGATTGTAGAACTAGCAGAAGCGCTAGACAACTACATCCCAGAGCCAGAGCGTGCAATCGATCAGCCATTCCTAATGCCAATCGAAGACGTATTCTCAATCCAAGGTCGTGGTACAGTAGTAACTGGCCGTATCGAGCGTGGTATCCTAACAGTAGGTGACGAAGTTGCTATCGTAGGTATCAAGGAAACAACTTCAACAACATGTACTGGTGTTGAAATGTTCCGTAAGCTTCTAGACGAAGGCCGTGCAGGTGAGAACGTTGGTGCACTACTACGTGGTACTAAGCGTGACGAAGTTGAGCGTGGTCAAGTACTAGCAGCTCCAGGTTCAATCACTCCACACACTAAGTTTGAATCAGAAGTATACGTACTGTCTAAAGATGAAGGTGGTCGTCACACACCATTCTTCAAAGGCTACCGTCCACAGTTCTACTTCCGTACAACTGACGTAACTGGTAACATCGAGCTACCAGAAGGCGTAGAAATGGTAATGCCAGGCGACAACATCAAGATGACTGTTGAGCTAATCGCACCAATCGCGATGGACGAAGGTCTACGTTTCGCGATCCGTGAAGGTGGCCGTACAGTTGGTGCTGGTGTTGTAGCTAAGATCTTCGAATAATTCTTAATGAATTAATTGAAATCTTGCTCTTTTCTTCATTTTTGAAGAAAACGCACTAAGAAAAAGGGAAGCTTTGGCTTCCCTTTTTCGTTTTCTGTTATAAGGGTAAGTGTTTAAATAACGGTAGGTACTAACGAATAATTGGTTCTTAAACAGGAAGTTAGTTATTTATCCATATATTTACTCCGGTTTTTGACTGAATGACCATGTGCTGTAGCAAATTTTCTTATAACAAATCAGTCTTAATATTTATTTTAACTAAGTGGTAATAACAACGATTCTCGTTTATATTTGCTTTGTCTCTTAGTGAAGTATTTGGAAGTTGTATGTACGTTTGTGTTTGCCATGGTGTATCGGATAAAAAAATTCGAAAGCTTGTTCAGAATGAAGGAGTTACGGATATTCGGGGCATTAAACGTTGTACGGCTTTGGGTAGTCAGTGTGGCAAATGTGTTCGCCATGCTAAAGAGCTCATTAGTGAAATCGCTGTATTTGCTGAGCTAAAACAAGCAAGTTAGCCATTTTAACGCTTTTTGACACCTTCTTAATTGGTTCTACATTTAAAGGAGCCAAACAGGAGGGCTTTGTCATGAAAGGCGATCCAATCATAATCCAACATCTCAATAAAGTGCTCGGCAACGAGCTTGTCGCTATTAATCAATACTTTCTTCATGCTCGCATGTATAAAGACTGGGGCTTAAAACACTTAGCTCATAAAGAATACGAAGAATCTATTGATGAAATGAAACATGCTGATGAACTCGTCGAACGTATTTTATTCCTCGAAGGGTTACCTAATCTACAAGATCTCGGGAAGCTGATGATTGGTGAAAATACCAAAGAAATGCTTGAGTGTGATCTAAAAGTTGAAATGGCCGCTATTCCAGATTTAAAAGCCGCTATTGCTTATGCGGAAGATGTCCATGACTATGTATCACGAGATCTGTTTCAAGATATTTTGGAAGACGAAGAAGAGCACGTTGACTGGTTAGAAACACAACTTGGTTTGATCAAGCTAACTGGTATCGAAAATTATCTCCAAGCGCAGTATGTGGATGATGATGAAGACGATTAAAATTCTAGCGTAAATCATATGGCCGCTGCGAACGAAGCAGCGGCTTTTCCGTTTCTGGCCCTTCATTTATTAAATCAAAATCGAACATGAAAATAAGGTCAGCATCTCAGTGTGATTCCTCTTGCTAATACTGCTTTCTTTCTGTACTATTCGTGCTCTTAAATTCTCGGTCAATTATCTTTAGTTCCTTGCTTCCTCTGGATGACCGAGCCATTTGTGGAAGCTGAATAATCCGTAAGGAGCAACCAATGCGTCATTACGAAATCGTATTCATGGTGCACCCAGATCAAAGCGAGCAAGTTGCTGGCATGATCGAGCGTTACACTGGTTCTATCACTGAAGCTGGCGGTAAAGTACACCGTCTAGAAGACTGGGGTCGTCGTCAACTGGCTTACCCAATCAACAAGCTTCACAAAGCTCACTACGTTCTAATGAACGTTGAAGCTGACCAAGCTGTAATCGATGAGCTAGAAACTGCTTTCCGTTTCAACGATGCAGTTCTACGTAACATGATCATGCGTACTAAAGCGGCTATCACTGAGCAATCTATCATGCTTAAGCAGAAAGAAGAGCGTGCAGAGCGTGCTCCTCGTCGTGAAGAGCGTGCTGAAGCTAAGCCAGAAGCAGCTGCTGAGTAATTTCTCTTATGACCAACCGAATGGAGCTTTCTGGCACCATAGCCAAACCGCCCATTCGTAGTAAAAGCCCCAGTGGTATAGAACACTGTCGATTTTGGTTAGAGCATCGCTCTACGGTTATTGAGGCTGACCTACCTCGACAAGTTTATTGTCGAATGCCGGTAGTTGTTAGTGGGCAAAGGTCACAAGCAGACACTCAGAATTTAGTACAAGGCAGTAACATTAAGGTGAGCGGATTTGTCGCTTACCAAACCGGCCGAAATGGCGTTGGTAAATTAGTGTTACACGCCGACAACATTACTCAAATTTAAGATCAGGAGATAGCCCATGGCTCGTTTCTTCCGTCGTCGTAAATTCTGCCGTTTCACTGCAGAAGGCGTACAAGAGATTGATTACAAAGACGTAGCAACTCTTAAAAACTACATCACTGAAGCTGGTAAAATCGTACCTAGCCGTATCACTGGTACAAGTGCTAAGTACCAGCGTCAACTAGCTCGCGCTATCAAGCGTTCACGCTACCTAGCTCTACTACCGTACACTGACAAGCATCAGTAATCGGTTCGTTTTATTAAGAAAGAGGATTAAACAATGCAAGTTATTCTACTTGATAAAATCGGTAACCTAGGTGGTCTTGGCGACACTGTAAACGTTAAATCTGGCTACGCTCGTAACTTCCTTATCCCTCAAGGTAAAGCAGTTATGGCAACTAAGTCTAACGTTGAAATGTTCGAAACTCGCCGTGCTGAACTAGAAGCTAAAGTTGCTGAGCAACTAGCAGCTGCAGAAGCGCGCGCTGAGAAAGTTAACGCTCTAGAAGCAGTTGTTATCGCTTCTAAAGCTGGTGACGAAGGTAAACTGTTCGGTTCTATCGGTACTCGTGACATCGCTGATGCAATCACTGCAGCAGGCGTTGAAGTTGCTAAGAGCGAAGTTCGCCTTCCTGAAGGTGCTCTACGTAACACTGGTGAGTTCGAGATCAGCGTTCAACTTCACTCTGAAGTATTCGCAGCTGTGAACCTACAAGTTGTTGCTGCTGAGTAATTCAGTATCAAGACGAATATGAAAAACACCAGCTTCGGCTGGTGTTTTTTTTATGTCTTTAATTTGCTCTAATCGCAACGCTTTAGAATAGAAATAGTAAGTTTGCAGAGAAGACAGTATCTGCTTTTTTAAGCCCTTCAGGTACCTTATCGTGATACTGGCGAGAATGGGTTAGCTTAAGTGCGATATCTTCTGTGATGTTGTTGGTAATGCTGATATCACTATCGGTTCGGGTGTTGCTGTGTCCAGACACCATGGTTAAGGTTGTACCGACGCGTAAATTGTCCAGCGCTTGCCACTCGCTATTGATCTTGCCACGAAAAATCGCTTCTTGGACGATGTCAGGAAAAATGATGTCATCGTCATCTATTTCATCATGATTAGGTTCTTGGTAGCGAAAGCCTGGCCCCACTTCAAGCTCAAATACGAACGTATCTGTGTTAGAAAACTGGTAACCCAAACCACCTGACATGGTGTAATCCTTAAAGTAGGCGCTATAGCGTGAGTCAACGCCTTTAAAACTGCCATACAAGTAGGTTTTAGGACCTAACTTATAGTCACTTTGTGCGGTATAAGTGGATTGACGCTTATCTTCTTCACCATCTTTGTACAATAAGTAAAACTTCCATTCACCACTAGTACGGTGGCGCCCAGACGTATAATCGGCACTTAATCGAGAGTTCAGAGATTGTGAATCGGAGTTGCCGGAGTGAGACTGGTAACCAAACTCAACTTCGCTATTCCAAGGTGATGGGACCTCAATATCCTTTGAGTCTTTGGTGGCATCTTGCGCGTAAACAAAAGGTGCGCTTAACAGCGTAATCCCAAGAAACCATATTTTCGACACAAAGTTCTCCGATATTGATGAAGCTAATGGGTGAATATTAAAAACTTCGCCTCGCTTGTCCGTCAGCAACAGGTTAATTCTCCTTAAGAAAATCACAAACCCTATCCTACATAATTACAAATCAATTATTCTGGTTATAATGGGCGGTTAGTTAGTAGTTTTTGAGCATCCTCATGGCAGACACCAGAATCGATACAAAGTTGGATCCACGCAAGCGCAAACCGTTAGATGCGCAAGTCGACGCAATTAAAGTTCCTCCTCATTCTCTAGAAGCAGAGCAGTCCGTGATTGGTGGTTTGTTGTTGGACAATGAGCGCTGGGATACGGTCGCAGAGCGTGTGGTTGCGAAAGATTTTTACAGCAGACCACATCGATTGATTTTCGATGGGGTGAAAACGATTCTGGAAGACAGTAAGCCACTCGATCTGATCACACTATCGGAGTTTCTTGAGCAGCGTGAGCAGCTAGAGGATGTTGGCGGTTTTGCTTACCTTGCTGATCTGGTTAAGAATACCCCGAGTGCTGCCAATATCAACGCATACGCCGATATTGTGGCTGAGCGCGCGTTAGTTCGTGACTTGATTGGGGTCGCAAATGAAATTGCAGATGCTGGTTATGATCCGCAAGGGCGCAGTTCAGAAGACTTGGTCGATCTTGCGGAAAGTAAGGTTTTTGCAATTGCTGAGTCTCGTACTAATGAAAGTGAAGGCCCTCAGAATGTCGATAACATTCTTGAGAAAACCCTTGAGCGTATCGAACTCTTATATAAGACCCCACAAGATGGCGTAACGGGTGTTGACACTGGCTTTACCGATTTAAATAAGAAAACTGCGGGTTTGCAGGGTTCGGACTTGGTGATTGTGGCAGCGCGTCCATCGATGGGTAAAACCACTTTTGCGATGAACCTGTGTGAGAATGCGGCGATGTCACAAGACAAGCCCGTTTTGATCTTCTCACTGGAGATGCCTTCAGAACAGATCATGATGCGTATGTTGGCGTCACTGTCTCGTGTTGACCAAACCAAGATCCGTACTGGCCAGCTTGATGATGAGGATTGGGCGCGTATTTCTTCTACCATGGGGATCCTGATGCAGAAGAAAAACATGTACATTGATGACAGTTCTGGTTTGACACCAACCGAAGTTCGTTCTCGTGCTCGTCGTATTGCCAGAGAGCATGGTGGGTTATCAATGATCATGGTCGACTACTTGCAGTTGATGCGAGTGCCTGCGCTGTCAGATAACCGTACACTCGAAATTGCCGAGATCTCTCGTTCATTAAAAGCACTGGCGAAAGAATTGAACGTTCCTGTTGTTGCTCTGTCTCAGTTAAACCGTTCTTTGGAGCAACGTGCAGACAAACGCCCAGTGAACTCTGATTTGCGTGAATCGGGCTCCATCGAGCAGGATGCTGACTTGATCATGTTTATTTACCGTGATGAAGTTTATAACCCAGAAAGTTCGATGAAAGGGACGGCAGAAATCATTTTAGGTAAGCAACGTAACGGCCCGATTGGCTCGGTACGTTTGACTTTCCAAGGACAATGGTCTCGTTTCGACAATTATGCTGGCCCAGCATTTGATATGGATGATGAGTAATTCAATGAGCTATATGAAAGCAGCTACGGCATGTGTAGAGCTATCTGCACTGCAACATAACCTGCAACAGATCAAGCAACAAGCGCCACACAGTAAAGTGATGGCCGTTGTGAAAGCGAATGGCTATGGTCATGGGCTGCGTCATATTGCGAAACATGCACAGGGAGCCGATGCTTTTGGGGTTGCGCGTATTGAAGAAGCGCTTCAACTGCGCGCCAGTGGTGTCGTGAAACCGATCTTATTGTTGGAAGGTTTCTATTCTTCTGGCGATTTGCCTATTTTAGTCACCAATAATATTCAGACCGTCGTTCATTGTGAAGAGCAGTTAGATGCGTTAGAACAAGCAGATCTTGAAGTTCCGGTTGTGGTCTGGCTGAAAGTTGATAGTGGCATGCATCGCTTAGGGGTGCGCCCCGAACAATTCGATGAATTTGTTCACCGTTTAAAAGCATGCAGCAATGTGGCGAAACCATTGCGTTATATGAGCCATTTTGGTTGTGCTGACGAACTGGATAAAAGTACCACCAATGAACAAGCGGATCTGTTCCTGTCACTGACTGATGGGTGTGAAGGTGAGCGCTCTCTCGCCGCTTCTGCGGGGTTACTTGCTTGGCCTGACAGCCAATTAGATTGGGTTCGTCCGGGGATCATTATGTATGGTGTTTCTCCATTTAGTGACAAAACGGCGGAGGAGCTAGGTTATCGACCTGTTATGACTCTTAAATCCCACCTTATTGCCGTGCGGGATGTGAAAGCGGGAGAAAGTGTCGGGTACGGTGGGATCTGGACCAGTGAACGCGACACTAAAGTCGGTGTGATTGCCATAGGTTACGGAGACGGCTATCCAAGAACGGCTCCGAATGGGACACCTGTGTTAGTTAATGGTCGAAAAGTGCCAGTAGCTGGACGAGTCTCGATGGATATGCTGACGGTGGACTTAGGACCAAACGCTAGCGATCTCGTTGGTGATGAAGCCATTTTATGGGGACAGGATCTGCCAGTTGAAGAAGTAGCGCAGCACATTGGCACCATTGCCTATGAGTTGGTTACCAAGTTAACCTCTCGCGTTGAGATGGAATACCGTTAATTAAACAGAAATGCAGGCTTTCGGCCTGCATTTTTTATAGGTGGTTACTCACCTTGTATGGTCGCAATTATTTTTCGGCTACCACCGTGATCACGATGTTCCCCCAAATAAATGCCCTGCCATGTCCCTAATGCTAAACGTCCGTTACTGATAGGGATCATTACGCTCGCACCCAATATCGAGGCCTTGATATGTGCAGGCATATCATCATCACCTTCGTAGGTATGTTGGTAATAAGCAGCTCGTTCTGGCACAAATTGGTTGAAGTGTTGCTCCATATCAAGACGAACGGTTGGATCGGCATTCTCATTTAAGGTCAAACTGGCAGAGGTGTGTTGAATAAAGAGCTGTAACATTCCCACAGAAAGACCGCTAATTTGAGGTAATTGTTGTTCAATTTCATCAGTGATCAGGTGAAAACCGCGCTTTCTAGCTTGGAGTTGGAGCGTTCGTTGAACCCACATATGGCATCCTCTATATTCTATTTGGCAAATGAATAGAGAGGCGTTATCTTCTCTATCCAGATATTATGGTTCTTCTGACCATTGGAATTGCTTTACGTGACCTACCTCAATGATGGGGTAAATCGGCTGAGTCATAATTGCGACTTGAAAATTTATTACAAAGTTTTTGCTGCAATTTCGCAATGTAGAAACGACACTAATTTTATTTGCTTAATCGGGGGCTTCTGCAATTCTAAACATTATGCTTAGGATTTGTAGAGTGAAACCTACTGTAACATCGGGATCAATACCATGTTGAAAAATATCAACCCAACGCAAACACCAGCGTGGAATGCACTGACTGCACACTTCGAATCTGCACAAGATATGGATCTAAAAGCGCTATTTGCTCAGGACGCGACTCGTTTTGACAAATTTTCAGCGCGCTTTGGTGACGACATTCTTGTCGATTATTCTAAGAACCTGATCAACGAAGAAACACTAAAACACTTGTTTGCGTTAGCACAAGAAACAGAGCTTAAGTCTGCAATTGAAGCGATGTTCAGTGGTGAAGCGATTAACCAAACGGAAGGTCGCGCTGTACTTCATACGGCTCTTCGTAACCGCAGCAACAAGCCAGTAATGGTGGATGGCGAAGACGTGATGCCTGCAGTTAATGCAGTACTTGAGAAAATGAAATCGTTCACTGACCGCGTTATCGGCGGCGAGTGGAAAGGTTACACAGGCAAAGCGATCACTGATATCGTAAACATCGGTATCGGTGGCTCTGACCTAGGTCCTTACATGGTGACTGAAGCGCTAGCACCATACAAAAACCACCTAAACCTACACTTTGTTTCTAACGTTGATGGTACTCATATCGTTGAAACATTGAAGAAAGTAAACCCAGAAACAACGCTATTCCTAGTTGCGTCTAAGACGTTTACCACTCAAGAGACAATGACTAACGCACACAGTGCGCGTGATTGGTTCCTAGCTTCTGCGGGTGATGAAGCACACGTTGCTAAGCACTTTGCGGCGCTTTCAACTAACGCACCAGCGGTATCTGAGTTCGGTATCGATACTGACAACATGTTTGAGTTCTGGGATTGGGTTGGTGGTCGTTACTCTCTATGGTCAGCAATCGGTCTTTCTATCGCGCTTGCTGTCGGTTACGACAACTTTATTGAGCTACTAGACGGTGCGCACGAGATGGATAACCACTTCGCGTCTACTGAACTAGAAAGCAACATCCCTGTGATCCTTGCGCTTATCGGTCTATGGTACAACAACTTCCACGGTGCTGAATCAGAAGCAATTCTACCTTACGATCAGTACATGCACCGTTTTGCTGCGTACTTCCAGCAGGGCAATATGGAATCAAATGGTAAATACGTTGACCGTGACGGCAATGCCGTAACTTACCAAACTGGCCCAATCATTTGGGGTGAGCCGGGAACTAATGGCCAGCACGCGTTCTACCAGTTGATCCACCAAGGTACTAAACTGATCCCATGTGATTTCATCGCACCAGCAATCAGCCATAACCCAGCAGGCGATCATCACCAGAAGCTAATGTCTAACTTCTTTGCTCAAACAGAAGCGCTGGCATTTGGTAAAGACGAAGCGACAGTAAAAGCTGAATTTGCTAAAGCAGGTAAGAGCGAAGAAGAAGCGGCGACACTAGCACCATTCAAAGTGTTTGAAGGAAACCGCCCAACGAACTCAATCCTAGTTAAGCAGATCACACCTCGTACGCTAGGTAACTTGATTGCGATGTACGAGCATAAAATCTTTGCTCAGGGCGTTATTTGGAACATCTTTAGTTTTGACCAGTGGGGCGTGGAACTTGGTAAGCAACTTGCGAACCAAATTCTACCAGAGTTAGCTGACAGCTCAGACATTAGCTCTCACGATAGTTCAACAAACGGCTTGATCAACGCATTTAAAGCATTTAAAGCATAAGTTGTTTGCTGCTTAAAATAGAAAACGCCAGCCTTTAGGCTGGCGTTTTTGTATGGGTTAAACAGTGTGATGTACCGTGCTTTTCACTTCCGTATGCACGGTAAACTTCTGGCTCAGCACCGCCATCATTTGATCGTAATATTGCATATTGGGTTTATTGCCTAACAGCTTGCACAGTTCATTACCAGTTGGACTGAAGCGGTAATAAAGTAAACGAATTCCTTTGCCATGAGCTTGCAGTGACAACTGCTTACCTTGATATTTTAATGGTAAAGCTGGCTCCAGTTCGATTTCACCAGATTCTAATTCAGTGCCGTGCATGAGGCCTAGTTCAAATAACACCAATAGGCTGGAGTAGGGTAATTGGAAGCTGCCAATATTAATATTGCTGGTCGTGCTGCGTTTACCAAAGCTAAAGATGCCTCCTTGAGCGCGGTACCCCACCAATAATTTACGACTGTTGTCGCCACCAAAACTGCAGGCAAGAGAAGCTGCACGTTGTAAAATCTGCGCTTCTTTCGGGGTCATGTCTTGCAGCACTTTCAACGCTTTCATCGAGGTGGAACCGGGGTTGGTTACTTCACGTTTCAGTACCTGTGCCCAAAGTCGCTGCATTGATGGATTATGAACTTCCTGAGCC